>NZ_JBWCCN010000018.1:0-186414 GCF_056279485.1 Pseudomonas sp. TE12508 | reverse complement strand
AGCGTGTAGTCTCGCTGACTACGCCTTTTTGCTGATTCCATTACGTCCTCCTGAAAAACAGATCAGAAGGTGTAAACCTTATTCAGGACGGGACAGCGGGAACAAAAAAGGGCGATCCACATGGATCGCCCTTTTTTGTATCAACCGAATCTACGTTAACGAACAGCCAGAATCGGGCTACCCAAACGCTCAAGCAAGGTGGCCTGGGCACTGCGCGGGTTCTGGTTGCCGGTCGGCGTGTTGCGGATGTAGCGACCGTCCGCCTGCAGGCTCCAGCTGTGGGTGTTATCGGTCAGATAAAGCTCCAGCTCTTTCTTGACCCGCAAAATCAGCTTCTTGCCCTCGACCGGGAAGCAAGTCTCGACGCGCTTGTCGAGGTTGCGCTCCATCCAGTCGGCGCTGGACAGGAACATCTGCTCTTCGCCACCGTTGAGGAAGTAGAAAACCCGGGTGTGTTCCAGGAAACGACCGATGATCGAGCGCACATGGATGTTATGGGAGACCCCGGCGATGCCCGGTCGCAAGCAGCACATGCCACGCACAACCAGATCGATACGCACCCCGGACTGACTGGCCTTGTACAACGCGCGGATGACCTTCGGGTCGGTCAGCGAGTTGAACTTGGCGATGATGTGCGCCGGTTTGCCGTCGAGGGCGAACTGCGTCTCCCGGGCAATCATGTCGAGCATGCCCTTCTTCAACGTGAACGGTGCGTGCAGCAGTTTCTTCATGCGCAGGGTCTTGCCCATACCGATCAACTGGCTGAACAGTTTGCCGACGTCTTCGCACAAGGCGTCGTCGGAGGTCAGCAGGCTGTAGTCGGTGTACAGACGGGCGTTGGCCGCGTGGTAGTTGCCGGTCCCCAAGTGGGCGTAACGGACAATTTCGCCCGCCTCGCGGCGTAAAATCAGCATCATCTTGGCGTGGGTCTTGAAACCGACCACGCCGTAAATCACCACCGCACCGGCCGCTTGCAGACGGCTGGCCAGTTGCAGGTTGGACTCTTCATCGAACCGCGCGCGCAATTCGATCACTGCCGTCACTTCCTTGCCGTTCCGCGCAGCGTCTACCAGCGCATCGACGATCTCGGAGTTGGCGCCGCTTCGATACAACGTCTGGCGTACCGCCAACACATGCGGGTCTTTCGCTGCCTGACGCAGCAAGTCGACCACCGGGGTGAACGACTCGAACGGGTGCAGCAGCAGAATGTCCTGCTTGCTGATCACGCTGAAAATGTTCTCGCTGTTTTGCAGCAGTTTCGGGATCTGCGGGGTGAACGGGTTGTATTGCAGCTCCGGATGACTGTCCAGGCCAGTGATGCTGAACAGCCGGGTCAGGTTGACCGGGCCGTTGACCTGATACAACTCGGTCTCATGCAGGTTGAACTGCTTGAGCAAATAGTCGGACAAGTGTTTCGGGCAGGTATCGGCAACTTCCAGCCGCACCGCGTCACCGTAGCGACGGGAGAACAACTCGCCGCGCAGGGCGCGGGCCAGGTCTTCGACATCTTCGGTGTCGACCGCGAGGTCGGCGTTTCGGGTCAGGCGGAACTGGTAGCAGCCCTTGACCTTCATGCCCTGGAACAGGTCATCGGCGTGGGCGTGGATCATCGACGACAGGAACACATAGTTGTCGCCGGGACCGCCGACTTCTTCCGGCACCTTGATGATCCGCGGCAGCAGACGCGGTGCCGGGATAATCGCCAGACCGGAGTCGCGACCGAAGGCGTCGATGCCTTCGAGCTCGACGATGAAGTTCAGGCTCTTGTTCACCAGCAACGGAAACGGGTGCGTCGGGTCGAGGCCGATCGGGGTGATAATCGGGGCGATCTCGTCGCGGAAATAACGACGAACCCAGGTCTTGAGCTTGGTGGTCCAGTAACGGCGACGGATGAAGCGGACCTGATGTTTTTCCAGTTCCGGCAACAGAATGTCATTGAGGATCGCGTATTGGCGATCGACGTGGCCGTGCACCAGTTCACTGATGCGAGCCAGGGCCTGGTGCGGTTGCAGGCCATCGGCGCCAGCCTGTTCGCGAGCGAAGGTGATCTGCTTCTTCAGGCCGGCGACACGAATCTCGAAGAACTCGTCCAGGTTGCTGGAGAAAATCAGCAGAAACTTCAGCCGCTCCAGCAATGGGTAGGACTCATCCAGCGCCTGTTCCAGCACGCGGATGTTGAACTGCAGTTGCGAGAGCTCACGATGGATGTACAGGCTGCTGTCATCCAGGCCGGGAATGGCAATCGCTGGCGCCGCAACAACGGGCTCGGCCACCACCGCGGCCGGAGCAGGCTCCAGCTCCGGCGGGGTTTCGGCGATTGGCTCCACCACAGGTTGAGCGTCTTTTACGGCAACTTCAGTGAGTCCTTCGGTATTCATCGAATGTTCCTGGGAGGGCTATTTTTGCTCTCGTAACAATTGAGCAGCACGGACGGCAAAGTAAGTCAGGACGCCATCAGCGCCTGCACGTTTAAAAGCGGTCAGGGATTCGAGGATAACCCCTTCGCTCAACCAGCCATTCTGGATCGCTGCCATGTGCATGGCGTATTCACCGCTGACCTGATAGACAAAGGTCGGCACTTTAAATTCTTCTTTGACCCGGTAAAGGATATCCAGATACGGCATGCCTGGCTTGACCATGACCATGTCCGCGCCTTCTGACAAGTCCGCCGCCACTTCGTGCAGGGCTTCGTTGCTGTTGGCCGGGTCCATCTGATAGGAGGCCTTGTTGGCCTTGCCCAGGTTCAGCGCCGAACCCACCGCATCGCGGAACGGGCCGTAATAGGCGCTGGCGTATTTGGCCGAGTAAGCCATGATCCGCACGTTGACGTGATCGGCCAGCTCCAGCGCTTCGCGGATCGCTTGAATGCGACCGTCCATCATGTCCGAAGGCGCCACCACCTGAGCGCCGGCTTCGGCGTGGGACAGGGCCTGTTTAACCAGTGCGTCGACGGTAATGTCGTTCTGCACGTAGCCTTCTTCATCGAGAATGCCGTCTTGACCGTGGGTGGTAAACGGGTCCAGGGCGACGTCGGTGATCACACCCAGCTCCGGGAACCGGTCACGCAGGGCTCGGGTGGCGCGCTGGGCGATGCCGTCGGGATTCCAGGCTTCAGCGGCGTCCAGGGATTTGAGCTCCGGCGGCGTCACCGGGAACAATGCCAGGGCCGGAATCCCCAACTCAACCCACTTGGCCGCTTCTTCCAGCAACAGGTCGATGGTCAGGCGCTCGACGCCCGGCATCGACGCCACCGCTTCGCGACGGTTTTCACCGTCCAGCACGAACACCGGCAGGATCAGGTCATCGACGGTCAGTACGTTTTCACGGACCAGTCGACGCGAGAACTCATCACGACGGTTGCGACGCAGGCGGGTTGCAGGAAACAAACGATTGGCGGGGGTAAAGCTCACGGCAGACTCCTGAGCCCGCGCTGGCGGGCGAGCGTGACAGTTATAAGCGGCCATTATGACGAACGGATGACAGTTGTGCTTCAGGAAGCCGCATTCCATTGTCCTTGTAGGAAATGTTCACGTCGAGACACATTTTGACACTTTCCTGAATGTGTCCGAGGGGTTAGGCTGCGCGTTCATTTCGCCAGCACCCAGACAATGCTCCAACAATTTCTTCAGGAATTCGGCTACTTCGCCCTCTTTCTCGGCACATTCTTCGAAGGCGAAACCATCCTGGTGCTCGCGGGCTTCCTTGCGTTCCGTGGATACATGGACATCAAGGTGGTGATGCTCGTGGCATTCCTCGGCAGTTATGCCGGCGATCAGCTGTGGTATTTCCTGGGACGCAAGCACGGGCGCAAACTGCTGGCGCGCAAACCGCGCTGGCAACTGATGGGCGATCGGGCGCTGGAACATATCCGCAAGCACCCGGACATCTGGGTGCTGAGCTTCCGCTTTGTCTATGGACTGCGCACCGTGATGCCAGTGGCGATCGGTCTGTCGGGCTATCCACCGGGACGTTACCTGCTGCTCAACGGGATTGGCGCAGCCATCTGGGCCGCCGCGCTGGCTTCCACCGCCTATCATTTCGGCGCAGTGCTCGAAGGCATGCTGGGCAGCGTCAAGAAGTATGAGCTGTGGGTGCTGGGCGCCCTGCTGGTACTGGGCTTTTGCCTGTGGCTGCGGCGGCGCTTCAAGAATGCCCGTCTGGCGAAGAAGATCTACGCCGACGAGCAAGCGTTGAAAGCTGAACAGGCCAAGTCCAGCGAACCTACGACGCCCATCGAGTGAAGCGGTTTCTACAACAATAGAGACCGATGCCGCTGAGCAGGCTGTAACTGAGCAGCCCCACCCAGCCCACCGCATTGCCCATTACACTGTCCGGCCATAACCCGACCATTGGCGCCAGCCACACCAGCGGCAGGTTCGACGCCAGCCGCAACAGCTCCAGCTTCAACGCCTGCGGGCGATTTTCCAGGGCCGCGCCCAACACAAACAGCCCCAGTGCCACGGCGCCCCAGCCCAACACCAGGGCCGAAGTCGGCAGGCTCTGCTCCAGGTTCATCAAGTAACTGCCCAAGGCGATGTAGACGCAGAACTGCAGCGCCACATACCACTGCTGGCGTCCATCCAGCGGCACCTCGAATTTGCGGAACTGGCTCAGGTCCGGTTTGTTCATCGGGTACTTGGCCGCCACATCCGCTGGTCGCCAACCGGTGCGCATGAACCAGATCCGCAGCTTGTCCCACCAGCGTTCGGCGCGCCGTGCGTCATCCCATAGCTGCGCATAGAACTGCACGTTCGCCCACAACGGATTCCAGCTCGCCAGCGGTGTGGTCACGCCGAAAATCACCGGCTCGTTGTCGTCCTCTTCCTGGAACGAGCCAAATAGACGGTCCCAAATAATGAACACCCCGCCGTAGTTGCGATCCATGTAAAGAGCGTTCTGTGCATGGTGAGCCCGATGATTGGACGGCGTGACGAAGAACCATTCGAACCAGCCGAGCTTGGGAATGTGCCGGGTATGCACCCAGAATTGGTACAGCAGATTCAGCGCCGCAACGCTGACGAACACCACGAGTGGAACGCCGAGCACGGCCATGGGCAGGTAGAAAATCCAGCTCAACAGAAACCCGGTGCTGGTCTGGCGCAAGGCCGTGGAGAGGTTGTAATCCTCGCTCTGATGATGCACCGAGTGGGCAGCCCAGAGGATGTTGCGTTCGTGACCCATGCGGTGCAGCCAGTAATAGCAGAAGTCGTAGAAGACGAAGGCAAACACCCAGACCCAGACGCTGTCGGCCGACAGCTCAATCACGGCCAGATGCTTCAGGGCGAAGGCATAAGTCACCAGGCCGACGCCTTTGGTCAACAGGCCCGTGGTAGTCGACAGCACACCAGTGCTGACGCTGTTGATCGCGTCTGCCACGCGGTAATTGCTCACCCCGCGCCAACGGTCGGCCAGCAACTCGACCGCAATCAGCACAAAGAAAAACGGCACCGCATACAGAATGAAGTCCATGACGCGCCCTGATCAGAATCGTTCAGCAGAGATTAGGTGTAGCCGCGTGTTAACCCTATGGCAACGAGTGACAAATTAGTGGACATTTAACGCCATGAATCTGGAGAAAAGCCCATGAGCAAAAAAATTGCAGTGATCCTTTCCGGCTGCGGCGTGTACGACGGCGCCGAGATCCACGAAAGCGTGATCACCCTGCTGCGGCTGGACCAGCGCGGCGCCCAGGTGCAGTGTTTCGCACCCGATATCGCGCAGTTGCATGTCATCAACCACCTGACCGGCGTAGAAATGCCCGAGGCGCGCAACGTGCTGGTGGAATCGGCCCGGATCGCCCGGGGCAACATCAAGGATATCCGTGAAGCCAGCGTCGAAGACTTCGATGCGCTGATTGTTCCCGGCGGATTCGGGTCGGCCAAGAACCTGTCGAACTTTGCCGTCGAAGGTGCCGGTTGCAGCGTTCAACCTGACGTCCTGGCGCTGACCGAAGCGTTCGCCGAGGCCGGCAAACCGGTGGGGCTGATCTGCATCTCGCCGGCCCTGGCGGCCAAGATCTACGGCCCGGGTGTGACCTGCACCATCGGCAACGATGCCGATACCGCTGCCGCGATGAACAAGATGGGCGCCACCCATGCCGAGTGCGCGGTGACCGACATCGTCGAAGACAAGGCGCGCAAGCTGGTGAGCACTCCGGCGTACATGCTGGCGCAATCGATCAGCGAGGCTGCTTCCGGCATCAATAAACTGGTCGACCGCGTGCTGGAACTGACCCACGAAAACGACGAGTAAAAGAAGCAAGATGATCATTCCCACGCTCCGCGTGGGAATGCAGCCCGGGACGCTCTGCGTCCCAAAGCGGACGCAGAGCGTCCATTGAGGTATTCCCACGCGGAGCGTGGGAACGATCATTTGCTCAAGACTTGCGCGACAACCGCGTAAGTATCCGGTCCAGCGCATTGGCGAATGCCTGCTTCTCGCGCTCGCCAAACGGCGCCGGTCCGCCGCTCATCTGGCCCTGCTCACGCAGATCGGTGAACAGGTTACGCACCGCCAGTCGATCGCCCATGTTCTGCGCATCGAACTCCTTGCCCCGTGGATCCAGCGCCGCGACGCCCTTCTTCACCAGCCGATCCGCCAGCGGTACATCGCTGCAAATCACCAGCTCGCCTGGCACCGCGTGTTCCACCAGGTAATCGTCAGCGGCATCCGGGCCGCTGGGTACTACGATCAACTTCACCAGCGCGAGGCCCGGTTTAATCTGCGGCTGACCGGCCACCAGTACCACTTCGAACTGGCGCTTGAGGGCGAATTTCACCACCAGATCCTTGGCCGCCCGAGGGCAGGCGTCGGCATCGATCCACACGCGCATATTATTTCCTCTGTTGAAAAGCATCGCGGGCAAGCCCGCTCCCACAAGGTTAGCGCTGAACCTGTGGGAGCGGGCTTGCCCGCGATTATGAGCGTAGCGAATGTTTCAGGAAACCGACACCCGCCGCTTCTCAGCCATCCGGCTACGGCTGTACAACACGATGATCGCAATGATCGCCACGGCCTGAGCACTCAGCGAATAGGCATCAGCGTGGATCCCCAGCCAGTCGAAGTCAAAGAACGACACCGGCCGCGTGCCGAAGATCCCGGCCTCCTGCAACGCCTTCACGCCATGGCCGGCAAACACCACCGACAACGCGCACAGCAGCCCGGCGTTGATGCTGAAAAACAACGCCAGCGGCAGTTTCGCCGAGCCACGCAGAATCACCCAGGCCAGACCGATCAGCATTACCAGCGCCGTCGCCCCGCCCGCCATTACGGCGTTGTGTCCTGCCGGCCCGGCCTGCAACCACAGGGTTTCGTAAAACAGGATCACTTCGAACAGCTCGCGATAAACCGAGAAGAACGCCAGGATCGCAAAGCCGAAACGCCCGCCACCACTCACCAGGCTGCTCTTGATGTAATCCTGCCAGGCCGCTGCGTGGCGACGGTCGTGCATCCACACGCCGAGCCAGAGCACCATGACACTGGCAAACAACGCCGTCGCGCCTTCCAGCAGTTCACGCTGGGCGCCGCTGACGTCGATCACATAAGCCGCAACCGCCCAGGTCGCCAGCCCGGCCAGCAGTGCCAGGCCCCAACCGATGTTGACGCTGCGTACCGCCGATTGCTGACCGGTATTGCGCAGGAATGCGAGGATCGCCGCGAGCACCAGAATCGCTTCCAGACCTTCACGCAGCAGAATCAAAAGACCGGAAATGTAGCTCAGCGACCAGCTCAAGCCATCACTGCCCAGCAGGCCAGCGGACTCTTTCAACTTGGCTTTGGCCGCTTCCAGGCGCTGCTCGGCCTGGGCCACCGGCAAGCCGTCCTGCAACGACTGACGGTACGCCATCAGGGATTTTTCGGTGTCTTTGCGCACGTTGGCGTCGACGTTGTCCAGAGAGCTTTCGACCAGCTCGAAGCCTTCCAGGTACGCGGCCACCGACAGGTCGTAGGCCTGATCGTGATCGCCAGCGCGGTAGGCGGCGATGCTCTTGTCCAGGGTGGTCGCCGTGTAATCAAGCAACTGCCCCGGACCACGCTTGACCAGCGGCGGTTGCGCTCGTTGCGCTCGGAAAGTGGCGGCTGCTTGCGGACCTTCGGCGGCCTGCACTTCGGCTGGAGTCTGACGTGCCAGGTCGGCGATGTTGTAGGTTTTCTCGGATTTGGCCGCAGCCGGATCGGCGCTGAAGCTGGCGATATAGGTCGCCAGGTCCCAACGTTGACGATCATCCAACTGATCGGCGAAAGCCGGCATGTCGGTGCCTTCAACCCCCATGCCCAGCGTGTTGTAGATCGCATAGAGGCTCAGACGGTCCAGTCGCACGGCATCACGCAGATTGGCCGGCGGTGGCGTCATGCCGACACCCGCCGGACCGTCACCGACACCCGCCTCGCCATGACACACCGAGCATTGCTGGGTATACAGCGGCGCGCCGCGAGTCGGGTCTGGAGTGATAACCGGGGCTTGGCTGACCTCATAGGTCACCGCCAGTTTTGCCCCCAGCTGCCGCGCCTGACGGGCAACATCCGCGCCGTCCTTGCGAGCGGCGATGGCAGCGCCAAGGCTGCCGACGCCCTGCTCCAGCTCTGCGCGTTCGGGTTTGGCCGGCAAATCGGCGATCAAACCTTGTAGCACCTTGAGGAATTCCTGCTGTTCGCGGTATTCAGACTCATCGATGACCTTGCCCGCCTCGACCGTCGCTGGGTAATCGGCGCCAATGTAATCGAGCAAATGCAGGGCCTTGGGCGCACCTTCCGCGGTTTCGGCCAGCGCATTGAAGCTGCAGAACGCGATCACCGGCAGCACGAGCCACGCCAGAAAACGAGAGGAGGCAATCATGAATAAATCTCAAATGGAAATACGAAGTAACACATTGTTCACTCCCAATGAGTTTCACTCAAGCTTTGTTGGTATTTCCTGCGTAGCTGCGTATAAATTCAGCGGCCAATTGCCACCCTCCGCCGGTTTCGTTCAGGGAAGAATCAACGTGTCCATGCGTTCACACCTGTTTTTCTCACTGCTGTTAAGCCTTGCCCTGCAACTGACTGGTTGCGCCGCCTATCGCGACTACGACCTGGAACTGGAGCAAACGACCGCCCAGTTGAAAGCCGGAAATCCGCAGGGCGCTCTCCAACTGCTGGAGCTGCACAATCCGTCAGAAGAACGGGATCTGCTCTACTACTTCGAAAAAGGTGCAGTCCTGAGTGCCGGTGGTGCGCTGCCGCAAAGCCAGGTTGCCTGGCGCAGTGCAGAGCAAATGGTGATCCAGCGCCAGGACACCGTCGAGTCTGCTGGCACACAGCTCTTGTCCGCGATGGGCGATCATTGGGGCAGCATCATCAATGACAAACTGCGGCGCTACGATGGCTACGACTACGAAAAAGTCATGCTGACCACGCAGATGGCCCTGAACCAGTTGGCCGTGAATGACTTCGACGGTGCTCGCGCCGACATCAAGAAAACCCACGAACGTGAAGCACTGATTGCCCGTCAGCGGGAAAAGGAATACGAGCGACTTGAAGAAGAAGCCAAGGCTCAGGGCGTTCGCGTGCACTACAAGGATCTCCAGGGCTATCCCGTGATGACCCTCGATGCGCCCGCCGTGATCGCGCTGAAAAACGGCTATCAGAGTGCATTCAGTCACTACCTGGCCGGGTTTACGTATGAAGCGCTGGGTGAGCGTGATCTTGCCGCCCCGGGTTATCGCCAGGCCATCGAGTTGCGACCCGACCTGCCCTTCTTCGAGCAGGCATTGCGCGAACTCGACAAACCCGCAGCCAAGGCAAATGAAAGTGATGTGCTAATCATCGTGCAAAGCGGCCTGGCTCCGGCGCGCAGCTCGGTTCGTGTCCCCTACCCGGTGCGCCTGGAAGACAATCAGGTGATCGTCGCCAACGTGTCGTTTCCGGTGATGGTTCCCGACACGTCGACCCCGGCGTTCACACAGATGACGATCGACGGTCGCAAACAGCAACTGACCCTTGTTAACAGCATCACCGACATGTCTTTGCGCACGCTGCGCGACGATATGCCGGGCATCATTCAGCGCACCGCGCATCGCGCCTACCTGGCTGCTTCTGTTCAGGCTACAGACAACCGACGCGACCCGAGCAAAGCCTCTTACGTGACGCAGCACAATGGCTTTGAGCACGCGGACACCCGAACCTGGCGCACGTTGTCCAACATCACCCTGGTGGCGCGCCTGCGCCTGAAAAAAGGCGAGCACCTGATCAGCCTGCCCAACGCGCCGGGCGCCGCGCCCCTGAAAGTCCGCATCGAGCAGAACCATCAGGTCATAGGCCTGCGAGCGCTGGGCGAGCGGGTTTACAGCAACGGAGTGGCTTTCGAACCTGCCGTTGCGCCTGAAAGTAGTGTGGTATCCGGTCTGAAATAAGTAATGGCACATTTGTGAAAACATGTAATTAAAAAGCCATTACATAGCCAGCATCCCTGTTTATAATGCCGCGCCGTCGTTATTGCGATACGGCATTTAAGCTCCTCTTTTTATGAGGAATTGGCAGGACGCCAGTCTCCCTGCCGATAGGTCCCAACAGCCCGACCCGCACGCGGCTGCTTATATTCAGGGAAGACGTACCCCTTATGGCATTCCGCGCCCCCACTTTGATCGCGCTCAGCGCTGTCACTCTGCTTTCCGGCTGCTCGGCCTTTCGTAACTACGATTCGGAACTTGCACAAACCAACCAGCAACTGGTCTCCGGCAACGTCGACGCCGCCTTGACCCTGCTGGAAAAGAACAACACCAGCAAAGACAAAGACCTGCTCTATTACTTCGAGAAAGGTGAACTGCTGCGCGCCAAGGGCGACTTGTCCGGCAGCCAGAACGCCTGGACCAGCGCCGATCAGGTGGTGGGTAAGTGGGAAGACGCGGTCAAGCTCGACACCGACAAATACCTGGCTCAGTTCGGCAGCTTCCTGGTCAACGACAAGGTTCGTCGCTACGAAGGCTACGACTACGAAAAAGTCATGCTGACCACGCAGATGGCCCTCAACCTGTTGGCGGTGAACGACTTCGACGGCGCGCGCACCGCGATCAAGAAGACTCACGAACGTGAAGCGGTGATCGCCGACCTGCGCGACAAGGAATACCTCAAGAGCGAAGAGCAGGCCGAGAAAGAAGGCGTCAAAACCCAGTACAAGGATCTTCAGGGTTACCCGGTGGCGAGCCTCGACGCGCCGGAAGTGGTCAGCCTGAAAAACAGCTACCAGAGTGCGTTCAGCCATTATCTGGCCGGCTTCGTCTATGAAGCCCTGGGCGAGAAAGATCTGGCGGCGCCGGGTTATCGCAAGGCCGTCGAACTGCGCCCGAACACGCCGCTGCTGGAACAGGCACTGGTGAATCTCGACAAACCGGCCAAGGACGAAGACAGCGACATCCTGATCGTCGTGCAAAGCGGTCTCGCACCGTCCCGCGACTCGATCCGCATTCCGCTGCCGTTGCCGATCAGCAACAACGTGGTGATCACGCCGCTGTCGTTCCCGATCATCAAGCCCGATACCTCAACCGCCACCTTTGCCCAGATCGGCGTGGACGGCCAGCAGCTGAACCTGACCCAACTCAACAGCACCACTGCCATGTCCCGTCGCGCGCTGCGTGATGACATGCCAGGCATCATCCTGCGCACCACCGTGCGGGCGATCACCCGTGGTGTGGCACAGAAGCAAATCAACGAAACCAACCCGCTGGCAGGTCTTGCAGTCGGCATCACTTCAGCTGTACTCGAAGGCGCCGATACCCGTACGTGGCGCACGCTGCCGGACAACACTCAGGTGGTGCGTCTGCGTTTGAAGAAAGGCGAGCACAGCGTCACGCTGCCGAGCGCCGTGGGCGGTTCGGTGGTCAAGGTCATCGTCGATCAGCGCTTTCAGGTCATCACCCTGCGCGCCGTGGGCAACCAGGTATTCGCCAACGGCCTGGCCGCACACGTGATCCCGAGCGCCAACCCGACCGCCGTCGCCAGCCTCAAACAACCTTAAGAACGGAGTCTTTGCATGCGTTTCAAATTCATCGCTGTCGTCGCCCTGGCCTTGCTGGCCGGCTGCGCCACCCCGCCACCGCCAGAGCCAGGCAGCGCTGCCAGCAAGGTCGTGGCCATGGGCAAGCTCAAGAACATCGTGGTCGGCGCCATGCGCGTGGCCCGGGAAAATGACTTCATGACGGTCAATGCGCAGCTGAGCAATACCAGCTACAACAACAAGACCTTCTACTACCGTTTTGCCTGGCTCGGCCCTGAGGGTTTCCCGGTTGCCGAAGAGGAAACCTGGAAAAGCCAGATGATGTACGGCGAGCAGACCAGTTTCATTCAGGCGATTGCGCCAACCGCCAAAGCCGTGGATTTCCGTCTCGAAATCAAAACGCCTTAAGCCCGACACCCTATTCGTTCAGTTTTAGAGAGCATTCCCATGTTTGCACGCTTTTCGTTCATCGCCGTCATCGCCCTCCTGGCCAGCGGTTGCGCCAACACTTCGCCAACGCTGGGCAGCAAAAACATCAGCTACGGTGACACCAAGGCCGTGGAAACCGTGACCAACGAGTTCGGTTCCACCGACCTGCAGATGATCGCCGAATCCATGACCCGCTCCCTGGCCCAGTCCGGCATCCTGCAAGGCCGTCCGGTGGTTCAGGTCTACGACGTGAAGAACAAGACCAGCGAGTACATCGATACCCGCGAAATCACCACCAGCATCAAGACCCAACTGATGAAGTCCGGCACTGCCCGCTTCGCCAGCGACAACACCGCCATGCAAAGCCAGGTTGACCAGCTCAAGCTGCAAAACCAGAGCGGTTTGTACAAGAAAAGCACCGTGGCCAAGACGGGCAACATGATCGCTGCCCAATATCGTCTTGAAGGTTCGATCAGCTCGATCGTCAAGCGCAGCAGCGATTACAAGGACGTCTTCTACAAATTCAGCCTGCAATTGATCGACGTTGAAAGCGGTCTGGCCGAGTGGATGGACGAAAAAGAGATCCGCAAAACCACGGAGCGTTAATCGATGCGCACATGGATTGGCATGATGGCCCTGGCTTGCGCGTTCAGCGTGCAAGCGGCCCCGAAAGTCGCAGTAGCGGACCTGGCGTATCAGGAACGGGTGGAACAATACGTCCACACTGTTTCGGCCCAGAGCAACCACAGCCAGAGCTATTACGGCGCCAGTGGTTCATCCAGTTACGAAGAGTACGAAGCAACCAGCAGCTACATCGAGCAAGGCGAGCTGCGTAAATTCACCGGCGACATTAAGGGCAAGATTCTGCGCACCGGCATGTTCCAGCTGGTGCAGGGCACGCCTTACACAGCATCGTCCAAAGGTGACGTGTATGACGTGATCAAGCGGATCAAGGCCGGTAGCTTCAAGGGTGCCGACTACGTGCTGTTCGGCACCGTGTCAGACATCGACTTCACCCGCGACATGAACGAGCTGGCCAACACCGACAGCTATTCGGCGGTGCTGGGGCTGACGCTGGTGGCGGACTTCAGCCTGATCAACACCAAGACCTTTGAAATCACCTCGGCTTTCACGGCGATGGGCGAAGGTCAGGACACCAAACTGGTGAATGGTCGGGATATCAAGATTTCGCTGAACCGCCCACGGGTGGTACGTGACGTGTCCAAGGCGCTGGGTGAGGATGTGGCTGCGCAATTGAGCCAACAGCTCGGTGGCGGTGGTTACGAGCAGCCGGGGCAAGCGCCGCTGCGCAATAACCTGCCGCGGGATACGGCGCCGGTGATTTTGCACTGAGTAGGCTCTAATCGTTCCCACGCTCCGCGTGGGAATGCAGCCAGGGACGCTCTGCGTCCCAAAGAGCCGAACGCGGAGCGTCCGTTGAGGCATTCCCACGCAGAGCATGGGAACGATCAGGCGACCTGAAGAGGTCGCCTTTTTTGTGCCTGAAGGTTTTACACCGCCGCTTTGCGCAGGGTCGCCATGAACGCCGCCGCGCCAATGAACAGCCCGGCAAACGTGCGGTTCATGCGTTTTTGCTGCTTGGGTGTGCGCAACAAACGCAGCACCTTCGCCGCCAGTCCGGTGTAGCCGGCCATGACGATCAGGTCGACGCAGATCATGGTCACGCCGAGAATCAGATACTGGGCCACCAGCGGCGCGTGGGGGTCGATGAATTGCGGCAGCACCGCGAGCATGAACACCAAGGCCTTGGGGTTGCTGACGTTCACCAGAAAGCCACGGAACACCAGCGCCATCGGCTTGCCGATCTGCCGGATGGCGGCGTCGTCGCTCATGTCATTGGGCAGCGCGCGCCATTGTTTGACCGCGAGGTAGACCAGGTAGGCCACGCCAAACCATTTGATCGCATAGAAAGCCGTGGCGGAGGCCGCGAGGATCGCACCCACACCGGCAGCGACAATCGCGATCTGCAAGGCCAGGCCCAGTTGCAGGCCCAGGGCGTTCCAGTAACCGCGCCAGAACCCATAGCGCAAACCGCTGGACATCGACGCAATGGCGCCGGCACCGGGAGAAAGACTGATCACCCAGCAGGCGGCAAAAAACGCCAGCCATGTTTGAAGCAGCATCGCACACCTCGATTCAGACTCATGACAGACGTCTAAGCTAATGCGCCTTTGGGCCGATGACTACCGATTTTTTGTAGGACATGGCAACTGCCGACCAGCGTTTGCGACTTGAAGGGCCCATCGTCTGACACACCACCATCGCGGGCAAGCCCGCTCCCACAGTTTTTTGGGGTCGGATTACAGGTTTGTGATCAGCCCGAAACCCTGTGGGAGCGGGCTTGCCCGCGATGGCGGTGTGTCAGACAACAGAAGGCTTACTTTTCAAACCCGCTCGAAGGGAACACATCCGTCCCACGCCAGCGTCGAACCGAGCGCTGGAAGAACAGGCTATTGGGCACTTGCACCATGGCACTGCCGGTGCCGAGTTCTTCGGCTTCGATCAGCGTGGTGTAGAGCAGATTGATCGCCACCACCCGACCTTTGACGCCGGGCTTGTCGGTGGTATCCACCAATTCGACCACATCGCCGATGCGGAACGGGCCGACGGTGAAGATCAGAATTGCGCATAGCAGGTTGGACAGCACGCTCCACATGGCGAAAAACGCCACGGCGGCCACCGCAACGAAACCGGACAACGCCGTCCAGAGCACCGTGGCCGACACACCAAGGCGTTCCAGCACGAAAATCAGCGCACTGCCCATTATCAGCCAACGCAAACCACCGCGCAGCGGCATGAAAAACTGCGGCGGAAACGGATAGCGTTCGCCCAGGCGAGTCAGGCATTTAGCGACAACACGCTGGGCGACATAACCGGCCAGCAGGATCAGCAGAATTTGCACAACCAGCCAGAGCGGCTCGCCCCACACAGCCGGCAACGGCAGCTTGAAGGCTTCCATCAGGACAGTGCCTCCAGCTCCGCCTGCATGCTTTCCAGCAGTTCCAGCGCTTCCATCCAGGCTTCTTCCAGTTCGGCTTCACGCACCTTCAGCTTGGCTTGTTCAGCCAGCAGATCACGCAAATCGTTCTTGCGCATCGGCTCGTAAATGTCGCTGTCGCCAAGGCTGGCATCGATCTTTGCCAGTTTCTCGTGCAGCTTGCCCAGCTCGGCTTCAAGCTTGTCAGCCTCACGCTTGTGCGGTGCCAATTGCTGACGCAACGCAGCGGCAGCCTGGCGCTGGGCCTTCTTGTCGGTCTTGTCCGGATTGACCGGGGTATTGCTGACCGGGGCATTGCGTTGACGGTATTCGACCAGCCAACGGGCGTAGTCTTCCAGATCGCCGTCGAACTCCTCGACCTTGCCGTCGGCCACCAGATAGAAATTGTCAGTAGTGCTTTTGAGCAGATGGCGATCGTGTGAGACCACCAGTACCGCGCCACTGAATTCCTGCAGGGCCATGGTCAGCGCCAGACGCATTTCCAGGTCCAGGTGGTTGGTCGGTTCGTCGAGCAGCAACAGGTTCGGTCGATCCCAAGCGATCAATGCCAGGGCCAGACGCGCCTTCTCACCGCCGGAGAAATTCAGTACCGGCTCATCGATACGCGCGCCGCGGAAGTCGAACCCTCCGAGGAAGTCGCGCAGGGTCTGCTCACGCTCGGTCGGCGCCAGGCGCTGCAAGTGCAGCAACGGGCTGGCTTTGGAGTCGAGAGAATCCAGCTGATGCTGGGCGAAGTAGCCAACGACGGTGTTTTCACCGCGCGTCAGGCGACCGGCCAACGGCTCAAGCTCACCGGCGAGGTTTTTGATCAGGGTCGATTTACCCGCGCCGTTCGGGCCGAGCAAACCGATCCGCGCGCCGGGGGTCAGTTGCAGCTTGACCTTCTCCAGCACGGCTTTGTCGCCGTAACCCAGTCGAGCATCCGACAGGTCGATCAGCGGGCTGGAAATTTTCGTCGACTCGCGGAAGACGAAGTCGAACGGCGAATCGACGTGGGCGGCGGATAGCTCTTCCATCCGCTCCAGTGCCTTGATCCGGCTCTGGGCCTGACGGGCCTTGGTGGCCTGGGCCTTGAAGCGGGCGATGTAGCTTTCCATGTGCGCACGTTGCGCCTGTTGCTTCTCGTAGGCCTGTTGCTGCTGGGCCAGACGTTCGGCACGGGCGCGTTCGAAGGCGCTGTAACCACCGCGATACAGGGTGATCTTGCGTTGATCGACGTGGGCTACGTGATCGACCACGGCATCAAGGAAGTCCCGGTCGTGGGAAATCAGCAGCAAGGTGCCGGGGTAGCTTTTAAGCCACTCTTCGAGCCAGATGATGGCGTCGAGGTCCAAGTGGTTGGTCGGTTCGTCGAGTAGCAACAGGTCCGAAGGGCACATCAAAGCCTGCGCCAGATTCAGACGCATCCGCCAGCCACCGGAGAAATCTCCTACTTGCCGATCCATCTGCTCGTTGGTGAACCCAAGGCCGGCCAGCAGCTTTCGAGCCCGGGCATCGGCGGTGTAGCCGTCGGCGCTGTCGAGTTCCGAGTGCAGGCGGGCCTGAGCGGCACCGTCATGGGCCGCTTCGGCTGCGGCGAGGTCGCGTTGCACCTCGCGCAGGCGCAGGTCGCCATCGAGCACGTAGTCGACCGCCAGGCGTTCGAGTGTCTCGATTTCCTGGCGCATGTGGGCGATGCGCCAGTCGGCCGGCAAGAAGCAGTCACCCGAGTCCGGGTGCAGTTCGCCACGAATCAAGGCGAACAGGCTCGATTTGCCGGCGCCGTTGGCACCGATGAGGCCGGCTTTGTGGCCGGCGTGCAGGGTCAGCTCGGCGTCTTCTAGCAGACGTTGCGGGCCACGCTGTAAAGTGAGGTTCTGAAGTCGAATCATAATGGCGGCGGAGTCTACCAGCTTCGCTCGCAACTGGCGCGAGTAGCACTATGTCCTCTGACCTGTGGAGCTTTTCCGTTATCACTTACTCCCGTCGCGGGGTAGAGCGTGCGTGCCTGCAATTGCAGTCGGCAGGCGTGAATGTGTGCCTGCTGCTGTGCGGGTTGTGGCTGGAAGAGCGTGGAGTTACCTGCAACAAACAACGCTTGCAGCTGCTTCGCGATGTAGCCGGGCCTTGGGACGCGGATGTCGTGCAACCGTTGCGCGCCTTGCGCCTGCAATGGAAAGCCGCCGCTAGCGAGGATGCCGGGCTGAATGATTTGCGCGAACAGGTAAAGTCACTGGAGATGGAAGCCGAACGACATCTGCTGTCACGGCTGGAACGATTGGCACAGAGTTGGCCGCAGTATGAGGAGACCGAACGAACGGCCTGGCTCGAAGGTGTGGCGGCGGGTGCCGCCAACCTGGACCGCGACGCGCTGCATCAGCTGCGCGTCGCGGTAAGCAGCACTTAGGAAGCGCTGGTTGGGGTGGTTGCTGCGATCGATGCGGCGGCCGGCGTTGGCGCTGGCGTGGCTGTCGAGGTGGCTGCTGCTAAAGCAGACGTTGCTGCCGGAGCCGGGTTGGTTGGCTTGGCAACTGGCGCGGTGGCCGGCTTGGCGGCAACCGGTTTTTTCACCGCGGGTTTAGCAGCCGGTTTGGTAGCGGCAGGTTTGGCTGCTGGTTTCGCTGCGGCAGGTTTTGCAGCAGTGGTTGGCTTGGCTGCAGCAGGTTTTGCAGCAGCAGTTTTGGCAGCCGGTTTGGCTGCAGGTTTGGCTGCAGCTTTTGCAGCTGGCTTGGCAGCTGTTTTAGTCGCGACTGATTTCGCGGCTGGCTTGGCAGCAGGTTTCGCAGCGGCAGTTTTTGCAGCTGGTTTTGCGGCCGGTTTGGCAGCTGCTTTCGCCGCTGCAGTTTTCGCCACCGCGGGTTTAGCAGCAGCGGTTCTTGCAGCCGGTTTAGCGGCAGCTGTTTTGGCAGCGGCTGGCTTGGCAGCAGGTTTCGCAGCGGCAGGTTTGGCAGCCGGTTTTGCAGCCCTTGCAGCGACAGTTGTTTTCGCCGCAGGTTTAGCGGCAGGTTTTGCTGCGGCTTTCACCGGTGCTTTGGCAGCCGGTTTGGCAGCAGACTTGGCCGGTGCTTTTGCAGCAGCCGGTTTGGCAGCGGCTTTCTTGGCAGGAGCCGCAGCAGGCTTGGCCGAACGCAGGGACAACGCCTTGCCGACAGCCTCTTGTACACGACCGACGCCCTGGGCCAGTTTCAGGCTTTCTTGAGCATCGCGCTTGAGTTGCAGAATGTAGCTGCGCGTTTCGGATTGACGATCCTTGAGGGCATCGAGCAAGTCCTCAAGCTCCTTCACCGCACCCTTGGCTTTGGCTTGTGCCTTGGCCTTGCCGGCCGCCGCAGCGTCCTGCAATTTGGTACGGGACTTGTGCAATTTCTCTTGCGCTTTTCCGCGTTGCTTCTCCAGTTTGGCGAGCAGTTTTTCAGCATCAGCCAAGGCTTGGGAACAAGCGTTTTCCAAATGCTCGAGCAGGCTGCCCGAGAGTTGTTGGAGTAAGTGCAACGGAGTATTTACTGGCTTCTTGGTGGCCGACATGGTTTTACCTCCTGGCTGACGTGAATGCGGCTCATACTAGACCTCTGCTGCAACCGCCGCTAGGGCATGTTGACAGTATCGAAAGCACTACGTTGCAACGAAGTAAAAATGTTCTGTGCTTGCGCAAAACCAGTTCACCTTTGAACGCATTCACACTGGCATAATCCTGCGCATCTCAGGTCGGAGAGTGCCCATGTCGCGCTACCTTTTTTTATCGTTGTGCGTGGTTTTTTCTGTGGCACAAGCCGCCGAAAAAACCGCCGCAAATGACACTCACGATCTCGCTTACAGCTTGGGCGCAAGCCTTGGCGAACGCTTGCGCCAGGAAGTTCCGGACCTGCAACTTCAGGCCCTGCTCGAAGGTTTGCAACAGGCCTATCAAGGCAAGCCGCTGGCACTGAAAGATGAGCGGATCGAACAGATTCTGGCTGAGCATGAAGCCCGGATTGCCATGCAGTCGCCTGTGCCGCAAAGCGAATTGGCATTGGAAAACGAGCGACGGTTTCTCGTTGAAGAAAAAGCCAAACCCGGCGTTCGCGAACTGGCCGATGGAATACTGCTGACAGAGTTGGCGCCGGGCACCGGTGCCAAGGCCGGTCCGAATGGCAAGGTCCAGGTGCTGTATATCGGACGCCTGCCTGACGGCTCAGTGTTCGACCAAAACAGCGAGGCGCAGTGGTTCAGTCTGGATAGTGTGATCACGGGTTGGCGCAGTGCGCTGCAAAACATGCCGGTCGGCGCGAAATGGCGCCTGGTGATCCCATCGGCCCAAGCCTATGGTGCCGACGGTGCCGGCGACCTGATTGCGCCATTCACGCCGCTGGTATTCGAGGTCGAATTGCGCGGTGCTAAAAGCTGAAAACCGGAAACGAAAAACGGCGCGCATTTGCGCACCGTTTTGAGGGTGTTGCTGGATAAGGTTCAGGCTTGAACCGAATCCTCTTCCTTGTGAGCAGTGTGCAGCACTTCGATCAGGCAATCTTCCAGTTCGAAGCGTTCGTGCAACAAGCCACCCAGCTCCTTGAATTTCTCCGCGACACACTTGCCGGCATCACACAGGTCGTTGAACGCCAGCAGCTTCTCGGTGATGACGTCGATGCGCGGGTAAATTGTCTCGGCCAACTCCAGACCACGAGAATCACCGAACGCCTTGGCTTCGCCCGTCAGCTGTTCGTAGATCTCGAAATGCCCGGCAGACACGTAGTCGACCAGCACACCGCAGAATTCCTGCAACGGTTTTCGGTTCTCGCCCAAAGCTTCGGGCTTGGCGCCGAGAGCGTCATAGGCCCGAACCAGTTCGTGACGCTCCTGCAACCAGCGATCGATCAGCAGATGCACTCCACCCCAACGTTCCTGAGCATTCTGACAACTTTCGAGCATGGTGATTCTCTCTTCCCTTGTGGGTCATGCTGCTCTACACCTGTCGCACACTTGAAGATCAAGAATCGACCAGGCAGAGCGTCATTCGAGCAACATAAATCCAATGACACGTGCGGGCCAGATTATGCCCGCGCGCCTATGGCTTCAAGGTACGCAGGAGATAAAGTTCATACAAGTGTTTAATCACCCGCCAATGCCCGGTGCGACGACTCGCCGCTGAGCGGTCGCTGACACGCGATCCAGACAAGGCGCAGCAACTGATACCCGCCCAGAATCATCATCGCAACGAAGAACAGCAAACTCCATTCCGGGATGCTCAGGTCGAACAGCGTCCAGGAAATTTCCGCGCAATCGGCGGTTCCTTTGAACATTCGCTGCACGACACAAAGCCAGGGCGTACTGGCGAACAGATCGGCCAGATCAGGCGAACATGTCGATAACTGATGCACCGGATCGCTCTGCAACACCACCTGCCGCCACGCCGTGATGGTGCCCGCCAGACTGCAGAACAGACCCAGCAACCAATACAGGAAGGATCCAAAGCGTCCAGGTCCCTGCACCGAAGCCGTCAGGCAGACACCCGTCAGCAGCGCCAGGCAAACTCGCTGCAACAGGCACAACCCGCAAGGCTTGAGGCCGACCACATATTCCAGGTGATAGGAAACGCCCAAGGCCAGGGCACCTGCAATGAAAACCATGAAAAACAAGGAGCGTGAGCAGGCCAAAGACATGGCTTTTCCGTAACAGTAGAGACAGGCGGTTACGGTAGAGGAAAGCGCAGCAGCCTTTCAAGGCAGGCCCCCACGGACACTTCACCAGAAGTGTAGGGAATTCCCGACAGCGTCGAGAGGATTTGATGTAGTCCTCTGTAGGACTTTGCCGGCGAAGGATTACAACGCTGAAACAGTGGCGGGTTCGAAGCGATTCCCGCCCTGTAGCCGCTGCCGAAGGCTGCGTTCGGCTGCGAAGCAGTCGTCATAAGTTTAACGTGCCCGCCTGATCAAACTGCGGCGTCTGATTTTGCGACTGCTGCGCAGCCGAACGCAGGCTGCGCCAGCTGCTACAGGGGCGGGAATCAGGCGTGAGCCGGCACTGGCAGCGGTGCCGCCAGCAAACGCTCATCCAATAGACCCAAGCCCTCCTGGAACAGCTGATTACTGCGTTCGGTGTCACCCAGTTGCGCCAGCAACCGCGCCAGCTCGGCGCAGGCTTCAGGGTTGCGCTGCACGCGCAGGCTGCTCTCCAGATAATCCCGGGCCTTGCCCCACAGACTGCTTTGCAGGCACAAACGGCCCAACGTCAGCAGCAAGCTCGGGTCGGCGGGATGATCCTTGAGCCAACCCTCGGCGGTGTGCAGTTGCCTGGCCGGATCGCTGCCGCGAACCAGTCCGTAAAGGCGTGCCAGATGGCTGTCGTATTTGCGCTTGAGGGCTGCACGCAGGACCTCCTCGGCCTCGACCTGTGCCCCTAGTTGCCGCAATTGCTCGGCATAGGCCAGCACCAGTTGCGGTTCCTGGCGCTGAGCGGCGGTGAGTTGCTGCCAGGCGCGATTGAGTGATTGCAAACCGACCGTTCCGTCCTCTTCCCGCTGCGCCGCCAACGAAAGATTTTCACCCCAGGCACGGCGCTCCAGCTCAGCCAGTTCGGCCGGTGGCAATACCTTGTCCTTGCGTAACTCCGGCAACAAGCGAATCACTGCCGACCAGTCGCCCCGCTGCTGAAGCAGGCGCTGCAACTGGCGCAGGGTCTGGACATTATGAGGGTGACGCTCGTGCATGGCTTGCAGGGTTACCAGCGCGCCTTCAGTGTCGCCGCGGTCAGTCTGCAACTGGGCATGGTTCAAGGCAATCGCCAGCTCGGCCTGGGGCTGCCGCTCGAGGGCGCGCTCCAGCAGGTTGTCGCTTTCCTCGTAGTGACCTTGTTCGTTCGCGGCGCGGGCAGCACCGAGGTAGTAGAGCAGCGGCTGGCGCTCGGCTTCCGCTGCGCGATACAAATGACGCTGCGCACTGGCCCAGCGGCCCTCGGCCAAATCCAGCTGACCGTGTTCTATCGCCACTTGCACCCGCCGACTGCGATTGCGCCGGGACCATGGATTGACCACTCCACCGGAAGTCGTCACCAGCTCGATCAGTGCCTTGATGCCCCAGAACACCAGCCAAAGCACGGCCACCAGGGCGAGGGTTGCCCACAGGCTCGATTCGTAACGGAAAGTTTTGTAGGCGATCAGCACATAGCCAGAATGCTCGGCAATCGCCAGCCCCAGCGCGGCAGCCGCCGCGATGACCACGAACACGATCACATAGAGGCGCTTCATGGCATGGCCTCCTGCGTCGTGCTCGCGGCAGGTTTGGCCAGAGGTTTCACCGACTCCTCGGCGTTGACGTTGCGCCGCTCAAGATAGGCCTGGACCGTACTCAACGTGCCCGTCAGATCTGGCGTGATCACCGTGACTGGCTGCTTGCTCAACTCGGCCACCTGCTCCAGCATGACTTTGCTCTGAGGGTTGTCCGGGTTGAAGTTGCTCTTGAGCACGTCCCGCGCTTCGGCCAGCGCTTGTGTGTAAACCGCGGCCTGGCCATTGAGCGCGGCCCATTGCGCCTGCTCCAGCGCCAGGCTCAGGGCCAGACGCACCTGGCTCAAGCTCTGCCCTGCCAGCAACGGCCGGACATTCTTGTCGGCGTTGAAATCGATGCGGATATAACGAGAGATCTGATCCCACCATTGCGCCCAGCGACTGGCGCCGTCGCCATCAGCGGTCAGGCCCAGCAGGGATTCGCCACGATCCTTGTACTCAGGCGCCAGCTCGGTGAGGTTGATCACCTGATCGCGCAAGGCACCCAGTCGCAGGAACAACCCGGTGCGATCCGGCTGTTCGGTACTGCGCAGGGCCACCAGGGTTTTGGCCACTTGCTCGCGAGCAGCGAAAGCCCCGGGGTCGTTCTGTTCACGAAGAATTTCGTCGGCGCCTTGCACCAGAGCCTGGGCGCTGCTGATGTCCTGCAATGCCGACAGACGCAGGCTGGCCAGGCGCAGCAAGTGCTCGGCTTCGGCCAGACGCCAGTCCTTGCGGCTCGCGCCGAGGACGGTTTCCAGACGTTGATTCAGGCGTTGCTGATCGCCTTGGAGTTGAGTGACCAGACGACTGCGCGCGTCGAGTTCCTCGGCAGCAGGCATTTGCTCGAGGCGAGCCGTCAGGCGTTGTTCGTTGAGCTTCAAGCTCTGGGCCTGATCGTTCAGCGCCTGAACCTGACTCAACTGTTGCTGGTTATTGGCTTGCAGGTGACGCACCTGCCAGACTCCCCAGCCGCCCACGGCAACACCTGCCGCGCCCAACAGCAGCGCGACGGTTGCCAACCCATTACCTCGGCGCTGCTCAACAGCAGGTGGCGCAGTTTCAACCGGTGCATCAGCCGGTGCATCAAGCACGGGCCGGACGTCATCTTTAGGCAAGGCTGTTTCGCTCACGTATCCATCCTTTGCATTAGAAAACGGGCACGGGGTGTTCCCGTAACGCCGCCAGCAAGGCCGCGGCACTGGCGCCACGACAATCCACAACTGTTTGGGCCCCGGCGGCGCGTGCCAGCTCGGCGACCCTGGGGCTTGGAACAAACAACGGCAGCCGCACCATGCTCGGCCAGGCATCGCCAGCCAATCGGTGCAGGTGCTCAAAACCCTGTCCACTGCTGACCACCAGCCCGTTCAAGCGTTCCGCCTTGATCCGGTCAGGCAGCGTTGCCGACGGGTACTGCGGCAAACCGCGTCGGTACAACTCCAGATACTCGACACTAGCACCAAGCTCGCGTAAACGCTCAGCCAGCAGCTCGCGCCCACCCTCCCCGCGCAGGATCAGCACTCGCGGATCGGGACCGGCGACAGCCTCGCGCAACGGCGCAAGCGCAAGCAAGGCTTCGCTGTCATCGCCGTCGACCGGGAAGCTCACATCCAGCCCGCTATCCTCGAGAATCTGCGCCGTCGCCGCGCCCACGCTGAACCACTTCAGGCACGGTGGTTGCGACCAGTACTGGTTGAGCAGACTGACAGCGATTCTGGCGGCCGGTTTGCTGACCACGATCACCGCGCAATAGTTTTCCAGGTTCTGAATCACTTCGCGCATTGTGTCAGAGGCAGGAATCGGCTCGATATCCAAAAGCGGCAAGCTGCTGCTGAAAATCCCCGCGTCGGCCAGCACACGGGCAAGCGCCGCCGATTCATCCGCAGGGCGCGTCAGCAACAGGCGCCAGCCAGTCACTCGTGCCCTGCCTCGCCATAGACTGCTTTCAGAATGTCGGCGGCGCCCTGGCTCAGCAGGTCTTCAGCCACTTGCACACCCAATGCCTCGGCATCAGCCCGCGGCGCCCGGGCCTCGGCGCTGAGCAACAGGCCGCCGCCCGGATCGCCCACCAACCCGCGCAACCAGATTTGCTCGCCTTCAAGCACGGCGTAGCAAGCGATTGGCACCTGGCAGCCGCCATTCAAATGTTTGTTGAGCGCACGTTCGGCGGTAACGCGAGTGGCCGTGTCCTGATGATGCAGCGGCGCCAGCAGCGCATGGATTTCAGTGTCGGCGCTACGGCATTCGATACCGACCGCGCCTTGGCCACCGGCCGGCAGGCTGTCTTCGACACTGATGGCCGAGGTGATGCGGTCTTCGAAGCCCAGGCGAATCAAACCCGCCGCGGCGAGGATGATGGCGTCGTATTCGCCGGCATCGAGCTTGGCCAGGCGAGTGTTGACGTTGCCGCGCAGGAAGCGGATTTCCAGGTCCGGGCGGCGGGTCAGCAACTGCGCCTGGCGACGCAAGCTGGAGGTGCCGACGATGCTGCCTGACGGCAACTCATCCAGGCTGGTGTAGGTATTGGAGACAAAAGCATCGCGCGGGTCTTCGCGCTCGCAGATGCAAAACAGACCGAGGCCTTCGGGGAAGTCCATCGGCACGTCTTTCATGGAGTGCACGGCGATGTCGGCTTCGTTTTCCAACAGCGCAGTTTCCAGCTCCTTGACGAACAGGCCCTTGCCGCCGATTTTCGACAGCGGCGAATCAAGCAGCTTGTCGCCGCGACTGACCATAGGCACCAGCGTCACGAGCAGGCCCGGATGGGCCTGTTCCAGACGAGCCTTGACGTATTCGGCCTGCCACAGGGCGAGAGCACTTTTGCGGGTGGCGATGCGGATTTCGCGAGAGGACATGGATCAATCCGTACTGAATAGATACGGCAGATAATAACAGCTCAGCCAAATCCGCTTTGACTTGTATCAGAAACTGCATGGCCTCCCTGGCCCTCAATGTCCGGTAATAGGGTAGAAATCCGCCCCCTAAAGCTGTTGCATCATTTTGCGCACGCCGGCCACATGGCGTCGACTGACGATCAGGGCATCGCCGTTCAGGCCTTTGAGAAACAGCTGGAAATGCCCCAAAGGCGTGCGTTGCAGCCGCTCGATGCGTTCGCGAGCAACCAGTGCGTTGCGGTGGATCCGCACGAAACGGTCGCCAAATTCGTCTTCGAGAGCCTTGAGTGGTTCGTCGAGCAGCACTTCACCGCCTTCATGACGCAAGGTGACGTACTTGTGGTCGGCAATGAAGTAGACCACCTGACCCAACGGAATCAGCTCGATGCCTTTTCGGGTGCGGGCGCTGATGTGGCTGCGCGGACCGCTACCGGTTTCGGCCGCCGGGCGAGTCAAGGCCGCGAGCTGGACGCGATTGGGTCGCTCGGCTTTCTTTAATGCTTCGTGTAACTGTTCTGTGCGCACAGGCTTCACCAGATAGCCCACGGCGCTGGCCTGTAGGGCTTCCACGGCAAATTCATCGGGCCCGGTGCAAAACACCACGGCGGGCGGGGTTTCGCGTTCGCACAATCGTGCAGCCACTTGCAGGCCATCGAGGCCCGGCATGCGAATATCGAGCAGCACGATATCCGGTTTGTGACTGTCGATCAGTGCCAACGCCTCTTCGCCGTTCGTGGCGCTGGGCTCCAGGACATTGTATCCCTCGAGTTCGCCCACCATTCGGCTCAGGCGCTCGCGGGCCAGGGGTTCGTCATCAACGATCAGGACATTCATATTGCGCTGGATTCCTGCGTGAGTCTCGCACAAGGATAGCGTAGACAGGTGAAGTGACGTCCGTCACCGCGATCCACGCTAAGACTAGCGCGAGGGCCAAAAAGTGCCGCGAGACCGGCGGCTAAATTTTTATCTGCCGCGTGACTGGCGGCCCAGGCCCGCACTGGCGAGGCATCGCCGTAGGGTTTGCTGATACACAATATGAACACCCCTCTTCTCTCTATAGTCAGCTGCAGCATCGAGAAGTGCGCTGATCCTCTGTCCAACTGTAGACGGTTGCCGGGACGATATTGCTCAATTGAGAAATATCGTTGTGCAATTTCCGCATCGCTTGCTTCGAGCAGGGGTCGCACGATGAGAAAAAAACCTGTCGACCAGTGTCAGCGACAGGATTGGCAACCCTGTTATTATCCGCGTCAGCGTTTCACGCCATCTTTCTTCAAGCCGATACGAGCGAATTCATGAGCACTGACAAGACCAATCAGTCCTGGGGCGGCCGCTTCAGTGAACCCGTCGACGCCTTCGTCGCCCGCTTCACCGCCTCCGTCACCTTCGACCAGCGCCTGTATCGCCACGACATCATGGGCTCGATCGCCCACGCCAGCATGCTGGCCAAGGTCGGCGTGCTGACCGATGCCGAGCGCGACAGCATCATCGATGGCCTGAACACCATCCAGGGTGAAATCGAGGCCGGCCAGTTCGACTGGCGCATCGACCTTGAAGACGTGCACATGAACATCGAGGCGCGTCTGACCGACCGCATCGGCGTGACCGGTAAAAAGCTGCACACCGGCCGCAGCCGTAACGACCAGGTCGCCACCGACATCCGCCTGTGGCTGCGTGACGAGATCGACCTGATCCTGGGCGAAATCACCCGCCTGCAACAAGGCTTGCTGGAGCAGGCCGAGCGCGAAGCCGCCAGCATCATGCCGGGCTTCACTCACCTGCAAACCGCCCAGCCGGTGACCTTCGGGCATCACATGCTGGCCTGGTTCGAAATGCTCAGCCGCGACTACGAGCGTCTGGTCGACTGCCGCAAGCGCACCAACCGCATGCCGCTGGGCAGCGCCGCGCTGGCGGGCACCACGTACCCGATCGACCGCGAGTACACCGCTCAACTGCTGGGCTTCGACGCGGTCGGCGGTAACTCCCTGGACAACGTGTCCGATCGCGACTTCGCTATCGAATTCTGCTCGGCCGCGAGCATCGCGATGATGCACTTGTCGCGGTTCTCCGAAGAATTGGTGCTGTGGACCAGCGCGCAATTCCAGTTCATCGATCTGCCGGACCGTTTCTGCACCGGCAGCTCGATCATGCCGCAAAAGAAAAACCCGGACGTGCCGGAACTGGTTCGCGGCAAGACTGGCCGGGTATTCGGCGCATTGATGGGCTTGCTGACCCTGATGAAAGGCCAACCATTGGCCTACAACAAGGACAACCAGGAAGACAAGGAGCCGCTGTTCGACGCCGCCGACACCCTGCGCGATTCGCTGCGAGCCTTTGCCGACATGATCCCGGCGATCAAGCCGAAACACGCGATGATGCGCGAAGCGGCTCTGCGCGGTTTCTCCACCGCCACTGATCTGGCTGACTACCTGGTGCGCCGTGGCCTGCCGTTCCGTGATTGCCACGAGATCGTCGGCCATGCGGTGAAGTATGGCGTGGACACCGGCAAGGATCTGGCGGAAATGAGCCTGGAAGAACTGCGCAAGTTCAGCGACCAGATCGAACAGGACGTATTTGCCGTGCTGACCCTGGAAGGCTCGGTGAATGCCCGTGACCATATCGGCGGGACTGCGCCGGCGCAGGTCAAGAAGGCTGTTGCTCGCGGCCAGGCATTGCTCGCCAGCCGTTAAAAGCTTCGCGGGCAAACCCGCTCCCACAAGGATCTCCGACTGGCCAAAATCTATGGCAGACAGAGAACCTGTGGGAGCGGCGGTGCGACGATTCGACTTGCCCGCGATGACTGACTTCAGAGCACTACAAAACCTACTTTTTGGACGCGATCATCTCCAGGAACGCTGGCATCGCCGCGTCCTTGTCCTTTGCGATCCGCTGCACATGCGGGTTCTGCCCCAGACGCTCCAGCAGCGCCTTGGCCGCCGGCATCCCGGCCAACAGATCGATATCGAACAGCTTCTGCGCCACGGCACAGGCCATCGGCACGCTGTACAGAAAATACAAATCCGCAATGCTGAGACTGTCGCCCGCCACGTAAGGGGCGAACTTGCCATGCCTGCCCAGCGAGGCGAACCCCAGCAGCAGCTCGGTCTTGGTCTTGTCCTTGATCGCCTCCGGCACAGACATGCCGAAAAACGCTTCGGGGTAGCAGGCGCGCGCCGGCAGTTCGATGTACAACTCGATTTCCTTGGCCAACGCCAGCGCCTGCGCTCGCTCGAAGGGCTCGCTGGACAGCAGCGGCGTGCCTTTCTGGCTCTGCTCGAGGTACTCGAGAATCACGCTGGTTTCATTGATGAAACCTTGTTCGACGCCCAGCACTGGAACCTTTCCACGCGGGCTGATGGCTAGCGTCTCGGGGGTAGTGCCTGGGTAAAACGGCACTTCTTCAAACGGCAGTCCCTTCTCCAGCAACGCCAGCTTGACCATGTTGTAGTAGTTGCTGACGCAAAATCCATAAAGCTTGAGCATTACATAGCCTCCAGGCCGTGCAGGGGGTTGGCAGCGCCCGTTATAGAACGCCCGGGCACTTCTTGCCAGCAGCATCACAGCGCTGAATGCAGGTAAACTGGCCGCCTTAACTTGAGGAGCCTGCCATGAGCGAGCCAACTGATATCGAGATCGACGAAGAAGAGTTCGCCGAAAACACCCTGATCGAAGCCATCGAAAACCAGATCGAAAGCGATAACCCGCCAGCGGCCAAGGCGACCTTCAACAAGCTGACCCTGGTGGGTTACGAGCGTGAGGAAATCCTCAACCTGATGGCCCACGTGTTGGCGGTGGAAATCGACGCGATCCTCGAAGAAGACCGTGCGTTCAATACCGAATGGTACGAAACTGCGCTGCGTGCGCTGCCAGAGTTGCCGCCGGAAAAGAAATAAGCCCAGCCCTGTCACGGGGCTCTTATGGCCAGGGGGCTTGCCTGTGGCGAGGGAGCTTGCTCCCGCTGGGTCGCGAAGCGGCCCCAAAAGCTTTGCGGCTGCTACGCAGCCGAACGGGAGCAAGCTCCCTCGCCACAGGCAAACCCCCTCGCCACAAAAGCCCGCCCCCACTTAGATTGTCACCAATCAGTACCGCCGTGCCCCAGACGCTGACTAAACTGGAAACCACCCCAAGGCGAAAAAACCCTGTTACGAGCACTGGACATGCTGCGCAAGTGGGATCACCTTAGGAGCGCTATCGTCCAATTCCTAGAAAGTCTGGAGTCCTTATGTCGCTTACCCCTGAGTTGGTTGCCGAACTGGAAATCCTCGCCCTCTTCAACCTGGACAGTTCCCAGGAAGGTTTGAAAATTCATCAGACCGCTGCCCCGAAAGCCATTGCCGCTGCCCAAAGACTGTTCGACAAAGAATTGATCACCCAGCCCGATGGCGGTTATCTGACCAGCCTGGGGCGTGACGCTGCACAAAATGTGCAAACCGTTCTAACCATTCTGTCCGTGCGCGAAACAGCCTGAGCCTCACCGCATCGCCCACGGAAACCTCTGTCACGGGATTTCCGCGGGCACACTTTGGTGCCCGCTGTCGCCGCGTGATAGAAACCTGACGCCAGAAATACAAAATCAGCTTAAAAGTCCCGGGGCCGAGGCGCTAAACTGCCCCTCATCCCGAGCCCACCACGTCCGAGCCCCGCGAGCCGGATTGAGCTGATATGACCCGCACCCATGAAATCCGCCCCGATCTGGACGAGGGAATCGACCGTAAGGTTCTCAGCCAGCTGCGCGCCCGTTTTCTGAAGCTCAACGAGGGCCGCATGGCCCGTGCCATGGAAGGGTTATCGACCCGCCAGCAAACGGTTCTGACCCTGCTGCCGCTGTTTTTCCACGTCAATCATCCGTTGTTGCCGGGTTACGTTTCGGGTAGCACCCCGGCCGGGCTGTCGAATTTCGAACCTGACGCCAATACACTCGCCGAAGCCCAGCGCCTGACCCGCTCGTTTTCCTACAAGCCACGCCACGGCAGCAACCCGCCGCGACCGATTCACGGCCTGTTCCTGATGGGCAGCCTCGGTACCTTGGCCCAGGCCGATCAGAGCGACATGGACGTCTGGGTCTGTCACGGGCCGGACTTGAGCGAAAGCGAACTCAGCGAGCTGCGCAAGAAATGCCAGTTGCTTGAAATATGGGCCGCCAGCCAGGGTGCCGAGGCACATTTCTTCCTGATTGACCCTGCTCGCTTCGTGCTCGGCGAGCGCGATACCCAACTGAGTTCGGAAGACTGCGGCACCACCCAGCACTACCTGCTGCTGGACGAGTTCTACCGCACCGCGATCTGGCTGGCTGGCCGCACACCCATCTGGTGGCTGGTGCCGGTTTATGAAGAGGCCGCGTACGACCGTTACACCCACACGCTGCTTTCCAAGCGATTCATCCGTGCCGACGAAACCCTGGACCTGGGGCATCTGTCGTACATCCCCCCCGGGGAATTCATCGGTGCCGGGCTCTGGCAATTGTTCAAGGGCATCGAGTCACCGTACAAATCAGTGCTCAAACTGCTGCTAACCGAGGTCTACGCCAGCGAACACCCCAAGGTCCAGTGCCTGAGCCTGCGTTTCAAGCAGGCGGTGTTTGCCAATCGACTGGACCTCGACGAACTGGATCCATACGTCGTGGTTTACCGGCGCATCGAGGAGTACCTCACAGCCCGGGGCGAACCGGAACGCCTGGAGCTGGTACGCCGCGCGCTGTACCTGAAGGTCAACCGCAAGCTCACCGGCAGCAGCGGTCGCACCCAGAGCTGGCAGCGTTCATTGCTCGAACGCCTGGCCAACGAATGGCAGTGGGATCAGCGTCAGCTCGCATTGCTCGACAGCCGCAGCCAGTGGAAAGTCCGCCAGGTCAGCGCCGAACGCCGAACCCTGGTTGGCGAACTGAATTACAGCTATCGCTTCCTGACGCAGTTTGCCCGCAACGAGCAGACCGTCAGCCTGATCAACAAGCGCGACCTCAATGTGCTGGGCCGGCGGTTGTACGCAGCCTTCGAGCGCAAGGCCGACAAGGTCGAATTCATCAACCCGGGCATCGCCCCTGATCTGGCCGAAGACACCTTGACGCTGGTGCAGGCGCCAAACAAGAAAGAACCGGGGCAAACCCAATGGGGTTTGTACAACGGCAGCCTGGCCGCCCACGAATGGGAGCATTTCGCGCCAATCAAGCGCAGCCGCCAGCTGCTGGAACTGCTCACCTGGTGCCACCGCAACGGCGTGATCGACAGCAGCACCCGCCTGGCCCTGCACCCCGGCACCAGCGACTTGAGCGAGTTCGAACTGTTCAACCTGCTTGGCAGCCTGCAACAAAGCATCGCCCTGCCCCTGACCACTGTCGCCGAAGAGCCTTTGCTGCGCGCCAGTGTGCCGAGCGAAGTACTGATTCTGGTGAACGTCGGCATCGACCCGCTCAAGCACCATCGCGACCTGAACATCCTGATGACCACCGAGCGCACCGACTCGCTGAGCTACGCCGGCGTGCGGGAAAACCTGGTGCTGACCCTGGATCAGGTCATGCTCAATAGCTGGAACGAGGTGCTGGTCAGCCGTTTTGACGGCCCCCACGCCCTGCTCGACTGCCTGCGCGATTACCTCAACAATCTGCCGGACGGGCCACAACAGCCCAAGCTGCGGGTGCGTTGCTTCTGTCACAACCGCGCACAATTCATTGCCCGGCGGGTCGAAGAAATCCTCGACACCGCGCAGAACCTGCTGCTGAGCAAACTCAATCATCGTTACCTGATTCAGGTCCAGCAGCACTACCACGTGCTGGAGCTGGTGCCGGGCCAGGTCAATCACATTGCCCTCGCCACCCTGCCGGCGCTGTTCGATTACCTCGGCGAAGAACTGGCGAGCTACAGCCCGTTTCATCTGGACCCGATGGCACTGGAAGACCATGACCTGGCGCTGATCCTGCCCATGGGGCAACCCGACTGCGTTCAGGTGTTCTACCGGATTAACGAACACCAAGCCGATGTGTATGTACTGGATGAATTCAATGCCCTGTGGCAGCAACGCTTGCCCTATCACGACGAACAAAGCCTGTTGGTGCCACTGCAACGATTCCTGCAATCGATTCAGTACCGGCGCGATGCCTTGCTGCCGATGGACACCTCTCAGCCGCTGAGCCTGGAGACTTTGTATTACCAGTTGTTGCCTTCAGGCTCCGCGCGGGCGCGTCGGGTAGAAGCCCGGCCGGCACCGCAAACCCCGGTCAACAAACCGTTCTATGACGTGCAGGCCATCGTCGGCAAAGCCGCACCAGGGCAGGTGCAGGTCACTCTGTATTGCAATCAGCGGGAATTTTCAGAGCTGGAACATGGCGACGAACTGTTCAGCGTAGTCGCCCGGGAAATCGTCGAACAGCGCCGCGAGACCGAACGCTATCGCTGCTACATCACCGACCTGGACCTGTCGGGCCTGCTCGGTGATGGTCAGGGTTCAAGCCATCTGTATCTGCGCTACAAGGCCGACCTGGAGCGCGCCTTGAACGAGGCGCTCGAGCAGGTCTGAAGGGATGTCATTCCGGGAAGGCGCCGCCATTGGCAGGTTGCGATTCGACTTCCAGCAAAGTCAGTTTGAGGGTCTTGCCGCCCGGTGCCGGCCAGTCGATGTGCTGACCGACTTTCAGACCCAGCAAAGCACTGCCCACCGGCGCCAGAATGGAAATCCGGCCTTCGTCGGCGTTGGCATCCTTGGGGTAAACCAGGGTCAGGTGATAGTCCTTGCCGCTGCTCTCTTCACGGCAATGCACACGGGAATTCATGGTCACGACATCGGCGGGCACTTCATCGTGACCGACCAGGGTATCGGCGCGATCCAGTTCGGTTTGCAGCGCGATAACGCCCGGCAGCGTGTCATCCAGGCTGTCGATCAGGCGCTCCAGACGTTGCACGTCCAGACGGGTAAGGGTGATGGAAGGTGCGGTCATGATCAGGGCAGACTCCTTTCTTCTGCACGAAAAAAGCAAAACCCCGCCAGAAAAAGGCGGGGTTTTCACGAGCCTCGATGGGTTGAGGCGTCTCTGGACACTATCACAGCTCAATAAATATACAAGTGAGGCCGCTGAACGCACTCTTTAGGGTTGGCGAGTAACTTTGTGGCGAGGGAGCTTGCTCCCGCTGGGGCGCGCAGCGGCCCCGAAAAGTTCACGACTGCTGCGCAGCCGAACGGGAGCAAGCTCCCTCGCCACAAAAGCCCTTAAGCCAAAGCTTTGCGTTGTGCAGCCTGCGCACAAATCACTCGCCGCCGCTCATCGTCGGCCGAACGCCATTCGCGAATGTCTTCGACATGGCGAAAACACCCCAGACAAACCTTCTGCTCATCCAGCCGACACACACCGCTGCACGGCGACGGCACCGCCGGGCTGACATTGCTGTAAAGCGGTTTGGGCGGACGAACGGGAGCGGGCTGGGTCACGATCTCACAGACCTTCGAAATCGAGTTCGACGTCGGCTTGCTGCTTGACGATGCGCTCGAGCATTTCGCCCAGTTGCTCGTCGCTCTTGTCGCACATCCAGCGTTTGCTCTCTTCGTCATAATCAAAATGGAAGCCACCCGACACGGCCGCCAGCCACAGCTGACGCAGCGGTTCCTGACGACTGAAGATCAATTGGCTGCCGCTTTCGAACTTGACGGTGAGCACACCGGCCGAGCTCTCCAGATCGATATCCAGGCCACTCTCGTCGAAAATATCCTCCAGCGTCTGCTGGGTTGCATCGACCAGGTCGTGGAAACGGGCTTCGGTCAAACTCATTGCGGGAACCTCAAAAAGTGTCTACTCACGCTCAAGCGCCGCAAGATACGGGCGAGCCCCGGTGATTGCAAAGGATAACGATCAAGCGTCGATATCGATATGGTAGCGCTGTACCTGTGGGAGCGGGCTTGCTCGCGAAGGGGCCAGCACATCCAACATGTTTGTTGACTGAACCACCGCATTCGCGAGCAAGCCCGCTCCCACAATGGACTGCACATAACTTACCGGCATCAGGCGAAGGCCCGCCGGACGGGAGCCGCGTCGCATAGGCAAGCTGCCGGGTGGCCGGTATACTCCGGCGCAATTAACGCATTTTCAAGGATTTCGCCATGAAGCGCCTGATCTCTTCCCTTGCTGCGCTCGTCGCGGTTGCTTGCCTTGTGTCGGCCTGTGGTCAAAAAGGCCCGCTGTACCTGCCTGATGAAAATCAGGACCCTGCAGAGCAAGCCAAATCGTCGCAGCAGACTCCGTCGAAAGCCCACAAGCACGACGTCTACTAAGGGAACGCTATGGACGCTTTTAACTACCGTGACGGTGAGCTGTTCGCGGAAGGGGTTGCCCTGTCCGCCATCGCCGAGCGCTTTGGCACACCGACTTACGTCTACTCCCGTGCCCACATCGAAGCCCAGTACCTGGCTTACGCCGATGCGCTGGCCGGCATGCCGCACCTGGTCTGCTTTGCGGTCAAGGCCAACTCCAACCTGGGCGTACTGAATGTCCTGGCACGTTTGGGCGCCGGTTTCGACATCGTTTCCCGTGGCGAGCTGGAGCGCGTACTGGCCGCTGGCGGCACTGCTGACAAGATCGTGTTCTCCGGTGTCGGCAAGACCCGTGACGACATGCGTCGTGCGCTGGAAGTCGGCGTGCACTGCTTCAACGTCGAGTCCACCGATGAGCTCGAACGCCTGCAAGTAGTGGCCGCCGAGCTGGGCGTTCGCGCGCCGATCTCGCTGCGCGTGAACCCGGATGTCGACGCTGGCACCCACCCGTACATTTCCACTGGTCTTAAAGAGAACAAGTTCGGCATCGCCATCGCCGACGCCGAAGACGTGTACATCCGTGCCGCGCAACTGCCTAACCTGGAAGTGGTCGGCGTCGATTGCCACATCGGTTCGCAACTGACCACCCTGCCGCCGTTCATCGACGCCCTTGACCGCCTGCTGGGCCTGGTCGACCGTCTCGGCGATTGCGGCATCTACCTGCGCCACATCGATCTCGGTGGTGGTTTGGGCGTGCGTTATCGCGATGAAGAGCCGCCATTGGCTGCCGACTACATCAAAGCCGTGCGCGAGCGTCTCGACGGTCGTGACCTGGCGCTGGTGTTCGAGCCGGGCCGTTTCATCGTCGCCAACGCCGGCGTGCTGCTGACCCAGGTCGAGTACCTCAAGCATACCGAGCACAAAGACTTCGCCATCGTCGACGCGGCCATGAACGACCTGATCCGCCCGGCGCTGTATCAAGCCTGGATGGACGTTACCGCCGTGCGCCCGCGCAACAGCGCCGCTCGCGCCTACGACATCGTCGGCCCGATCTGCGAAACCGGCGATTTCCTGGCCAAGGATCGTCAACTGGCCCTGGAAGAAGGCGATCTGCTGGCCGTGCATTCGGCCGGTGCCTATGGGTTTGTCATGAGTTCCAACTACAACACCCGTGGCCGTGCCGCTGAAGTGTTGGTGGACGGTGATCAGGCATTTGAAGTGCGTCGCCGTGAGACGGTAGCCGAGTTGTTTGCTGGCGAAAGCCTGCTGCCGGAGTAAAACCATGCTGCTGCGTTTTACCAAGATGCACGGCCTGGGCAATGATTTCATGGTCCTCGACCTGGTCAGCCAGCACGCGCACATCCTGCCCAAGCACGCAAAGCTTTGGGGCGATCGGCACACCGGCATCGGCTTCGACCAGTTGCTGATCGTTGAGGCGCCGAGCAATCCGGACGTAGATTTCCGCTATCGGATCTTCAACGCCGACGGCTCCGAAGTGGAACAGTGCGGCAACGGTGCGCGCTGCTTCGCCCGCTTCGTGCTCGACAAGCGCCTGACCGCCAAGCGGCTGATTCGCGTCGAGACCAAAAGCGGCATCATCGAACTGGACATCCGCAACGATGGCCAGATCAGCGTCAACATGGGCGCCCCGCGCCTGGTGCCGGCCGAGATTCCGTTCGAAGCCCCGAACCAGGCCCTGAGCTATCAAGTTGACGTCGACGGCACCACGGTCGAACTGGCCGCGGTGTCCATGGGCAACCCCCATGCCGTGTTGCGGGTCAGCGACATCAACAACGCACCGGTGCATGAACTGGGGCCGAAAATCGAACATCACCCGCGCTTCCCGGCACGGGTCAATGTCGGTTTTCTCCAGGTCATCGACCGGAGCCGTGCGCAGTTGCGCGTCTGGGAACGCGGGGCCGGGGAAACCCAGGCATGCGGAACCGGCGCCTGTGCTGCCGCAGTGGCCGCGATCAGCCAGGGGTGGATGGATTCACCGCTATTGATCGACCTGCCCGGCGGGCGTCTGTCCATTGAATGGGCAGGCCCAGGCCAACCTGTCATGATGACCGGCCCGGCAGTGCGCGTATACGAAGGACAAGTGCGTCTTTGAGTGAGCCAAATCCATGACCGACAAGCCTCAGGTTCCCGCCCTACAGCCCGACGAATCCCCTTCCGAAAGCCTTGAGGCGGCGGCGATTGCCGCGTACCTGGAGGCTCATCCGGATTTCTTCATCGAGCACGAAGAACTACTCCCGGCGCTGCGCATTCCGCACCAGCGCGGCGACACCATTTCGCTGGTCGAACGCCAGATGACGATTCTGCGCGACCGCAATATCGAGTTGCGTCATCGCCTCTCGCACTTGATGGACGTAGCCCGGGACAACGATCGACTGTTCGACAAGACCCGCCGCCTGATCCTCGCGCTGATGGACGCCACCAGCCTGGAAGATGTGGTGATCAGCGTTGAAGACAGCCTGCGGCAAGACTTCCAGGTGCCCTTCGTCAGTCTGATCCTTCTCGGCGACAACCCGATGCCGGTGGGCCGGTGGGTGACGCATGCCGAAGCGCAAACGGCCATTGGCGGCTTGCTCTCTGAAGACAAAAGCGTCAGCGGCAGCCTGCGTGAGCATGAACTGGACTTCCTGTTCGGTGAAGAACAGCGCAAGCAGATCGGCTCCACCGCCGTCGTCGCCATTAGCCATCAGGGCATCCATGGCGTCCTGGCCATCGCCAGCCGCGATCCGCAGCACTACAAGAGTTCGGTGGGCACGCTGTTTTTGAGTTACATCGCCGAAGTCATGGGCCGCGTGCTGCCACGGGTCAACAGCTCCTTGCGCTCGGTACGCTGACCATGGAACGACAACTGGACGCTTACTGCGAACACCTGCGCAGTGAGCGGCAGGTGTCGCCGCACACGCTGTACGCCTACCGCCGCGACCTCGACAAAGTGCTGGGCTGGTGCATCAAACAGAACATCAGCAGTTGGGCCGCACTGGACATCCAGCGCCTGCGCAGCCTGATCGCTCGCCTGCATGCCCAAGGTCAATCGTCCCGCAGTCTGGCGCGGTTGCTGTCGGCGGTGCGTGGGCTCTATCACTATCTGAACCGCGAAGGTCTGTGCGATCACGACCCAGCCAATGGTCTGGCCCCGCCCAAGGGCGAACGTCGCCTGCCGAAGACCCTCGACACCGATCGCGCACTGCAACTGCTTGAGGGCGCGGTAGAGGATGATTTTCTCGCGCGTCGGGATCAGGCGATTCTGGAACTGTTCTATTCCTCCGGCCTGCGGCTTTCGGAACTGACCGGGCTCAACCTTGATCAGTTGGACCTGGCTGATGGCATGGTCCAGGTGCTCGGCAAGGGCAGCAAGACTCGACTGTTGCCAGTGGGCAAAAAGGCTCGCGAAGCACTAGAGCTATGGTTGCCTTTGCGGGCAATGACCAACCCGGCGGACGACGCAGTGTTTGTCAGCCAGCAAGGCCGGCGTCTCGGTCCACGGGCGATTCAGGTACGGGTCAAGGCTGCCGGCGAGCGCGAACTGGGGCAGAATCTGCACCCGCACATGTTGCGACACTCCTTCGCCAGCCATTTGCTGGAGTCCTCTCAGGACTTGCGGGCGGTGCAGGAACTGCTCGGCCACTCGGACATCAAGACCACCCAGATCTACACCCACCTGGACTTCCAGCACCTGGCGACGGTCTACGACAGCGCCCATCCACGGGCCAAACGCATTAAAGGCGATGATTCATGACCATCCAATTGATCACCTTCGACCTCGACGACACCCTGTGGGACACCGCCCCGGTGATCGCCAGCGCCGAAGTCGTATTGCGTGAATGGCTGACCGAGCATGCACCGAACCTGGGCGCGGTACCGGTGGAACACCTGTGGTCGATTCGCGAGCGCGTGCTGAGCAACGAACCGAGCCTCAAGCACCGCATCAGTGCCTTGCGTCGGCGGGTGTTGTTCCATGCGCTGGAAGAAGCCGGTTATGGACATATCGAAGCATCCGACCTGGCCGATCAGGGTTTCGAAGTGTTTCTGCATGCGCGGCATCAGATCGAAGTGTTCCCTGAAGTGGAGCCGACGCTGGAGACGCTGGCCAAGCATTACGCCTTAGGCGTGGTGACCAACGGCAATGCCGATGTGCGTCGATTGGGGCTGGCGGATTACTTCAAGTTTGCCCTGTGCGCCGAAGACATCGGCATCGCCAAGCCCGATGCGCGACTGTTTCATGAAGCGCTGCAGCGTGGAGGCGCAACCGCCGAAACAGCGGTGCATATTGGCGACCATCCCGGCGATGACATTGCCGGCGCCCAGCAGGCGGGGTTGCGTGCGATCTGGTTTAACCCGGCGGGCAAGGTGTGGGAAGCCGAGAAGGTGCCAGATGCCGAGATTCGTAGCCTGAACGAATTGCCGGGGTTGTTGGCGCGGTGGAATGCCCAACACTAATCCTGTGTAAGTACACAAATACAATGTGGGAGCGGGCTTGCTCGCGAAGGGGCCCCGTCAGCCACCCTTGATGTCGGCTGACACACCGCTTTCGCGAGCAAGCCCGCTCCCACATTGGATCGCGCCCTGCCCAAGATTTTTATTCCACCCATGAAAAAGCCCGCAGCGACGGCGGGCTTTTTCAGCAAGCAAGAAGCAGGCGCTTAGATAGGCCGGCTGCCGTACTTGTTATCAGGCTTCTTGGGAGGATCGGCGACCACATTGGCCTCCACTTCCTGCACTTTGCCGCCCCGCGCAAGAAACTCTTCCATGGCCTTGGCCAGGGCGTCGCGCTCCTTGTTCTTGGCTTCAACGCTCGGCAGTTCATCGACCGATACCGCAGCCTTGGCCTTGCCTTTGGCAGTCGGAACGGGCGTATCACCGCCGTCATCTTCAGCGACGTCTTCTACCGCCGCTTCAAGGCCTTCTTCGGTTTCATCTTCGTCGCCTACTTCGAGGTCGTCGTTTTCCAGATCATCGTCGCTCATGTTCTACCTCATGACTTGCGAAAAGCAGATTAGTTATAGCCCAGCTTTGCCGTCTGTCGACGGCTGCCGGAAAAAAATCAACCACCGCTGGTAACCAGCGGTTTTATGCCCCTTCACCGTGCACGGTGGCGAGGACTTTACGGGCACCGCCATGATCACGGTGCTCGCCCAGATAAACACCTTGCCAGGTCCCCAACGCCAGTCGGCCTGCCGAGATCGGCAAACTGAGCTGACAGCCAAGTACGCTGGCCTTGAAGTGCGCCGGGAGGTCGTCCAGGCCTTCGTCGTTATGCTCATAGCCGTCTGTTCCTTGTGGGATCAGACGATTGAAAAATCGTTCGAAGTCGCGACGTACCGCCGGATCGGCGTTCTCGTTTATGGTCAACGACGCCGAGGTATGCTGTAGCCACAAATGCAACAGACCGACCCGACACGCCTTGAGTTCAGGCAAGCCAGCGAGTAATTCGTCCGTTACCAGATGAAAGCCCCGGGGCCGTGCTCGCAAGGTGATCAGAGTCTGTTGCCACATACAGTTCTCCGCACGTTCGGGGCGCATTCTAGCGCGCTCTGGAAAAAAACAAAGGCCCTAATATTCCTTCAATCGTGTAAGCCATTGGCCGCAGAAAAACGCCCGTCGTAAACGGGACTGAACGTGTATGAAAAAACCTTTCAGCCCTTCCTTCACTGACAAATTCCAGACAAAAAAATGCCCGGCAAGCCGGGCAAGTTTTTCATGCGCGTGCTTACAAGTTGTAGCCGCGTTCGTTGTGAAGCGCCAGATCGATGCCGACAGCTTCTTCTTCCTCGGTGATACGCAGACCCATGACAGCGTCCAGGACCTTGAGGATGATAAAGGTGACGATCGCGGTGTAGATCACCGTGAAGCCCACGCCTTTGCACTGGATCCAGACTTGAGCAGCGATGTCGGTAACGGTACCGAAACCGCCCAGCGATGGTGCCGCGAACACACCGGTCAGGATTGCGCCGAGGATACCGCCGATACCATGCACGCCGAAGGCATCCAGGGAATCGTCATAACCGAGTTTGCGTTTCAGGGTGGTGGCGCAGAAGAAGCACACCACGCCCGCCGCCAGACCGATCACCAGAGCGCCCATCGGGCCCACGGTGCCTGCCGCCGGAGTGATTGCAACCAGACCGGCCACCACACCCGAAGCGATACCCAGTGCGCTTGGTTTGCCGTGGGTGATCCACTCGGCAAACATCCAGCCCAGCGCCGCAGCAGCGGTGGCGATCTGGGTGACCAGCATCGCCATGCCGGCAGTGCCGTTGGCGGCGGCAGCGGAACCGGCGTTGAAACCGAACCAGCCGAACCACAGCATTGCAGCGCCCATCAGGGTGTAGCCGAGGTTGTGCGGAGCCATCGGGGTGGTCGGGAAACCTTTACGCTTGCCCAACACCAGGCAGGCAATCAGACCGGCCACACCGGCGTTGATGTGCACCACGGTGCCGCCGGCGAAGTCGAGAACGCCCCAGTCCCACATCAGGCCGCCGTTGCCGGACCAGACCATGTGCGCGATCGGTGCATAAACCAGGGTGAACCAGATGCCCATGAAGATCAGCATGGCGGAGAACTTCATCCGCTCGGCGAACGCACCGACGATCAACGCGGGGGTGATGATGGCGAAAGTCATCTGGAAGGTGATGAAGACCGCCTCGGGGAATAGTGCCGCAGGACCGGTCAGGCTCGAAGGCGTGACACCGGCGAGGAACGCCTTGCCCATGCCGCCAAAGAACGAGTTGAAGTTGACGACGCCCTGCTCCATGCCGGTGGTGTCGAACGCAATGCTGTAGCCATAAATGACCCACAGAATGCTGATCAGACCAGTAATGGCGAAACACTGCATCATCACGGAAAGAATGTTTTTCGAGCGAACCATGCCGCCGTAGAACAGCGCGAGGCCGGGAATGGTCATGAACAGCACAAGGGCTGTCGAGGTCATCATCCAGGCGGTATCGCCGGAATTGAGGACTGGGGCCGCCACTTCGTCTGCCGCCATGGCCAGGCCGGGCATTACGAGGGACAACAGGGCTCCTAGCCCTGCGATTTTACGCAGAGTCATATTGTTTTCTCCTGGGGCGTTGGGTTTGTGGCGGCTTAGATTGCGTCGGTATCGGTTTCGCCGGTACGGATGCGAATCGCCTGTTCCAGATTGACCACGAAGATCTTGCCGTCACCGATCTTGCCGGTGTTGGCGGCCTTGGTTATCGCCTCGATAACCCGGTCCAGATCCTTGTCGTCAATGGCGACATCGATCTTCACCTTGGGCAGAAAATCGACCACGTACTCCGCGCCGCGATACAGCTCGGTGTGACCCTTCTGCCGACCGAAGCCTTTGACCTCAGTAACGGTAATGCCCTGCACGCCGATCTCGGACAGCGACTCGCGCACGTCGTCCAGTTTGAACGGCTTGATGATGGCAGTGACTAGCTTCATGAAAACTCTCTCCCGAATTGGTGGACTTGCCCCAGGAAAACAAACCCGACTCAAGTCTAAGCGCAGTGCCTGGCTTTGTAACGCATCGTTCGGCCTTACCTGCCCGTCCGACGCCAGCTAACCACTCCGCACGAAACTTCCCCCGTTCCGCTTGGCGCACTGCATTCGTCACAGCGACTGCATCAGTGCATGGGTCACCAGCGACTAAGCAGAAAGCTTGCCATCTATCCAAAACCCATTGATTTCAATACCTTGGCCGCTACCGAAGAGCCTTTCGCCCAATTGACGCAACCGTTACGCACAACAACAGTGCGCGGCTGCCCACTCGACTGCGCGAAAAGCGTGCATCGCAGCTGCCGAGATTGACTATAGACACTGCGTGATACACTGCCCGCCATTGTTGACAGGAACATTTCCCATGCTCGCGCCCAAAGACTTCCTCGACGCCCTGAGCGGCACCGCCTCCCGCCTCTTCAGCGGCGACACCCCACTGCCGAAAAGCGAAATCGAAAGCCAGTTCAAGGCTCTGTTGCAGAGCGGCTTCAGCAAGCTGGATCTAGTGAGCCGGGAAGAGTTCGATAGCCAGATGGTCGTGCTGGCACGCACCCGTGCACGGTTGGAGAGCCTTGAGGCGAAAGTGGCGGAGCTGGAAGCGAAGCTCAACCCACCTGCTGACGCCGAGTAATCCGATCGTTCCCACGCTCTGCGTGGGAATGCTGCCAGGGACGCTCCGCGTTCCACTCCAGATGTGACGCAGAGCGTCACGGGATGCATTCCCACGCAGAGCGTGGGAACGATCATTCAATGTGTTCTGTAGGAGCTGCCGAAGGCTGCGATCTTTTGATCTTTAAGCCCTCAATAACCCCGGCAACGTCCTACAAGAAAACCACCGCCGTCCGATTGCGTCGCAAAGCCCCGGTTTCTAAGCTCACCCAATGCTGAATGTTCAGCACTGGGTTTGGCGACCCGGAAGCTTAAGGCGCACGACGACCATCCGATGGCGGGCTTATTCCCGCCACATCGAGTCATGGCGGTTGTGCGTGGGAGATCTTCGGGTCTGCCGGGTTCCTTTTGCTCCGGTTCGCCAACCCGCGTACAGCTGCCACCCAATCGTTTGGCGACGATTGACGGCAGCCCCTTTTGCAAAAGGAGCTGTATCAATGAATAGCGATGACGCTTATCTGATTCCCCACATCTTCACCCGCCACAAACTCCACCTCCACGCCCTCCTCCTGGAAAACCAAGCCTGGTTCAGCGCCCGAGACCTCGGCCGCCTACTCCGCCTCTTCCTCGACGAACGAGCGCTACGCAAACTCGATCCCGACCAACACCAAACCGTACAAATGCTCATCCACGGAGCCATCGAAAACACTCTGCTGATCAGCGAATCCGGCGTCTACGCGTTACTGGTTTACCACTACTGCCCCGAATACCGAGGCCTGCGCGAATGGCTGACCCACGACGTAGTGCCAGCCCTCAGAGACGCCCAACAACCCGCCTCAACAGAGCGCCCTTTTCTGAGCCTGCTGAATTGGCCGCAGATGTCATTGAGTTTGCTGCACTGGAACAACCAGCCGTGGATTCGGTTGCAGGATGTGCCGCAGCTGCTGGCTGATCGGGAACAGGCAACACGCCCGGCGGTGGGGTCTTGGTGGAAAAGGGCTTCGCGGATGCTGCAGTCCTTTTGAGTACGCTGCTGCCTCAGAGAACTCCCGAATCTCTATGGCCACGTAAATCATTGCAGTAGCCATTTTCTGCGCCAGCCTATGGATAGTCCGTTGGTTCCAACGTCCTTCACTCACGTAAGTACCGTCCTACAACCACTGTCCCCTGCACCTGATTACGTAGACATCCCCGTCTTCGATACCTTCTCTCGCCTTGATTCAACCAGAACAAAAGCGATGAGAAGAAATGGGAAAAGAACTGAACTTCGCAACCAGACTTTTAGATCGAACGCGCGAAAGCTCGCATACAAAATGTTTGTTAAGGACATCGCTCCTCAAGCTTCAAAATTCGACGAATCAGCATTGAAGTTCGACCCGATTACCTCTGCCGCTATTGATGCATGCCACCTATGGGAAGGAGCAGCAATTTACCCATGGGATAAGATTCAGGACTGGAAGTGCAAAGATGATAAAGGCTTGGATTTAGCGATTTGGTATGAGCAGAAGCTATGTGGGTTGTGCTATGCGACTCCGCGAAGAAGCACAATCTGTGTCAAGGTCATCCTTTTGCAGGGCCACCCGGACAAAATGCATCCGCTACGCGGCTGGATCGCCCCTATGGCGCTATCAGTTACAGATGTATATGCACGGATGCTGGGATGCAAAGAGATCGAGATACAGGATCCTGATCCGAATGTTGTTTTTTACTATCAACAACTCGGATTTGTTTTCGACCAGACCGGCCGCCTTGTCATTTACCTGGACGGCCAATAACATCAACACATGCATCCAAACACACGAGGTTTGTATGAGCCCCAAAAAGCGAAAGGCCAAGCTGCTACAAATTGTTGAGTTTCACGCCGAAGCAATCCGTCTAGCCGGCAATGTGTCGGCCAATCAACGTCGGTTTCTTGAGGTCGCAGCAGCTTACGGAAAAGAACTTGAGCCTAGCGGCCTGCTCGCTGGTGGAAGAGCTTGAGGATTATTTTGAAGAAACCGCCTTAATGGCGGTTTTTTTTCGCCTCGTAATTGGCGTGCATGGGGATTCGCAACATCCAGTGAAAGTTTGTCGCCCCAAACATCCCACCAAATCCCCCTCCCCCTACTACCCTTCAAAAACCGCAGGAAGCGGTCCCTGTACAGCTCAAGGAACGACCATGTCCCTCTCCATCGTCCACAGCCGCGCCCAGGTTGGCGTGGAAGCGCCCGCCGTTACCGTAGAAGTCCACCTGGCCAACGGGTTGCCGTCACTGACAATGGTCGGTTTGCCCGAAGCCGCCGTGAAGGAAAGCAAAGACCGGGTGCGCAGCGCGATCATCAATTCCGGCCTGCAATTTCCGGCACGGCGCATCACCTTGAATCTCGCCCCTGCCGACTTACCGAAGGACGGCGGACGGTTCGATCTGGCGATTGCCCTGGGGATTCTCTCGGCCAGCGTGCAAGTGCCGACGTTGACGCTGGATGATGTGGAGTGCCTGGGAGAGCTGGCGCTGTCGGGCGCGGTGCGGGCGGTTCGTGGGGTGTTGCCGGCAGCGCTGGCAGCGCGCAAGGCCGGGCGCACGTTGGTGGTGCCGCGGGCGAATGCCGAGGAGGCATGCCTGGCTTCGGGGTTGAAGGTGATTGCGGTGGATCATTTGCTGGAAGCGGTCGCGCATTTCAATGGCCACACGCCCATCGCCCCCTACGCTTCCAACGGTTTGCTCTACGCCAGCAAACCCTATCCAGACTTGAACGAAGTTCAGGGGCAACTTGCGGCCAAGCGCGCGTTGCTGATTGCGGCGGCGGGTGCTCATAACCTTTTGTTCAGCGGTCCGCCGGGGACGGGGAAAACGTTGTTGGCGAGTCGTCTGCCGGGGCTGTTACCGCCACTGGCCGAGAGTGAAGCGCTGGAAGTCGCGGCGATTCAATCCGTCGCCAGTTGTGTGCCGTTGAGTCATTGGCCACCGCGCCCCTTCCGACAGCCACACCACTCCGCTTCAGGCCCGGCACTGGTAGGCGGCGGCTCAAAACCGCAACCCGGCGAAATCACCCTCGCCCACCATGGCGTGCTGTTCCTCGATGAACTCCCGGAATTTGATCGCAAGGTATTGGAGGTATTGAGAGAGCCACTGGAATCCGGCCACATCGTGATTTCCCGCGCCAAGGACCGCGTACGCTTCCCGGCGCGCTTTCAACTGGTCGCGGCGATGAATCCTTGCCCCTGTGGATATCTTGGCGAGCCCAGTGGTAAATGCAGTTGTACACCGGACATGGTCCAGCGTTACCGCAACAAACTCTCGGGGCCACTGCTTGACCGCATCGACCTGCATTTGACCGTAGCCCGGGAAAGCACGGCGCTGAACCCGATCAAGGCCGGTGACGACACGGCCAGCGCTTCTGCCCTGGTCGCCCAGGCCCGGGAGCGTCAGCAGCAGCGTCAGGGCTGCGCCAACGCCTTTCTCGACCTGCCAGGTCTACGCCAGCATTGCGCGTTATCCAAAGCAGATGAAGGCTGGCTGGAAAGCGCCTGCGAGCGACTAACCCTTTCGCTTCGTGCTGCTCACCGCCTACTGAAAGTCGCCCGCACCTTGGCGGATCTGGAACAAGTAGACGCTATCAGTCGCAGCCACGTCGCCGAAGCACTGCAATATCGGCCATCAGCCCCCAGCTAGAGACGCAACAGGTTGGCATCGGATACACCCGTTCGTCCCAGGCGCCTTGCCGCGCGCCTGGTTTTTCGCCCAATGATGGACATCAGCCTGGTAATAGCCCGGAGTAACAGGGTTAACGATAGACAGGATGACGGCGGCAGAGCTCCACCACCTGTTCGCGCACGTGGTGCCCGACCCTTTCGCTGTCGCCGTTTTCCAGGGCGTCCAGTACGTCGCACAACCAGCCCGCCAATTGTTTACATTCGATCACGCCGAAACCACGGGTAGTGATGGCTGGGGTACCGATGCGCAGCCCGGAAGTCACGAACGGTGAGCGCGGGTCGTTGGGCACCGAGTTCTTGTTAGCGGTGATGTAGGCATTGCTCAGAGCCGCATCGGCTTCCTTGCCGGTATAGGGCCTGTCGGACAGGTCGATTAGCATCATGTGATTATCGGTGCCACCGGAGACGATCTTGTAACCCCGCTCTTGCAGCACAGCCGCCATGGCCCGGGCGTTGATCACCACTTGGGTCTGATAGGTTTTGAACTCGGGCCTCAGTGCTTCCTTGAAAGCGACGGCTTTGGCGGCGATCTGGTGCATCAATGGGCCGCCCTGAACACCCGGGAATACCGCAGAATCGAGTTTTTTGTAGAATGCTTCATCTTGCCCCTTGGACAAAATCAAGCCACCCCGTGGGCCCCGCAGGGTCTTGTGCGTGGTGCTGGTGACCACATGGGCGTGCGGCAATGGGTCCGGGTATTCTCCTGCGGCGACCAACCCTGCGACGTGGGCCATGTCGACCCAGAAAATGGCTCCGACCTTGTCGGCAATCGCCCGCATGCGCGCCCAGTCTTTGTACCGGGAGTAGGCGGAAAAACCACCGATCAGCATCTTCGGCCGGGTTTCCAGGGCGATACGTTCCATCTCGTCGTAGTCAAGAAAGCCCGTCTCCGGGTCAAGGCCATAAGGAACGATCTTGTAATGACGGCCCGAGAAGTTTGAAGGGTTGCCGTGGGTCAGGTGGCCACCTTGGGCCAGGTTCATGCCCATCACCGTATCGCCGGGATTGATCAACGCCAGGAATACCGCGGCGTTCGCCTGTGCACCCGCATGCGGCTGCACGTTGGCGTAGTCGCAGTTGAACAGGGCCTTGACCCGCTCGATGGCCAGGCGCTCGGCCACATCGACATATTCGCAGCCGCTGTAGTAGCGCTTGCCTGGATAGCCTTCGGCATATTTATTGGTGAGCACGGTGCTCTGGATTTTCATCACCAGAGGGCTGGCGTAATTTTCGGAAGCGATCAGTTCGACGTGGTCTTCCTGACGATGTTCTTCGTTATGAATCGCCTCACACAGCTCGGCGTCGAATGCTTTAAGGGTCAGCGTTGAGTCGTACATATGAAGGGGTCCTTGGTTGGGAAAGTAAGCCGGTTTACGAGAAGAGCCGAGTAACACGCGCTGCGATGTCATCGATCTGCGAGTCCTCACAGATCAACGGCGGCAGCAATCGGAGGGTGGTGCCGCGAGTCACTGTTATCAGCAGGCGTTGTTCATCCCGCGCCCGGCCGACTAGTTCGGCACACTGACGGTTCAGTTCGATACCGACCATCAGGCCCAGGCCGCGAATGGAAACGACCTCGCTGTGATTGCCCAGCGCCTCCTGCAGCGCAGCCAGCAGCCGACGGCCCGATGTGGCTGCGCGCTGCGGGATGTGATCGCGCTCCATGATGTCGAGTACCGTGCATCCCACGCGGCAGGCCAGGGGATTACCGCCGAAAGTGGAGGCATGATGGCCCGGGGAAAACAGTTCAGCGGCCTTGCCCCGAGCCAGGCATGCGCCAATGGGAAAGCCATTGCCCAGTGCCTTGGCCAACGTAATGACATCCGGCACTATTCCCGCGTGTTGGAAGCCAAACCAGGCGCCGGTGCGGCCCATCCCGGTTTGCACTTCATCGATCATCATCAGCCAATCGTGCTCGTCGCACAGTTGCCGCAGAGCCCGCAGATAGCCGGTGGATGCGGCATGCACACCACCCTCACCCTGCACGGGCTCGACCAATACCGCGACGATGTTGGGTGATTGCGCCGCCACCTCGCGGATCGCCTCGATGTTGTCGTAAGGCACCCGTAGAAAGCCTGGCATCAAAGGCTCAAAGCCACGCTGCACGGCCGGGTTCCCGGTGGCCGCGAGGGTGGCCAGAGTGCGACCGTGAAAGCTGTTTTCCATCACAAGCACTTGTGGCTGTGCCACGTGCCTGGCGTTGGCGTGGAGTCGGGCCAACTTGAGCGCCGCTTCGTTGGCTTCAGCCCCCGAGTTGCAAAAAAAGGCACGTTGCATGCCCGACAAGACGCACAAGCGCTCACTCAACTGCTCCTGCCATTCGATGCGAAACATGTTGGTGGTGTGCAGTAACTGGCCCGCTTGCTCGGCAATGGCGGCGGCAATTTCGGGGTTGGCATGCCCGAGACTGGTCACCGCCACACCGGCGATTGCGTCCAGGTATTCGACCCCGTGCATGTCCCACAGAGATGCTCCTTGGCCTCGACTGAAGGAGACCGGCTGACGAGCATAGTTGTGCATGAGGTACGAAGGTGCAGAGGTCATCGGATGGCTTCCTGTAGAGCTGGATCAAGATGTTAGGAGGGTGTAGCGACGACTACTCATCACTTTCCGGATGGGTATCCGCGGTCGGCCAGTAGTAGGCATCCGGCATGGCACGTGCGCCGAAGATGGCCTGACCGACACGCACCACGGTCGCCCCTTCTTCAATGGCGATTTCGAAGTCACCAGACATGCCCATGGACAGTTCCTCCAGCCCGACGCCCGCCGGGGCGTGCTGGCGCAAGCGCTCGCGCAGTTCGCGCAGCCGTACAAAGCAAGGGCGGACACGGACCACGTCGGCCGAAAACAGCGCCAGCGTCATCAAACCACGCACCCGTAACGCCGAGAACGCCGGCAGGGCGTACAAAAAGTCTGCGACGGCTTCGGGCGCCAAGCCGTATTTGCTGGCTTCGCCGGAGGTATTGACCTGAACGAACACATCCAGTTGGCGCCCCTCGATGTGCAGGCGACGATCCAGAGCCTCGGCCACTCGCAGGCTGTCCAGCGCCTGAAACTCACTGGCAAAACGCGCCACCTGCTTGGCCTTGTTGGTTTGCAGGTGGCCGATAACCGACCATCGCAGATCGGCCAGATCGGCCATGGCCTGCGATTTGCGCTGCGCTTCCTGCACTTTGTTCTCACCCAGTAGCCGGCAGCCGGCGGCGTAGGCCAGACGCAGATGTGCTTCGTCAAAGGTTTTGCTGACCGGCAGTAGACGCACACTCGCCGGATCACGTCCGACCCGCTGACAGGCATTGGCGATTCGCTGCTGCACGGCTGCCAGGTTGCGGCGAAAGTCCTCGACGCTGGTGGGCTGTGGGTAACGGCCATGACGCTCGTGCAGGGTGACGGTTTCTTCCAATTGATCGAGCATCAGTGGGTGGCTCCTTTAGTCGTCACAACAGCGTCGGCAGCCGGAATGACCACCGCCTCGCGACGCGGCAAGCGCCCATTGAGTAAGGCGTAGGCCGCCAGACCGATCAGCAATCCCCAAAACGCCCCACCGATCCCCAGCAAGGTGATGTTTGCGGCGCACGCCAGAAAGGTGATCAGCGAGGCTTCGCGGGTTTTGACGTCAGCCATGGCACTGGCCAGGCTGGCGCCGATAGTGCCGAGCAGGGCCAGCCCGGCCAGCGTCGTAATGAAGGTGGGCGGGAACGCCATGAACACTGCGGCGAGGGTCACCCCGAAAATCCCTACGAGGATGTAGAACAATCCCGCGGCAACCCCGGCGACCCAGCGCTTGGACGGATCCTCCGAGGCTTCCTTGCCTGTGCAGATGGCCGCCGTGATCGCCGCGACGTTGAAGGCGTGGGAACCGAAGGGTGCCATCAGCAGCGAGCCCAGCCCTGTGACAGTCAGGATAGGGTTAGCACTGGTACTGAAGCCATCGTTGCGCAGTACCAGCATGCCCGGCATGTACTGGCCGGTGAGGGTGATCAGGAACAGCGGCAGCGCCACGCTGAGCAGCGCATTGATCGAAAACTCGGGCTGGGTGAATACAGGTGCCGCGAATTGCAGCGCCAGCCCCGACAGTTCTACACGGCCCTGCGTCAGAAGATACGCCAGCCCCAGCACCAGAATGCCCACCACCGCGTAGCGCGCGGTAAAGCGCTTGAGCAAAACGTAAGCGGCAATCAGCAACCCGACCAACACCGGGTCAAGACTCATGCCACCAAATGCGCCGATACCGAACTGCAGCAAGATACCGGCCAGCAGCCCGGCAGCCACACCCGGCGGAATCAGTCGGATGACTTTTTCGAAGCAGCCGGACAAACCCAGCAGCACGAAGGCGGCGGCTGAAATGATGTACGCACCTACTGCCTCGGCGTAGGGCGTAGTAGACAGCGCGACGACCAAAAAGGCCGCGGCGGGTGTCGACCAGGCAGTGATGATCGGCTCACGACTCACCCAACTGAGAAACAGCCCGGTAATACCCACGCCAATTGACACCGACCATACCCACGACGCCGTCATCTCGGGGCTGAGCCCGGCGACTTTGGCGGCCTGAAAAACCAGGATGAACGTGCCGCCATAGTTGACGATGACTGAAATCAGCCCGGCGACGATCGGATGCACAAGATCGCGTAAACGCAGGGGCGATGGGGATGCTGAAGAAGACATGATTGCTTTGCTCCTTGCAAAACGAGGTGTTGGCCCCGGGTAAGGGGATTTATAGCGCTGAAATGGCATGTTTTGCCCCTACACTTTCTCGTAGAAGGCCAGACCACTTACCAGACCGCTTGCAGTGACTGAAAGCGATCCCTGCCTCAGCCATACACGCGGGCAAAATTCTTCATGAAGTCACTCAATGCCTCGACCGCCTGCAGCGTGACCGCGTTATAGAGGCTGGCTCGCAGCCCGCCGACCGAGGCATGCCCCTTCAGCCCGTTGAGACCGGCCTGTTCGGCCCGTTGCACAAAGGTCTTTTCCAGCGCTGCATCGGCGAGCACGAATGGCACGTTATTGATCGAACGAAACGGCGCTTGCACGCTGTTGCGGTAAAAACCATCACTGTCGTCGAGGGTGCGATACAGCAACTCGGCCTTGGCCTGATTAAGCCGGTGAAGGGCATCGAGGCCGCCGCTGCGCTTAATCCATTTGAGCGTCAGGCCGGTGAGGTACCAAGGAAAGGTCGCTGGGGTGTTGAGCATCGACTGGGCGTCGGTGATGTGCGCATAGCTGAGTATGTCGGGGGTGAACGTCTGCGCGGCATCCAGCAACGCCGGTTCGACGATGACCACCGTCAGCCCGGCTACTCCCATGTTTTTTTGCGCGGCGGCATACACAAGGCCATGTTTAGCCATGTCAATCGGCTTGGAAAGCAGGCTTGAACAGGCATCGCACACCAAAGGCGCCAAGCCATCAGGTGCCTCGACGAATTGCACGCCGTGTACGGTTTCGTTCTCGGTGTAGTGCAGGTAGGCCGCGTTCGGGTTGAGGTTCCAGTCCGACACATCGGGGATGCGATCAAAACCAGACGCCTTGCTGCTGGCGACGATGCGAACGTCGCAGTAGCGCCGGGCGGCCTCAATGGCCTTGCCTGACCAGAGGCCGGTATGCAGATAGTCCGCCGTGCGCTTATCTCCCAACAGGTTCATCGGCACCTGGGCAAATTGCAGTGAGGCCCCCCCTTGCATAAACAGCACCTTGTACTCGCCGGGCACCTGCAGAATTTCCCGCAGGTCGTGTTCGGCCTGGTAGGCAACCTCCATGAACACCTCGGAGCGATGGCTGATTTCCATCACCGACATGCCCGTACCTGCGAAGTCAAAAAATTCCTCGTGCGCTTGCCGAAGTACTTCCATCGGCAACGCAGTCGGGCCTGCGCTGAAGTTGTGTGACCTGGCCATAGCTGAGTAACCCCTGTTCAAAATTGCTCGCAATGCACGTGCTCGCCGAGCGCAAAGGCAGTGGCGAGGGGCGGATTCTACGGATAGGATGGCCTGCTACTACAGGCCAATTTATTCAATCAAGGCAGACCGCATGGCTAGAACGTTCGAACTGGAAACGCTCAAAATGCGCCTCAACGATGTCGAGTTTCAGCTGTTGGACCTGCACCAGCGGATTCAACGCGCATTGCGTGCATTGATCCTCGAGGGCGCCCTTGACCCAGGCTTGAAGCTGCCTGCGACTCGGGTCTTGGCCAAGTCACTGGGGATTGCCCGCGATACCGTTGAGAACGCCTATGTGCAACTGCACCGCGACGGGTTTATCGTGCGGCGCGAGGGGGCTGGCAGTTATGTCTGTGAAACGCTGGGTACCGACTTGCGCGGCGCAGCGCGCCGACGCATCAAGGCGCAAGAGGTCAAAGGCAACCAGGCGGCACCGGGGGCGGGATTGAGCCAGCGCGGGCGGATGATCTTCGACAGTGGCGGCGTGACCGATCAGCAGGTGATCAAAGCGTTTGCGACCGGCCTGCCGGAAACCCGCACTTTCCCCACCGATGTCTGGGAGCGCCTGCAACGCCAGGTGATGAAGGACTATCGCGCCAACGTGCTGTTGCACGGCGACCCGCAAGGTGCCGAGCCGCTGCGCAAGGCCATCGCCACCTACTTGAACCTCGAGCGTGGGGCCAAGTGCTCCGCAGACCAGATCCTGGTGCTGAGCAGCACTCGCCAAGCCCTCTTTCTGTGTGCGCAGTTGTTGGTGGACGCCGGCAAACCGATCCTGCTGGAAAACCCGGGTTATTTTGGTGCCAGGAAAGCCTTTGAAACCGCCGAGACCAAGGTTCTGCCCATCGATGTCGATGAACTGGGCATACGCACCGACCTGCTGTACGCCGATCGCAGCGGCGCCAACTGCGTCTATGTCACGCCTTCTCATCAATACCCCACCGGCGCGACCTTGCCGCTGGAACGCCGGCTCGAGCTGATCAACTGGGCCGCAGAGAAGGGCAAGTGGATCCTCGAAGATGACTACGACAGCGAGTTTCATTACGACGGGCAACCGACCGCCTGCGTGCAGGGCCTCGACAAGTACCAGCGCACCCTCTACCTCGGCACCTTCAGCAAGACCCTCTACCCCGGGTTGCGAATGGGCTACATGGTCTTGCCCCACGAGTTGATCAAAGCCTTCACCTACGCGCGCAGCATGATGGACGGCCATACGCCCCAAATCCTGCAACTGACCCTTGCACGCTTTATGGAAGACGGCCATTACAACGCCCATGTCCGGGCCATGCGCAAGCTCTATGCCGGGCGCCAATCCATCATGCTCGACGCCATTGGCAAGCACTTGGACGGCATCGTTACCGCCTTGCGCCCCCAGGGCGGGCTGCAAATTCCCTGCCTGCTGCATGATGGCTGGTCGGAGGGAAAAACCATCCGCCAGGCAGCCAGCGCGGGCGTGCAGCTTTCCGGCCTCAGCCGGTTGTACGCCGGCGATCAGAAGAAACAAGGTTGGTTATTGGGTTACTCGTCCTTGACCGCTTATGAAATCGAAGCCGCCATGCTGCGCTTGGCCAATGCGCTGAAAACCAGGTAGAGCAGCGTCAAGCGGCTAGTGGCCCAAGGCATAGTTCATCAACAGGCGTTGTGCCTCAGCGGCAATCCGCGCGCGCTTCATCCCTTTGGGGCAGGCGACAAAGTTCACTTCAAGGTGCCGGTACAAGGGCTCGACCATGGCCGCGTTGAGCAGCCTGAGCCTTGGGGTTCCCGCTCCCCTAAAGCGGCGGGCCTGGTTGATGTCTGGCATTGGAATTCCTTTTCAAGCAAAAAAGCAGAGGGAGGTTAATAAGGCAGTCTGAAACGCTTGGTCAGGTCGGCAACGCCTTCACGAATGGACATCTCCGTGCGGCTGTCGATGGTTCCGCTACGCACCCCGCCGAGTAAGGCGAGGATCATGTCGCCGATTTCCTGGAATTCCTCGGTACCCATGCCGCGCGACGTGCAGGCCGCACTGCCCAGGCGAATGCCAGAGGTCACTGTGGGCTTGGCCTCATCGTTGGGCACGGTGTTTTTGTTCACGGTGATGCCAATCTGTTCCAGGGCGTGCTCGGCGACATTGCCCGCAAGGCCCCAAGGCCGCAGGTCAATGACGCCCAGATGACAGTCGGTGCCCCCCGAAACAATCGACAATCCACCTTCGGCAAGTCGGCCACACAGGACCTGTGCATTGGCGACGACTGCGTGAGCATAAGTGCTGAAAGAGGGCTCCAGCGCCTCACCCAGAGCGACCGCTTTTGCCGCAATGATGTGCATCAGCGGAGCGCATTGCAGGCCGGGAAACACCGCCGTGTTGATTTTCTGCGCAATAGCTTGCTCGTTGCACAGGATCATCCCGCCGCGTGGCCCGCGCAGCGTGGTGTGCGTGGTGGTCGTGGTGACGTGGGCGAACGGTATCGGTGATGGATAGGCGCCCCCGGCGACCAGGCCGGCGACATGGCCGATGTCAGCCATCAGGAACGCGCCCACCTCGTCTGCAATGCTTCGAAACCGGGCAAAGTCCAGCGTGCGCGAGTAGGCCGAGGCGCCGACGATCATCAGCCGGGGACGCTCTTGCCGGGCTATCCGCTCGACTTGGTCCATGTCTACTCGATGGGTAACTGGATGCACTCCATAACTCAGGGCCTGGAACCATCGTCCGGACATGTTGAACGTGGCGCCATGTGACAGATGCCCGCCAGCCTTGAGGTCAAGCCCCAGGATCTTGTCGCCCGGAGCCAACAATGCCAGGAATACCGCCTGGTTCGCCTGACTACCCGAATGGGGCTGCAGGTTGGCGTAAGCACACTTGAACAGCCGCTTTGCTCGCTCGATGGCGATGTCTTCAATCGCATCGACATTGCGGCAACCGGCGTAGTAGCGACGCCCCGGATAACCCTCGGCGTGCTTGTTGGTCAATACCGATCCCTGAGCCTCGAGCACTGCGCGGCTGACGAAATTCTCGGCGGCTATCAGCTCGATCGAGTGCATCTGACGCAGGCGTTCGGTGTCGATTGCGCGCCAGACATCCCGGTCTGCCTGGGGCAAATTAACGCCACCGACAACCGGCAGTACGTGCCCGTCCATATGAGCGAAGTGCGGCATTTTTACTCCTGTCGGTGAACGCTAAATAACAAGCAGCACCTGCCTGCGGGCTTATCAATTGGCGACTACCCTATCGGCTAATGGACTGACAAGACATACCATTTCATGCAAGTTCTACAGACCACTTCTGTGCGATGCGGCCTGAGTGCATATACCTTGGGCGAAAACGCACGGGCCCCCCGGGCCCTTTTAAAGTGGTCTGGTTGCCTTGCCAGCAATGGACTACCACGCAAGACCATGGCGTGCTTAAGATCTGCGCCGACCCGGCCCTGCCCTGTATTTTTCTACTGCCAGCAGGTGACTTAGCCGGATCTTCTTGCCAGAGCGTTGAGGCTCATAGAACAGGTTTAGCCATGTCGATTGTTCATATCGGACTGCTTCCGCAGGTAGCAACGGCGCACTTTGTCAGTCATTTGCACATCATGGTGTTGGCGGCCCTGTTTCCCCTGCTGCCGGATTTTTTTGGCGTGGGTTATGTGGAGCTGGGCCTGGCCCTGAGCATCTTCAATATCGTCACGGCACTGGTGCAGGCCCCCATGGGCTTTGCTGTCGATCATTACGGGGCCAGGCGTTTGCTGATCGCCGGGGTTGCCTTGGGCAGCATCAGTTTCCTGCTGATCGCACTGTTCTCGAGCTACAGCTTTTTGCTGATTGCCATGGCGGTGGCAGGGGTTGCCAACGCCGTCTATCACCCAGCCAACTATGCGTTGCTGTCTCAAGAGATCAATCCTGCCCACATTGGCAAGGCGTTCTCTGTCCATACCTTTGCCGGATTTCTGGGCGCCGCCATTGCGCCGGTGTTTCTGTTGGGGATTGCCACCGCAAGCGATCCGGGCCTGGCATTCGTTGGCGCCGCGCTGGTGGGTTTTGTCGCGCTGGGGCTGTTGTTGATACCCGGTTCGGGGCTGGCACGAGTTGCCCGGGTGCGCCGCTCCCTCAAGCCTGAACTCAACATCGCCGACACCCGACTGTTGTCACTGCTCTCGCCGATGATCCTGAGCCTGACCTTGCTGTTCGTATTGTTGAACTTAAGCACCAGCGCGGTTGAAAAATTCTCTGTCGCGGCCCTGATGCAAGGGCAAGGTGCAACGTTGCCCTGGGCCAACTCGGCGCTGACGGCGTTCCTGTTTGCCAGCGCCTTCGGCGTACTGGCCGGCGGTGCGCTGGCCGATCGCACCCAGCGTCATGGAGTGGTTGCCGCCATCGCTTTTGCATTGGCTGCCGTGTTGATGGCCATCATCGCCACGGCCAGCTTGAGCGGGCTGGTATTGATCATCGCTCTTGGCACCGTAGGGTTTCTGACAGGGTTGATCGCACCGTCGCGCGACATGCTGGTGCGGGCGGCATCACCCAAGGGGGCTGAAGGCAAAACCTTCGGCATCGTCTCCACCGGTTTCAACATCGGTGGTGCAATCGGCCCCGTCGGCTTCGGTTGGATGCTGGACCAAGGACACCCCACAGCCATCTTCTGGGCCAGCGTGTCATTCATGAGCCTTACCGTCGTGCTGACTCTGATGCAGGAGTGGTACCTGGCAAGACTCAGAAAAGCGACGCCACTGCTTGTGGCCTTTAGATGACTTGGGGCAAGGCCTCTGCGGCATTTTTACAGCAAACTTGAAGGGCGGCTGCCTGCCGGCATCGTCTCACCACTACCGCCGTTACTTCTTGCATCCGACCCGGAATGAGAGCGGATAAAAATCCATGCAGATCACCTGCTCCCTTACGGTGCGAGGATTTGCAGTGGTGGGTGACGATCAAGCAATGACTGTCGCGTTAACACCTAAAAAATAGCCTGAACAATTGGAGCTAAAACATGGACTGTTTGAACTGTGGAACCGATGACGTGGTTCAAAACATGCTGGCGAAGTTATCCGGACTCTGGAAAACCCGCGCCGCCGTAAACAATGACCAACCGGACTATTGGAACCTTGCCTTCAACCCGGCCAAGCAGGATTTCAGTGTCTCCCTGCTGCCTTTCCGTCATCACCAGGCATGGCAGGAAGCCCCTGAAAAGCTTCAATCCAAGTGTCTCTCCTATGCCTGGGGAATCTATAACCTCAAGACCATCTACATCGAATGCGATGTGGTGGTGCCCGCCTGCGAAGACATTATCAAGACGCCGCCTGCGAGCCAGAACCGCGCACTGCTGCAGGATGTGATGTCTCAGGCACTGCTGGACGAGGCGCTGCACACGCGCATGTCGATCATGGCCTGCAACTATATCTACGACATGCGCGCACTCACGCCACTGGACTTTCGCGACTTCAACCTGGTCACCTGGCGTGAAGGTCTTCTGACCAACTGCAATGCCGAGTGGGAGCGCCGCCTGACGCGCTTCGGTATCGCGTGCGCCAGTGAGACTTTGATCACCGACTACCTAAAGACCATGGCTGAAGACGATATCATCCAGTCAATCTGCCATGAAGTCACGCGCACCCATGCCATGGATGAATGGAGCCATTCCAGTGTCTTCAGCTTCGTCGCCTCCGACATCGTTCATGGCCTGAGCCGCAAAGAACGTGAGTATCTGCGCTCGGTCATTCTGAAGACCGTCCAGATGTTCGCCAACAATGAAATGGGTGCGTGGTCCACGGTATTTTCGATGTTGGCGTTTCCCCATGCCAGAGACATCCTGCATGACGTGGGCGATAGCAACGAGATCAGCGTCTACACCAGCTCGGTCGAAGCTCTGATCAACCGCATCGGACTGACCGGCAACGGCCTTGGCAGTGCTGATGACGCCCTTGAAACCTTACGCGAAAAGGCCCGCGCATGAACGACATCACCCTTCAGGCGCGCTGCGAGCGCGTAATCACTGAAACGACGGGCGTGAAGGTATTCACGTTGCGTGCGCAGGGCGCCCATGCCGAGTTTCTCAACAGCCTGGAGCCAGGCAAACATGTGGCCCTGCAGTACCCGGACACGGCAGGCACTCAGCACCAGCGGCTGTATTCGATCACCCGCAAAAAAAGTGCAGATCTGTTCGAAATCGCGGTCAAGCGCGAAGGCCGCGGCGGGGTGTCGGACCATCTGCATGCCACCTTGCAGGAAGGCTCGATAGCACCACTACAATTTGTGGCTGGGGAGATTTCCTTGGCGTCGATCGTCGGCTGTCAACAGGTGGGCATGCTCGCAGGCGGCATTGGTATCACCCTGCCGATTGCCTTGCTGCGCGGGTTGCACGAGCGTTCGCGTCGCGGGTTGTCGGTACCCAGGGTCGCGTTGCTGCTATGTGTGCCGACCATTGCCGAGATCCCTTTTCTGCACGAGTTGCTGGAGCTGGAGTTGACCACGTCCTGGTTCGCCTTGCAGGTGTTTGTCACCCGCGAGACAGTCAAGAGCAACGGGCATTTTACGTCGGGCCGTCCTGGTGCCAAAGACTTGAGCCTTCTGGGAACGCCAGAAACCGTGGTGATTTGCGGCAGCCATCGCTTTGCCCAAGGCTTGCGCGAGCATACCCAGGCGATGTTTCCCGCAAGCAAGCTTCTCATCGAGTCATTCACCCCCCCAGCGGCACCTGTAGCGACAGAGCAGACAAATACCCAGGCGCCAGGCTCCGTGCGATTGCACCTGACGGATAGCGATCAGGTAATTGAAGTGCCCGCAGGCAAGAGCCTGCTGGACATGCTCGAATCCAACGGTATTGCGGTGCGCAGCCTGTGTCGGGCCGGTATCTGCGGCAACTGCCGGATCAAGGTGTCGGACGGTGAGTACACCCTCGAGCCGGACTTCTGCCTCAGTGATCAGGATAAGGACGAAGGATATGCGCTGGCATGTTGCACCTTCCCCCAGTCCGGGGCGATCAAGGTAGGCCTGAACCCACCGGCTTGAATCATCTCTCCTGCTTCTTTCACAAGTGAGTTTTTCCATGAAAACCGCAATTGCACTGCGCCACATTCACTTCGAGGACGTTGGCACCCTCGATACCGTAATCGCCGAGCAGGGGTATGAGCTGCGTTACCTCGACCCCACCCTCGACACACTGGACAGCGCTCAGGTGCAACAGGCCGATTTGCTGATCGTGCTCGGTGGTCCCGTTGGCGCCTATGACGAACAGCTGTATCCGTTTCTTGAAGATGAGATGGAGCTGGTGCGTCAGCGCTTGCAGTCCAACAAACCCATATTGGGTATCTGTCTGGGCGCGCAACTGATCGCTCGCGCCCTGGGCGCCAGGGTATATCCGCTGGGCATTAAGGAAATCGGCTTTTCGCCACTGACCCTGACCCCGGCGGGGCAGGATTCGGTGCTGGCCAAACTCGGAGACACGCCCGTGCTGCACTGGCACGGCGACCAGTTCGATATTCCTGAAGGTGGCGTGCATTTGGCCAGTACCGCTGTCGGCGCCCATCAGGCGTTTGCGGTGGGCCGCAACGTCCTCGGCCTGCAATTTCACCTGGAAGCCGATGTGCACAAGCTCGAACAATGGCTGGTCGGTCATGCCAGCGAATTGGCGCAGGCCGGTATCACTCCTTGCGAACTGCGTGACGCTGCTGCTGCCGTCGGCAATCGGCTGGCCCGTGCGGCACACGCGGTACTTGGTGATTGGCTGAGTAGCCTGGATAACCACGCTACGGCCTGAAAGTGGTCTGCTTTGCTACCGGCAACCGGACTAGCAGATCACTCCATTTCCACCGTATAAATCGGCCTGTAAGTCATCTTGACCAATATGACCCCAGAGGAACCAAGGAAGGTGGAGAGGGCCTTGTCGGTACGCCTTCTCATCATCACCCAAACCAGGGTTTTCACGTTTTGGTGGGCAAGAAGTACGTTTTTTTATACCTATAAATGCAAGGATGAGGAGTCAAAAATGATCGTAGTTTTGTTTGAGTTGCAGGCACTGCCAGGTCAAGGCGAGACCTACGTTGACCTGGTAAACAAGCTGACGCCGATGCTCGAACCCATGGATGGCTTTATTTCGGTCGAGTGTTTTCAAAGCACGCTGAACCCCAAGAAAGTTATGTCGGTCACTACCTGGCGTGATGAGGAAGCCGTGGTGCAGTGGCGCAACGTGACCGCACACCTGTCGGCGCAAAAAGCGGGCCGCGACAAAATTTTCGATGACTACCGTGTACGTGTGACCTCGGTGATTCGTGACTACGGATTGCGTGATCGTGAACAAGCCCCCTACAACGAAGTGATCGACGGCGAACCCGCCAAAACAACCGCCCAGGTGTAGGGCCCAGGCTCTACCGGGCAAACAGGACTCTTTACGCAATCCCGGGAAACACAGAAACAAGAACGCCGGTTTGATGGATGTTGTACTTGCAATCAAACACATCCAGAACCGGCGTTCTTACCCGCGAAATTAATACTCTCCTTCCTTTTGGGAGAGCTTGCGCGAGCGGCCCATCGACTGCTCAAGGTTGCTCGCACCTTGGCAGACCTTGAGCAAGTCGATGGCATCACCCGCGAGCACTTGGCCGAAGCGCTGCAGTATCGGCCGACAACACTCTAGCCGGCGTCACCCCTTGGTCAGATCAACCAACGGCGTCTGCCGCACCTCAGTCTCCCGCCCACCCTGAATCTCGCTCACCCGCTTCAACGCCTTATCCACAGCCGCCTTATCCGCCAACAAGCTGTAGCTGATCCCGAACTGCTTCTGTTCTTTCGGCCCAATCGTCGGCACCAGGTTCAGTGGCCGCTGATACCGTCGGTTGTAGGAAAAACTCGTCCCCGGCTCAAGCCCCGTGACATAGCCCTGCCCCTGGGTATCGGTGTTTTTCCACAGGGAGAACACGGGCAGTGTTTGAGTATTGAAGCCGACCGAAACCCCCAGGCTGCCGGCCTTGTTATGCAGCACGGTCAGCGTATCGCCCTTGGCATCGGCATACGGCACCACGTTGTAAACCGTTTCGTCGTAGTCCTTGGTCGGTGCGCGGTAGGTTTGCCAGTCCGGCAAATCGCCTTTGGCTTTGTCGTTGAATGGCGAAACTTGCTTCACCGGCGCGGCGAAGCGGGCGCCCTGCTCCAGGAATGGGGTGCTGAAGTTGCTGTGATACAGCGCCTGGTATTCCTTCGGATAGTCGCCATTGTTGGTCAGTGTGTCGTTGAGGGCGAACGCTACGCTGCCGGGTTCGGTGACCAGTTCGGTCGCGACGGAGAAATCGACTTTCTTGAACGCCTGTTCTTTCAGCTCGCCGCGCAGGGTGATGGCGTACGGCGGTTTTTCATCAATGTGCAGGGTGACTTTGTTCGCGGGAATGTTGGCGGCGCGACCGTGCAGGGTCAGCAGTTCACCATTGTCGACGCCGGGGTGGCCGACCCATTCGTAGCCGCAGCGGGTGACCAGTTCGTTGAAACCTTCCAGCCAGCCCAGGCCACCACGGCCGTTGAGTTCGATGAAGGACGGGTTGACCACTTCCTTGACCGGCGAATCCCAGCCCATGCGCACATCGCCGACCGAGGCCTGCAGGACGTTCATGCCACGAGTCGGTACCACCGAGAGTTTCATTGTGCCGTTATCAATGTCGACGATGCTGACACCCTCCTGCCGACCGCCGTGCAAGGTGCGCAGGGTCACGGAGAAGGGTTTGTCGGTTTTCACACCGAGTTGCTGGCTGGTGATCTGCCAGTTCTGGGCGGCTTTGTCGGTGTCGAGCAGGACGTAGTCCCAAGCCATGGCTTGGGAAGCAGCGGACAGTGCGCTGAGAGCAACGAAGAGTTTGAGCGGGGTCATGGCAGCAGCCTTTCTTGGAGTTGTGCCAATTTTATAGACTTGAAGAAACGTTTCAGCAAGCATAAAAATCGAGACACTGGTGCTAAATGCCAAGGAAGACGACTAGAGAGGAATTGATCCGCAGATTTGGGACAAATCCTTGAATTGGGGGTCGATCCCTTCGCGAGCAAGCCCGCTCCCACATTTGATCTCGGGTGTTCACACATAGTGTGTTCACCGCAGATCTACAGTGGGAGCGGGCTTGCTCGCGAAGGGATTTCAGAGGCGACTCAACGAAACCGGTCAACCTCATGCCGCAAGTCCGCCGCCAGCTTCTCCAGCTCTTTGGCAGTCACAGCCAGGTTCGACACCACTTCGCGCTGTTCACTGTTCGCCAAAGCGATGCTTTGCAGATTGCTGCTGAGCAAGGTCGCGGTGCTGCTTTGTTCCTGGGTCGCGGTAGTGATGGCGGCGAATTGCTGACCGGCCGAGCGGCTTTGTTCATCGATCCGCGCCAGTGCCGAAGCGACGTTGGCGTTGCGCGACAGGCCTTCCTGCATCAGCACGTTGCCCTGCTCCATGGTGCTGATGGCGTTGCCGGTTTCCTGCTGGATGCTTTGGATCATCCCGGAAATTTCATCAGTGGCCTGGCGCGTACGCGAGGCCAGGTTGCGCACCTCATCGGCCACCACCGCAAACCCGCGGCCCTGCTCACCAGCGCGGGCGGCTTCGATGGCGGCGTTGAGCGCCAGCAGATTGGTTTGCTCGGCGATCGCGGTAATCACCCCGACAATGCCGCCGATTTCCTGGGAGCGCTGGCCCAAGGTATTGATCACCGTCGCGGTGCTGTTCAATGCACCGGCGATTTGCTCCAGGGATGAGGACGCTTCGTCCATCGACGTACGACCGATCTGGGTTTGCTGTGCGTTTTCCTGCGCCAGTCGCTGGGTGTTGCCCATGTTGTCGGCGATGTTCAACGAGGTGGCGCTGAATTCTTCTACGGCGCCGGCCATGCTGGTGATTTCGCCAGACTGCTGCTCCATCCCTTCATAGGCGCCACCGGACAAACCGGACAACGCCTGGGCACGGCTGTTGACCTCTCCCGAGGCTTTACGGATGTGCTCGACCATGGTCGACAGAGCCTGGCTCATCTGGTTGAAGGCGCGGGCAAGTTGGCCGATTTCGTCATTGCTCGACACGTTCAGGCGCACACTCAAATCACCGGCGCCCAAGGCTTCGGCCTGACGCACCAGATCACCCAGTGGCGCCAGTTTGCTGCGCAGCAACCAGACCGCCGAACCGACTGCCAGCAACATCGCCAGCAGGCTGCCGATCGCCAATTGAATGCCGACGCTCCAGGTCACCGCGCGGATTTCGGTTTTCGGCATGCTCGCCACCACCGACCACGGCCCGCCGTCGAATGGCACGGCAACACTGTAAAAGTCTTGCGACTTGTCGTTCCAGAAGTCGCCTTTACCCGGTGTCTTGGCCAGACCGACAATGCTCGGGACCGCTTGATCCAGCGCTTGCACCCCGGCAATCGGCACCAGCCATTTACCTTGTTCATCCAGCAACGCCAGGGAACCGGTCTGGCCGATGCGGAAGCGTTTGAGGTTGGAGAACTGTGCGTTCTGCGCGTCGGTGTAATCGAATCCTACATACAGCACGGCAATGACCTTACCGCTGCTGTCACGTACGGGGGTGTACTGCGACATGTAGAAGCGTTCGAACAGCAACGCTCGCCCCACATAACTCTGCCCCGCCATCAAACGGGCGTAAGCCGGGTTCGCGTGGTCGAGCAGAGTGCCAATGGCACGGCTGCCGTCTTGTTTGGTGACATTCGTGCTGACCCGAATGAACTCTTCTCCGCTGCGTACGAACACGGTCGCAACACCAGCGGTCATCTGCTTGAACTCGTCGACTTCCGCAAAGTTGTTGTTCAACACTTCACTGCCCAAGTGCAGGCCCGGGGTCTGCACACCCGCCACGGTCACCGGCTCATCCGGGTGCACGCTCAAACCGGCGCTGAAGCGCTTCTCGAACAGGCCGGCCAGGCGCTGGGTGCTTTCACGCAAAGTGCCGTGAAAGGTGCTCAACTGATCGGCAAGCAAGCGGGCCTCACTGGCCAGATGCTCTTCGCGGGTGGCGAGGTTCGCGGTGTCCAGCGAGCGCAGGGCGAACACGGTACTGCCACTGATGACAATCGCCAGAATCACGGCAAGCGCAAGACCCAGCTGTGAGGCAATCCGAGCACGAGGTTGAGACATGACAGCTCCTGACCCAGTGGCCGGATCATTCTGATCCCATCGCACACTCGGCAAAATTTCTGATTGTGGGAAAAACATGGAACCTGCACGAAGGTCCTATCAGCAGATTTTCGGCGGCAAAGCTGAATACTTGAGTAATTAACGGGGATATGGCTCAAGGCCGCCATTGCGGCGGCTCCATCGATTCAGCCCAGGCGTTCGACATCCGGTAATTCCATGGCCCGGACCTCGCCTTGCAGGAAATCGCTGAGGCGGCGCAAACGTTCGCCGCCGGGGCGGGTTTTCGGCCAGACCAGGTAATAATTCTCACCACTGGCAACGGCCGTCGGCCACGGCAGACTCAGACGTCCCTGTGCGACATCCTCCGCCACCATCAGCAAATCGCCCATGGACACGCCGTAACCTCGGGCAGCGGCGATCATGCCCAGCTCCAGCGTGTCGAAGACCTGCCCGCCCTTGAGCGAGACTTGATCGGTCAGGCCCATGCGCTCCAGCCAGTTGCGCCAGTCGCGGCGGTCCGGCGTCGGGTGCAGCAACTCGGTACTGGCCAGGCGCGCAACGTCCCATGGTTGATCCTTCAGAAGATTCGGCGCGCCCACCGGAATCAGCTCTTCGGGGAACAGGAAAGTCGCCTCCCAGTCTGGGGGAAAATGCCCGTTGCTGAGAATGACGGCGCAGTCGAAGGGTTCATGGTTGAAGTCCACCGTATCGATGTCCATCCAGGCGCTGGTCAATTGCACCTCGTTCCCCGGTCGCAGGTGCCGAAAACGACTGAGCCGCGCCAACAGCCAGCGCATGGTCAGGGTCGACGGGGCTTTCATGCGCAGGATGTCGTCCTCGGCACGCAAGGTATTGCAAGCCCGTTCGAGGGCGGTGAAGCCTTCGCGAATGCCGGGCAGGATCAGCCGCGCCGATTCGGTCAGTTGCAGGTTGCGCCCGCTGCGATGAAACAGCCGACAGGCGAAATGCTCTTCGAGCGTACGAATGTGCCGACTGACCGCACTTTGCGTGATCGACAGTTCTTCGGCGGCGCGGGTAAACGAGCTATGCCGCGCCGCCGCTTCGAATGCTCGAAGGGCATACAAGGGAGGAAGACGACGAGACATCAGGAAAGCTCCTATAGCGCGATTGCACCAACTTATCAGAAACTCCCCAGCATGAGTTTTAATCATGCCACCCATCCTTTTTATCCCTTTGTGCAAACCCCGCAGAGCGCCGAGAATCGACGCTTCCTGTTCTCTCTGACAATCGAGCGTGATGACCATGCAGCATCCAGCGCGTAGTGAACTCTGGGCCATTCTGCGGCTGGCGGGGCCGTTGATTGCCTCGCAGTTGGCGCACATGTTGATGGTCCTCACCGACACGTTGATGATGGCGCGCCTGAGCCCCGAGGCGTTGGCCGGCGGCGGCCTGGGCGCGGCGACGTATTCGTTCGTGTCGATCTTCTGCATCGGTGTGATCGCGGCGGTCGGCACCCTGGTGGCGATCCGTCAGGGCGCCGGCGACATCATCGGCGCGGCGCGGCTGACCCAGGCCGGGTTGTGGCTGGCCTGGTTGATGGCGCTGGTGGCGGGTTTGCTGCTGTGGAACCTCAAACCGGTGTTGCTGCTGTTCGGCCAGACCGAAACTAACGTCCAGGCTGCCGGCCAGTTTCTGTTGATCCTGCCGTTCGCCCTGCCTGGCTACCTGAGCTTCATGGCGCTGCGTGGTTTCACCAGCGCCATCGGCCGGGCGACACCGGTGATGGTCATCAGCCTCGCCGGCACCGTGGCCAACTTCCTGCTCAACTATGCGTTGATCACCGGCATGTTCGGTCTGCCGAAAATGGGTCTGGTGGGCATCGGCCTGGTCACGGCGATCGTTGCCAACCTGATGGCGCTGGCGCTCGCGCTGCATATTCGTCGGCATCCGGCCTACGACGCGTATCCATTGCGCCAGGGTCTGTCGCGGCCCAACCGTCAGTACTTAAAGGAACTGTGGCGCCTGGGCCTGCCGATTGGCGGCACCTATGCGGTGGAAGTCGGTCTATTCGCCTTCGCCGCGCTGTGCATGGGCACCATGGGCAGTACGCAACTGGCGGCGCACCAGATCGCCCTGCAAATCGTTTCGGTGGCGTTCATGATTCCGGCGGGGCTTTCCTACGCGATCACCATGCGCATCGGCCAACATTACGGCGCCGGGCAATTGCTTGATGCGCGGCTGGCCGGACGGGTCGGGATCGCCTTTGGTGCGGCGGCAATGCTGGGTTTTGCGATGGTCTTCTGGCTGCTGCCGCATCAGTTGATCGGCTTGTTCCTGGACCACAACGACCCGGCGTTCCGCGAAGTCATCAACCTGGCCGTGAGCCTGTTGGCGGTGGCGGCATGGTTCGAGCTGTTTGACGGCACGCAAACCATCGCCATGGGCTGCATCCGCGGGCTCAAGGATGCCAAGACCACGTTCCTGGTGGGTTTGGGTTGCTATTGGCTGATTGGCGCACCGGCCGCCTGGTGGATGGCCTTCCATTTGAATTGGGGGCCAACGGGGGTCTGGTGGGGGCTGGCGCTGGGGTTGGCGTGTGCGGCGGTGAGCCTGACGCTGGCGTTTGAGTGGAAGATGAAACGGATGATTCGGCGGGAGCCGTCGTCAGGGGCGAGTTTCCAAATCGCCCAGCCAGATTGAGATCCCCTGTGGGAGCGGGCTTGCTCTCTAAAGCGGTGTGTCAGTCGACATCTACGTTGACTGATACACCGCTTTCGCGAGCAAGCCCGCTCCCACATTTGTCCGTGTTTAAACCACGACTTCCAGTGCGGGCTGCTGACTGCTGCCGAACGTCAGGTACTCAACCAGTTCCGCCAACGGCAACGGCTTGCTGATCAGATACCCCTGCACCTGATCGCAACCAAACCCGCGCAACAAATCCAGTTGTTCCGGCGTTTCCACGCCTTCGGCGACCACTTCGAGGTTGAGGTTGTGTGCCAGGTTGATCATCGCGTGGACCAGTTTGCGATTCTCTTCCCGCTCTTCCATGCCGCCGACAAAGCTCTTGTCGACCTTCAACAACGCAATCGGCAGGCTGTTGAGGTGCACGAACGAAGAGAATCCGGTGCCGAAATCATCCAGCGAGAAGCGCACGCCCAAACGCCCCAGGGCGTCCATGGTCTGCTTGACCAGATCGCTGCGACGCATCACCGCGGTTTCCGTCAGTTCGAATTCCAGCCATTGCGCCTCGACGCCTCGCTCGGCAATCAGCCGGCTCAGGGTCGTCAGCAACTGGCTGTCCTGAAACTGCCGGAACGACAGGTTGATCGCCATGTGTAGCGCTGGCAGACCTCGTTCGCGCAACGCCTGCATGTCCCGCAAGGCCCGGGAAATCACCCAGTAACCCAGCGGCACGATCAAGCCGCTTTGCTCGGCCAATGGCACGAATTCGCTGGGGGGCAACAAGCCGCGTTCGCCATGACGCCAGCGAACCAATGCTTCGAGGCCGACGATCTGGCCGTCCTCAAGGTTCAGACGAGGCTGGTAATGCAACTCCAGCTCATCGCGGCGCAAGGCCCGGCGCAGCTCGCTTTCGAGGTCGGCGATGCTGCGGGCATTGCGATTGATCCGTTCGTTGAAGATGTGAAAGGTGCAGCCCTGAGTGCTCTTGGCCTGTTGCATGGCGATGTGCGCGTGCCACATCAACGGGTCGGCGCCGGCCTGCGCTCGTGCGTGAGCGATGCCGAGGCTGGAACCGATCAACAGGCTTTCGCCGTCGATCCAATAGGGTTCGGACAGGGCTTCGGTAATGCGTTCGGCCATCCATTCGGCGCGCTGAGGGGCGCGGCGGGTGTCGATCAGCAGGGCAAATTCATCGCTACCCAGCCGCGCCAGTTGATCGCTGGCCTCCAGTTGGCTTTTCAGCCGCGAGACCACTTGCAGGATCAGCCGATCGCCAGCCTGATGGCCGAGCGCGTCGTTGGCGTGTCGAAAATTGTCGAGGTCGAGGTGACCGAGGGCCAGGCCCCGACCATCGTTTTCGGCCAGGCGCGCCGCCAGCAAGGTCTGGAAACCCTGACGGTTGGCGATACCGGTCAACGGGTCCTGCTCGGCCAGGCGCTGCAAGGTGTTTTCCAGCACGCCGCGTTCACGCACATGGCGCAGGCAGCGGCGCAGCATGCCGGGATCCAGCAGATCGCGCACCAGCCAGTCGCTCACACCGTCGGGCGGCGCCAGCGGCTCGTGTTCGAGCAGCAACACCGTCGGCAGGTTGCAACGGCCGGGTGCTGGCTGCAGAGCGGGAATCGTCAACAACACCGCGCTGCGGTTGTCATCGAACAGGTTGCTGACCGACTCCCAGCTCGGCGCGCTGAGCAGCACAGTCGAACTCCCCATCGGAGCCAGACACTCGCGCAACAACGCTGCCCACGCTGGCTCTTCGGCCAGTAACAGCAAACGCAAGGGTTCGACAGGCGTAGACAAGCTAGCTCCCTAGACTCTGCAAAGATGTAGGCGGCGGGCATTATGCCGCGCAGATAACCAATGACCAAATGACATCGGTTATCAAACACGGCTTTTGTGTCTTGAATACGAACATTAGACGCAAATTCACTACGCATCCTGCGTGAAAGTATCAAAACCGGCAATTAGAGATCGCGTGTTACGTCACAAGTCGGAGAGAGCAGCACAATTCGCTGAGCCTGTTAAAATGCCGGCCCATTTCGCTAATGACTCCCTGATTTCGTATGTCCCGACTCAATCCCCGGCAGCAAGAAGCCGTGAGCTACGTCGGCGGCCCTCTTTTGGTGCTCGCCGGTGCAGGCTCCGGCAAGACCAGCGTGATCACCCGCAAAATTGCGCATCTGATCCAGAGTTGCGGCATCCGTGCCCAGTACATCGTCGCCATGACCTTTACCAACAAGGCCGCGCGGGAGATGAAGGAACGGGTCGGCACCCTGCTCAAGGGCGGCGAAGGCCGTGGCCTGACGGTCTGCACCTTCCACAATCTGGGCCTGAACATCATCCGCAAGGAACACGTGCGGCTGGGCTACAAGCCAGGTTTCTCGATCTTCGACGAGACCGATGTCAAAGCGCTGATGACCGACATCATGCAGAAGGAATACTCGGGCGACGACGGCGTCGACGAGATCAAGAACATGATCGGCTCGTGGAAAAACGACCTGATCCTGCCGCCCGAAGCCCTGGAAAACGCGCGCAATCCCAAGGAACAGACCGCCGCCATCGTCTACACCCACTACCAGCGCACGCTCAAGGCGTTCAACGCGGTGGACTTCGACGACCTGATCCTGCTGCCGGTAAAACTGTTCCAGGAACACGACGATATCCTGGAAAAATGGCAGAACAAGGTCCGCTACCTGCTGGTGGACGAATACCAGGACACCAACGCCAGCCAGTATTTGCTGGTGAAACTGCTGATCGGTAAACGCAACCAGTTCACCGTGGTGGGCGACGACGACCAGTCGATCTACGCCTGGCGCGGCGCCCGCCCGGAAAACCTGATGCTGCTCAAGGACGACTATCCGTCCCTGAAAGTGGTCATGCTCGAGCAAAACTACCGCTCCACCAGCCGCATTCTGCGCTGCGCCAACGTGCTGATCTCCAACAACCCGCACGAATTCGAAAAGCAGCTGTGGAGCGAGATGGGCCACGGCGACGAGATCCGCGTGATCCGTTGCCGCAACGAAGACGCCGAAGCCGAGCGCGTGGCCGTTGAACTGCTGACCCTGCACCTGCGCACGGATCGGCCATACAGCGATTTTGCGATCCTGTATCGCGGTAACTACCAGGCCAAGCTGATCGAGCTGAAGCTGCAGCACCACCAGATTCCGTATCGCCTGTCTGGCGGCAACAGCTTTTTCGGACGTCAGGAAGTGAAAGACCTGATGGCCTACTTCCGCCTGATCGTGAACCCGGACGACGACAACGCCTTCCTGCGGGTGATCAACGTCCCACGCCGGGAGATCGGTTCGACCACGCTGGAGAAGCTGGGCAACTACGCCACCGAGCGAAAAATCTCGATGTACGCTGCCACCGACGAAATCGGTTTGGGCGAGCATCTGGACACGCGCTTCACCGATCGCCTGTCGCGCTTCAAGCGCTTCATGGACAAGGTCCGCGAGCAGTGCGCCGGCGAAGACCCGATCTCCGCCCTGCGCAGCATGGTCATGGACATCGACTACGAGAACTGGCTGCGCACCAACAGCTCCAGCGACAAGGCCGCCGATTACCGCATGGGTAACGTCTGGTTCCTGATCGAGGCGCTGAAGAACACGCTGGAGAAAGACGAAGAAGGCGAGATGACCGTCGAAGACGCCATCGGCAAACTCGTCCTGCGTGACATGCTGGAGCGTCAGCAGGAAGAGGAAGACGGCGCCGACGGTGTGCAGATGATGACCTTGCATGCCTCAAAGGGTCTGGAATTTCCTTACGTGTTCATCATGGGCATGGAAGAGGAAATTCTTCCGCACCGCTCCAGCATCGAAGCCGACACCATCGAAGAGGAGCGTCGCCTGGCCTACGTCGGGATTACCCGAGCGCGTCAGACGTTGGCGTTCACCTTTGCTGCCAAGCGTAAGCAATACGGCGAGATCATCGACTGCGCGCCCAGCCGCTTCCTCGATGAACTGCCGCCGGACGACCTGGCCTGGGAAGGCAATGACGACACTCCCGTTGAAGTCAAAGCCGTCCGCGGTAATACCGCATTGGCGGATATACGCGCGATGTTAAAGCGCTAGAATTGAGCACTTTTTAACCGCACACTTTTTACACGCCAGGCGCACATGGCGTCAGTAGAGGAAAGCTTCATGGAAGCACTGCACAAGAAAATTCGCGAAGAAGGCATAGTGCTTTCCGACCAGGTCCTGAAAGTCGACGCCTTTCTGAACCACCAGATCGACCCGGCCCTGATGAAGCTGATCGGCGACGAATTCGCCACGCTGTTCAAGGATTCGGGCATCACCAAGATCGTCACCATCGAAGCCTCGGGCATCGCGCCTGCGATCATGACCGGCCTGAACCTTGGCGTACCGGTGATTTTCGCCCGCAAGCATCAGTCCCTGACCCTGACTGAAAACCTGCTGTCGGCGACCGTTTACTCGTTCACCAAGCAGACCGAAAGCACCGTGGCGATCTCCCCGCGCCACCTGACCAGCAGCGACCGCGTGCTGATCATCGACGACTTTTTGGCCAACGGTAAGGCGTCGCAAGCGTTGATCTCGATCATCAAACAGGCCGGCGCGACCGTGGCCGGCTTGGGTATTGTGATCGAGAAGTCGTTCCAGGGCGGCCGTGCAGAACTGGATGCTCAGGGTTATCGCGTTGAATCGTTGGCTCGGGTGCAGTCGCTGAAGGATGGCGTTGTAACCTTCATCGAATAAACCGCCACACCACATCTGCTGCCTGCTCGCTCCCACATTAAACCGCGTCCGCTTGGACAACTCGGTCAATTGTGGGAGAGAGCTCGCTCCGGGTGACGTTCCGGGATGACAATAACGCGACGATTCAGTGATTACTCGAACACCTCGGTTTCAAGCCTTTGGCAGGTCCATTCTGTAACCCGCCCCAGGCGCTCCTTCATGCATTGCTGCCTGAATGTCCGCATACAAGGCGTTCGCCTCAGCGGTAGTGATTGATCGCGAACAATCGCGCAGCACCACGCGTAAAAGCACATTTTCCTGGCCTGGCAGCAGCCCGAGCCGTTCAATTGCCTGCGCGGGTAAATCCGAGAACGCCCACCGCCCCTGAACTTGCATCTCCTCGATCCAGTCAGAGCAGTCGCCGGCTGCCTGCAACATTCTTTCGGTCAACACTTCCTCGCTCAGCCCCGGCGTTACCGCCAACGAAATGTCACGAGCAATAGACGGCAAACGAGATACTGCGGTCCATGGATTCAGATCATACATCTGCGCCTGCACTCGCACATTCTGATCGCGTAGCAAGCGAATATCTGGAATACCTTTTCGCAACATCGTCAGGCGATCCAGCCCCATCCCGAGCGCCAACCCTCCATGATGCAGCGGGTCAATGTTCAAGCGTTCCAACAAAGACCTCGCAATACGACCACACTCAAGTACCTCAACCGGAACCCCATCATTCAAGACATTTACTTCGATTCCGCCCTCTGTGTAGTGATGCGGACTATTGCTATGGACCCAACGTTTGTCAGGAACGGCGGACTTAAGTATATCGCCGACCAAACGCAACAGATGCTCGTGCGTTGCCAGTTCCGGATCTCCCAGCACCCAAATATCCATTTGATGCGGTTCCGCGCAATGCCAACGATCCCGACTATCACGACGGAAAGTAATACCTGGCGCTGCCAGCAATATCGTCTGTCCCGGCTGGCGCACCTGAGCCGCTCGCTGAAGCGCTACCGGGATCTGGCTGGTGGTTTGTGTTCGCAACAGCGAGTGCTCATCGACCCAACGGGTGTGTTCACTCCCCAGCGTAACCTCTGCCGGGTCATAACCGAGCAAACCGTAATTTTCCTCAGCAGACACAATCCTCGGCCCGGTTTGTAGTTGCGCTTGAGGCCAACCTTTTTCAGAGAGTCCTTTGAGGATTTCATTTAGCAGCAACCGAACGGCGTGATCGGGATCTTTTGTTTCGGTTAGATCATCCAATAATAGAGCCTGATGGACAGACGTATCTGTCAGATATTTCTTTGATGCGCGCACTATATAACCCTCGACCTACAGTTGAATATCGAGCCAGAAAAACAAGCCCATAAATAACGACACAAGATCATCTACCACAACCCAAAAATGGCAAATACCAAAATTTCAGAACAAGACTACAGATACACCCCACACAAATAACCAAATTAAATCTTCGAGCCCCGCGCCAGATAAATTGATTCTAAAAAACGCCCAACAAATCATTTAACACATCAAAAAATTCTGTATTAATTATTCCACTCCCAAGCAGTTCGGGGGGGCAAAAACCAAAAAATGAAAAAGGATGATCAGATGAAAAATGAAAAAGTCGTCAAAGAAAAGCTTAACCGGATCACTTCTGGCCCGGATAATTTTGGGTGGGCACCGTTGGCTTGGGCTCACACCGAAGAATAAATAATACCAATGCGCGGCGAGTATTCTTGCCGCGCATTGAAAAAAGGAGGGTTTTATGTCGCCACCGAATATGATATCGACACTCTTCGGCCATGAGGAATTATCCATCATTGCAGACTCAGAGGACTTCCTCAGAGAATGTGCGCTATTAGGGTTCAATACGGCCAATATTTCTAAACTAAAGAAATTGCCAAAAAACAGTATTGTTTTTTCTTTTAGCAATGACGCTGCAAAAATGACGTTTGAACTAGCAAAAAACACAGAAAGCAAGAAAAGCATTTTCTGCGCAACTCAAGTGTTCGAACCCAGCGTAACTGCTGCACTCTATAGCCTCAAACTTTTGCTGAGCTGCAATTTTGAACATGCCTTATGCACACAACGATCCGTATTAAACATGCTCAACTCAAATGAGTTATTTCTCCTGTCTGGTAATGGTGCCGATGCGCAAGTCTCAGTTTTTCCGCACGCCCAACCTTACGCGCTACTTGCCGAAGACGTTTCTCACGACTTTGTTCAGTCTGTAGCAGAATTTTTTGAAGTTCATTACGCACACATGAACCCACAAGAGCCCTGTCCGTTTTCTTTTAGCGGCACATTAAAAATCGCTGGAATATTGACAGTACTTAGAAAACCTAACCCGCTATTACCAGAGGGCTTGAAAACTTCCCTAAAATGGCTGAGTGACCGAATTGCGAAAGAAGGTGGATTATTATCAATTAAAGACAACACCATCACTTCACTAAAAATAAACAACGAGGAACATATAAAACTTCTGGATCTTGCGGCTGGCTTTCGTGGACTCAAGCTGACGGAGTTCGCCATTGGGGTAAACGATGCCATCGCACTAAAAATTGATTATAAAATAAACTCACAAATGAATGAAGGTATCAGCGGGGTTCACCTAGCTATTGGTGATGGGTCTTCCGGTTATCACATAGACTTCCTTAGTCCATCCGTGAACGTAAATCCAATACACTAGTCACCTGAGAAAATTAAAAATCTTCTGTCGCAACAACGCCTGCGCATGCGGCCCTATGGGGGAGTCGCTGAACACATCGCTATCACGAGCAAGGCCGCTCCCAAATTGGATGTTCGTCGGACACAGAATTTATATGCTCTGGAGATCCGAGTGGGAGCGAGCCTGCTCGCGATGAACGAATACACGTTTTTCCAGTGGCTACTTGTGCGCCTCAACCTTAAACATTATTCGTTTTACCGCCAGCTCCGCCAACATGATGATCTGTTGAATTGCCATGGTGTATGCCGGTGTACACTTTTAAACACTCACTTCGAGCTGGTTCCTATCGCGGGCAAGCCCGCAGTAGCCTTCAGGCCGGTCAGCAACAACCGCTGAAACAAATCCTCCTTCAGCCCTTCCGGTTTCGTCAGCTGCATCCTTTCCAGATGCACGGGAAATTCCGAAGGCGCTGGCGCATCCAGCGCAGCCTTGCCCAATTCCAGTATCTCGGTGAGCTTGAACTTGCTCTTCAACCAGTTCAGCGCCCGCAATAGATCCCGTTCCTCAGCGGTGAAATCACAGCCCAGCGGATATTCCGGAAACAGATTCGAATGCCGCGCCTGAATGGCCTGCAACCGCTGTGGGCTGTTGTCGGCGAAACGCGGATCGAGGCGAAAATGCTTCGGCAATTTGCCAACGCTCTGCGCCTGCTCGATCAGCCCAGGCTGGAAACGTGAGTCGCTGATATTCAGCAATGCCTCGATCACCGCCGCGTCGGTCTTGCCGCGCAAATCGGCGATGCCGTATTCGGTGACGACGATGTCCCGCAGATGTCGTGGGATCGTGCAGTGGCCGTATTCCCAGACGATATTCGAACTGACTTCACCGCCCGACTCGCGCCAACTGCGCAGCAGCAGGATCGAACGCGCGCCTTCCAGCGCATGGCCCTGGACCACGAAATTGTATTGCCCGCCGACACCGCTCAGCACCCGCCCGTCTTCGAGTTGATCGGCCACGCCGGCGCCGAGCAAGGTCATGGTGAAGACCGTGTTGATGAAGCGTGCATCAAGGCGCTGCAAGCGTTTGAGTTCTTCCTGACCGTAGAGCTCGTTGATGTAGCTGATGCGGGTCATGTTGAATTCGAGTCGTTTGCCTTGGGGCATCTCCCGCAGGCGTTCATAGAAACTGCGCGGCCCGAGGAAAAATCCGCCATGCACCGAGATGCCGTCAGGCTGCGCGGCCTCGTCCAGCGTCCCGGCATTCGACTGCTGCTGGGTCGGCACGTCCGGGTAGACCTTGCGCCGCACGATCCCGGCGTCGGCCAACACCAACAAGCCGTTGACGAACATTTCGCTGCAACCGTAAAGGCCCTTGGCGAACGGTTCGATGCCTCCTTCACGCTCAATCAACTGCGCCCACTGGCTGAGATTCAAATCCCCCAGTAACGCCCTGTAACCGTCACTGTCAGCCTGCCGCGCCAGCAACGCTGCCGTCAGGGCATCGCCCATGGAACCGATGCCGATTTGCAAGGTGCCGCCGTCGCGCACCAGCGTGCTGGCGTGCAGCCCGATGAAATGATCCTGGAAACCCACCGGCATATTCGGCGTGGAAAACAGCGTGGTGTTGTCTTTCGCGTCGATCAGCAGGTCGAAGGTGTCGATGCCGATTTCCGCATCGCCGGGCATGTACGGCAAATCGTTGTGCACCTGCCCCACCATCAGGATCGTCTCCCCCGCCGCCCGACGCTTGGCGATCATCGGAAACAAGTCGAGGGTGATATCCGGGTTGCAGCTCAGGCTCAGGCGATCGGGATGCTCGCTGTGGCTGGCGACCAGTTGCGCCACCAGGTTCAAGCCAGCGGCATTGATGTCCCGGGCCGCGTGGCTGTAATTGCTGCTGACGTAATCCTGCTGGGCCGATGCGCTGTTAAGCAGGCTGCCTGGCTGCAGGAAGAATTGATTGACGTGAATGTTGGCCGGCAGGCTGTCGCGATGCAGGTCGGCGAGGAAATCCAGCTCCGGGTAATCGCCAAACACCCGCTCGATGAAGGGCTCGAGGAAGCGCTTTTGCAAGCCGTCGCCCAATGGCGGGCGTCCGAGGCACAGGGCGGTGTAAATCGTCAGTTGCCGCTCGGGCAGTTGCGCGATCCGTTGATACAGCGCGTTGACGAAGTGATTGGGTTTGCCCAGTCCCAGCGGCAATCCCATATGGATATGCGCCGGCAACCGCACCAGGACGTCATCGACCGCCTGTTCGATAGAACACAACTGCACCATCTGATCCTCCCGCCCGTTCCATGAATTGGGGTTGGACCGAGCTTGCCGGGTCTTTGCTGCAAAGCATAGCCTCAGGGGTAAATCGCAGACACAAAAAAGCCGCTCATAAGCGGCTTTTCGTTGAAAATGAAGGCTTATTTCAGGCCAGACATCTTCTGGATGGCGCCCTTGAGCTCAGCATCGGCGCAATCGGCGCAGGTGCCTTTTGGCGGCATCGCATTGATGCCGGAGATTGCTTTCGCCAGCAAGCCGTCCAGGCCGCCTTCTTTCTTGGCGCGCTCGCCCCAGGCTGCAGCATCACCGATTTTCGGTGCGCCCAACAGGCCGGTACCGTGGCAAGCGTTGCAATGTTTCGCAATCACTTCGTCAGGGGTCTTGGCACCACCACCGCCACCAGCAGATGCTGCGACTTCCATCCCCTTGCACTCTTTACCCTGCACACAAACCTGGCCGACTGGCTCAAGACGTTTAGCAATATCGTCGTTGGTTGCTGCTTGTGCGCTGACTGCCCAAAGGGCCAATACGGTTGCTGGTACGGCCAGCATTTTCATAATTAGATTCACGCGTTCACCCTCAATGGTGGCTAGTCACGCCCACGGCCACGGTTCGCAGGCGGGCGCAAGTATAGCGGTAAGCCCGCCACACTGAAACAACCCCAAAGTCGAAGGGGTCTTATCGTGGGAAGGAAATACAGCAGGGGCGTCTGCGCAATCCGGGCAGGACGCCTCTTCTCTTAGAAATTCGCCGGGGTAGCTGCGCTGATTAGTCGCGCCGGAGCATCGAACGGATTACGGAAACGATGCGGCTTGGTACTTTCAAAGTAGTAGCTGTCGCCGGCTTCGAGCACAAATGTTTCGAGCCCGACCACCAGTTCCAGCCGCCCTTCCACCAGAATCCCGGTTTCCTCGCCCTCATGGGTGAGCATCTCTTCACCCGTGTCGGCGCCTGGCGGGTAGATTTCGTTGAGGAATGCAATAGCCCGGCTCGGGTGAGCCCGACCGACCAGTTTCATGGTCACTGCCCCATCGGAAATGTCGATCAGCTCGTGGGCTTTGTAAACGATCTGAGTCGGTATTTCCTGCAGGATTTCTTCGGAAAAGAACTCGACCATGGACATGGGAATCCCGCCCAGTACCTTCCTCAGCGAACTGATCGAGGGGCTGACGCTGTTCTTCTCGATCATCGAAATGGTGCTGTTGGTAACACCCGCGCGTTTGGCGAGCTCACGCTGGGAAAGACCTTTGAGCTTACGGATCGATTGCAGTCGTTCACCGACGTCCAATGCTGGAGCCTCCAGGGGTTCAGGTTGTAGAAATATTGAGCGTTATCATGGCGACAGCGTTCAGTATTTACAACACTTGGGCCTGAATCCTGTTTGGCGAAGCGACTTTCGGTCGGGAACGTTTTTCGTCAGGCCCCGGAATAGAGCAGCGGCACTCGACGCAGGTTGCAGAATATCTGGTAAGGAATCGTGCCCGCGGCCGTCGCAACGTCACTGGCGAGGATATTTTTGCCCCACAACTCGACGGTCGAACCAAGGTCGGCTTGCGGCACGTCGGTCAGGTCGATGCAGAGCATGTCCATCGACACGCGGCCAATCAACTGGCTGCGCTGCCCGGCGACCATCACGGGCGTACCGGTCGGTGCCTGACGTGGATAGCCGTCGGCATAACCCATCGCCACCACGCCCACGCGCATCGGCTTGGGCGTGATGAATTTCGCGCCGTAACCAATCGGTTCGCCGGCCGGCAGTTCACGCACGCAAATCACTTTCGATTCCAGGGTCATCACCGGTTGCAGGCGGGACGCCACGGCATTGGCCTCTTCGAAAGGCGTTGCGCCGTAGAGCATGATGCCCGGGCGCACCCAATCGCTCGGAATCTGCGGCCAACCGAGCACCGCCGGCGAATTACGCAGGCTGATTTCAGCCGACAACCCCTGACGCGCCGCCTCGAACACCGCGACCTGCTCGGCGCTGGTCTGGCAATGCAGCTCATCGGCGCGAGCAAAGTGACTCATCAGCACGATCTTCGCCACTTTGCCGCTGGCCAGCAGCCGTTGATAGGCCGCCTGGTAATCCGCCGGGTGCAGGCCAACCCGATGCATGCCGGAGTCGAGCTTGAGCCAGACCGTGATCGGTTTGCTCAGCGCGGCTTTTTCGATGGCCTCGAGCTGCCACAGCGAATGCACCACACACCAGAAGTCATGCTCGACGATCAGCGACAGCTCATCGGCTTCGAAAAAGCCTTCGAGCAACAACACCGGCGCACGAATGCCAGCGGCGCGCAGCTCCAAAGCTTCTTCGATGCACGCCACGGCAAACCCGTCCGCCTCGGCTTCCAGCGCCTGGGCGCAGCGTACCGCGCCATGGCCGTAGGCATCGGCCTTGATCACCGCAAGGGCCTTGGCCCCGGTGACTTCGCGGGCGATCCGGTAGTTGTTGCGCAGGGCTTGAAGGTCGATCAGGGCACGGGCTGGACGCATGGCGGCAGACTTCTAGTCGGTCATTGAAAAAAAACCGGCGCTGGCTGACAGCGTGAACCGCCAACAGCGCCGGGAGAGGGATCTTTCTGGCTTGGCTTTACGGTAGAGCGTTATGGCAGCGCGGCCACAACCGACAGCTCAACCAGGATTTGCGGTTCGCACAGCTTCGATTCGACCGTCGCGCGGGCCGGTGCGACGCCTTTTGGCAGCCACTGGTCCCACACCGAATTCATGCCTGCGAAGTGCGCATCGATGTCTTTCAGGTAAATCGTCACCGACAGCAGGCGGTTCTTGTCGGTCCCCGCCAGATCCAGCAAACGCTCGATGTTGGCGAGGGTTTCACGGGTCTGCTGTTCAATCCCGGCGCTCATGTCATCGCCGACCTGCCCTGCCAGATACACCGTACTGTTGTGGACAACGATCTGGCTCATGCGCTCATTGGTGAGCTGGCGCTGGATTGACATGTTTTGCGGACTCCTTGAGTTTGTTGCCATAACGGGAAATATCGAGGCCTTCGGCGCTGATCTGCGGCGTTTTCTTCGCCATCAGATCGGCCAGCAAACGACCGGAGCCACAGGCCATGGTCCAGCCGAGCGTGCCGTGGCCCGTATTCAGAAACAGATTTTTGAACGGCGTGGCGCCGACAATCGGGGTGCCGTCCGGAGTGGTCGGACGCAGGCCGGTCCAGAAGCTCGCCTGGGGCAGATCGCCGCCCTGAGGATAAAGGTCGTTGACGATCATCTCCAGGGTTTCGCGCCGGCGCGGGTTCAACGACAGGTCAAAACCGGCGATTTCCGCCATGCCGCCGACGCGGATGCGATTGTCGAAACGGGTGATCGCGACCTTATAGGTCTCGTCGAGAATGGTCGACGTCGGGGCCATCGCCGGGTTGATGATCGGCACGGTCAGCGAGTAACCCTTGAGCGGATACACCGGCGCCCGAATGCCCAACGGCTTGAGCAATTGCGGCGAGTAGCTGCCCAGCGCCAGCACGTAGCGGTCGGCAGTTTCCAGCTTGCCATCGATCCACACGCCATTGATGCGATCACCGGCGAAGTCGAGGCGCTGGATGTCCTGGCCGAATCGGAATTCCACACCCAGTTTCGTGGCCATTTCGGCCAGGCGGGTGGTGAATATCTGGCAGTCGCCGGTCTGGTCGTTCGGCAGGCGCAAGGCCCCGGCGAGAATGTCGGTGACACTGGCCAGTGCCGGTTCGACCCGGGCAATGCCGGCGCGGTCGAGCAATTCGAACGGCACGCCGGACTCTTTCAGCACGGCGATGTCTTTGGCGGCGCCATCGAGCTGCGCCTGGGTGCGGAACAGTTGGGTAGTACCGAGGCTGCGGCCTTCGTAGGCAATGCCGGTTTCGGCGCGCAATTCGTCGAGGCAGTCACGGCTGTACTCGGACAGGCGCACCATGCGCTCCTTGTTCACCGCATAACGGCTGGCGGTGCAGTTGCGCAGCATTTGCGCCATCCACAGGTATTGGTCGATGTCGGCGGTGGCCTTGATCGCCAATGGCGCGTGACGCTGCAACAGCCACTTGATGGCTTTGAGCGGCACGCCCGGCGCGGCCCACGGCGAGGCATAACCCGGCGAAACCTGCCCGGCGTTGGCGAAACTGGTTTCCATGGCCGCCGCTGGCTGACGGTCAACCACCGTCACCTCAAAGCCGGCCCGTGCCAGATAATAGGCACTGGCGGTACCGATGACGCCGCTACCCAAGACCAGAACGCGCATTTTCATATCCCTCATCGCGGCTTACCGCTGACGTTTATTGTGCAGACCGAAGATGTGGGCAGTTTAAAAAAGATTAGCCAGTGCTTTTCACTATATAAGTGCCTATATTTGGCGACAATTCTCGGCAAAAACCCTTTTCACGGAGGCGCATCCCCTATGCGGACCAACACTCAGACCAAACGTGAGCTGGACAAGATCGACCGCAACATCCTGCGGATCCTGCAAGCGGACGGGCGCATTTCCTTCACCGAGCTCGGGGAAAAGGTCGGCCTCTCCACCACGCCCTGCACCGAACGGGTACGGCGACTGGAGCGCGAAGGGATCATTATGGGCTACAACGCCCGCCTGAATCCGCAGCACCTCAAGGGTAGCCTGCTGGTGTTCGTCGAGATCAGCCTCGACTACAAATCCGGTGATACTTTCGAAGAGTTCCGACGCGCGGTGCTGAAACTGCCCCACGTACTGGAATGCCATTTGGTGTCAGGGGATTTCGATTACCTGGTGAAAGCACGGATTTCCGAGATGGCCTCGTACCGCAAACTGCTGGGCGACATCCTGCTCAAGCTGCCGCATGTGCGCGAATCCAAGAGCTATATCGTGATGGAAGAAGTGAAAGAGAGCTTGAACCTGCCGATTCCGGATTGAGCCTACACCGATCGTTCCCACGCTCCGCGTGGGAATGCAGCCCGGGACGCTCTGCGTCCCATCCAGAGCCGAACGCAGAGCGTCCGAAGAGGCATTCCCACGCAGAGCGTGGGAACGATCAAACCAGCACCTGCCGGGTAGAAGCCATGTACTCATGAATCTGCTTCTCGACCCGCGGATGGATCAGCTCCACCGGTCGCCGCCCGTTGGGGCATGGCAATGTCTTGGTGGTGCCGAACAGCCGACAGATCAGCGGTCGTTCGTCATACACCGTGCAGCCATTGGGGCCCAGATGGACGCAATTGAGTTCATCCATCGCCGCATCCTGCTCCGCCCGGGTCTTGCGCGGCAGGCGGGACATTTCTTCGGGCGAGGTGGTCACCGGCCCACAGCAGTCATGGCAGCCGGGCACGCACTCGAAAGAGGGAATCTGTTGGCGCAGCGTGCGAATTTTCTGACTGTTGCAACTCATCGAAGCGGTGACCGAATACGAAATAGACCGGGATTCTGACGCAAAAACCCCGATCCAGACAGCGCCAACCGACCGGTGTTGCCCGTGTCCGAAGCGGCGGCTTATGCTCCGTCAACTTTTTCAAACACATGCACCCAGGATGACCACATGAACGCCCCCGTTCAGCAACCTGCCTCGAGCCATCAACACGCGGCCTCTTATTACGCCGCCAGCAGCCTGCCGCAGCCCGATCTCGCGGTACTCACAGGTGAGTTGATTGCGGACGTGTGCGTGGTGGGCGGCGGGTTCTCCGGGCTGAACACCGCGCTCGAACTGGCCGAACGCGGCTTCAGCGTGGTGCTGCTGGAAGCGCACAAAATCGGTTGGGGCGCCAGTGGACGCAATGGCGGGCAGTTGATTCGGGGCGTCGGCCATGGTCTCGATCAATTCGCCAACGTGATCGGCGTCGACGGCGTGCGTCAGATGAAACTGATGGGTCTGGAAGCGGTGGAAATCGTCCGACAGCGGATCGAGCGTTTTCAGATCCCTTGCGACCTGACTTGGGGCTACTGCGATCTCGCCAACAAGGCTCAAGACCTGGAAGGCTTCGCCGAAGACGCCATCGAGCTGCACGGCCTCGGTTATCGTTACGAAACCCGTCTGCTGCAAGCCCACGAAATGCACAGCGTGGTGGGTTCCGATCGCTACGTCGGCGGTTTGATCGACATGGGCTCCGGGCATCTGCACCCCTTGAACCTGGCACTCGGCGAAGCGGCAGCCGCCGGGCAATTGGGCGTGAAGCTGTTCGAACAATCGGCGGTGACCCGCATCGATTACGGCCCCGAGGTCAAAGTCCACACCGCCCGGGGCACGGTTCGCGCGAAGACGCTGGTGCTGGGTTGCAACGCCTACCTCAACGATCTCAACCCGCAACTCGGCGGCAAGGTGCTTCCCGCCGGCAGTTACATCATCGCCACCGAACCCTTGAGTGAAGAACAGGCCCACGCCTTGCTACCGCAAAACATGGCGGTCTGCGATCAACGGGTGGCGCTGGATTACTACCGACTCTCGGCCGACCAACGTTTGCTGTTCGGCGGTGCCTGCCATTATTCAGGGCGCGACCCGAAAGACATCGCCGCCTACATGCGACCGAAGATGCTGGCGGTGTTCCCGCAACTGGCCGAGGTGAAAATCGACTATCAATGGGGCGGGATGATTGGCATCGGCGCCAATCGCCTGCCGCAGATCGGTCGGCTCAAGGAGCAGCCGAATGTGTATTACGCCCAGGCCTATTCCGGCCATGGGGTGAACGCCACGCATCTGGCGGGCAAGTTGTTGGCTGAGGCCATCAGCGGCCAGCAGAGCGGAGGTTTCGACCTGTTTGCCAAGGTGCCGCATATCACCTTCCCGGGTGGCAAGCATTTGCGTTCTCCGCTGTTGGCGTTGGGGATGTTGTGGCATCGGTTCAAAGAATTGGTCTGAAAGATTTTCGGCGTCTGTGTCGACGCCTTCGCGAGCAAGCCCGCTCCCACATTTAATCGTTGTCGAACACAAAATCTGCGTTCGTTGACGATCAAATGTGGGAGCGGGCTTGCTCGCGAATAGATTTAAAGAACACCGCAAAACTCAGATCCGCCAGAACGGCTTAAGCCCCTCCTCCCGCGCCTGCTCCTGACTCAATCCGACATCCCTGAGCTGTTCCGGCGTCAATTCCAGCAACACCTTGCGCGTGTGCAGACGATGCCAGAACAGACCCCAGCGACCCAGGCCGGACGGTGCGTTGCGCATCACTGCCTCGCGTGCGCCGTTTTTTTGCCCTGCCGCCAGTTCCTGACTGTGTAACGTCAGCCGCACATCGCTCAAGCCGTTCATTTTCGTCGCTCCTGTTTACTTGGGTAGCCAGAGCTTTCATGATGCGCGGACGGCGAAAAGCATTACAGATTCAACGATGGTGTATTAACTCCATACAGATTTCCCGTTTCAGCGTCTGAATCACATATATTCACCCCATCTGTACTGGTCAACCGAATCACCCATACCGAGACTGCGCCATGACCCTCTATGTCAATCTCGCCGAATTGCTCGGCACGCGTATCGAACAGGGCTTCTATCGCCCCGGTGACCGGTTGCCCTCGGTGCGGGCACTGAGTGTCGAACACGGGGTCAGCCTGAGCACGGTGCAGCAGGCCTATCGAGTGCTGGAAGACGTTGGCCTGGCGATGCCCAAACCCAAGTCCGGCTACTTCGTGCCCGTAAGTCGCGAACTGCCGGAGCTGCCAGTGGTTGGCCGGCCGGCCCAGCGACCGGTGGATATTTCGCAGTGGGATCAAGTGCTGGAACTGATCCGCGCCGTACCGCGCAAGGACGTCGTGCAGCTGGGTCGCGGCATGCCGGACATCACCACGCCGACCATGAAACCGCTGCTGCGCAGCCTGGCGCGAATCAGCCGTCGGCAGGACATGCCCGGCCTGTATTACGACAACATCTATGGCACCCTTGAATTGCGCGAACAGATCGCTCGCCTGATGCTCGACTCTGGTTGCCAGTTGGGCGCCAACGATCTGGTGATCACTACCGGTTGCCACGAAGCACTGTCCACCAGCATCCGCGCCATCTGCGAGCCGGGTGACATCGTCGCCGTGGATTCGCCGAGCTTTCACGGCGCCATGCAGACGCTCAAAGGCCTGGGCATGAAAGCGCTGGAAATCCCTACTGATCCGCTCACCGGCATCAGCCTCGAAGCTTTGGAACTGGCATTGGAGCAATGGCCGATCAAGGCCATACAGTTGACCCCCAACTGCAACAACCCGCTGGGCTACATCATGCCGGAGGCGCGCAAACGTGCGTTGTTGACACTCGCACAGCGTTTTGACGTGGCGATTATCGAGGACGATGTGTATGGCGAACTGGCCTACACCTACCCTCGCCCACGCACGATCAAATCCTTCGACGAAGACGGCCGCGTCCTGCTCTGCAGCTCTTTTTCCAAAACCCTGGCACCAGGCCTGCGCATTGGCTGGGTCGCACCGGGCCGTTATCTGGAACGGGTGCTGCACATGAAGTACATCAGCACCGGCTCCACCGCGCCGCAGCCGCAGATTGCGATTGCCGAGTTTCTCAAGGCCGGGCACTTCGAACCGCATTTGCGGCGGATGCGCACGCAATACCAGCGCAATCGCGACGCGATGATCGACTGGGTGACCCGCTATTTCCCCGCTGGCACCCGGGCCAGCCGCCCGCAAGGCAGCTTCATGCTGTGGGTCGAACTGCCGGAGGGCTTCGATACCCTGAAACTCAATCGGGCGCTGCATGATCAAGGCGTACAGATTGCTGTCGGCAGTATCTTTTCCGCCTCGGGCAAATACCGCAATTGCCTGCGGATGAACTACGCTGCCAAAACAACCCCGCAGATCGAAGAAGCAGTGCGCAAGGTCGGTGCGACAGCTATCAAATTGCTGGCTGAAGGCTGAACGATCAGTCCAGCTGAAATCGCCCCCATGCCTGGAACGGGGTTATGTCACGAACGCGTGTCGCTTGTGGGGGGACGAGGGTTTCGATATCCAGTTCCAGGCGCCAATGCTGGCCAGCCAGAGGCTGACCGTCGAGCCTGGGTCGGATGCGATCGCCTGGCCGCAGTAGCGCTACGTTGTGCGCGCCGTCGGATTCTCTTAACCAGTTGACTGCCTGGCCATCGAGTCGTGCAGCAACCAGACGCAGCTGCATAAAGCCCGGCCCGAACCGATAGTGCTGCGCGTCGACAGCCGGCGCCTCGAACCGCAGCGTCATCGGTTGCGGCTCGCTGCATTGCACGTTCAGATATATCCGCCGAATGCCGAAACTCAGAGCCGCCCCCGTATTCGACGCCTGCAAGCCATCACGGGTATGCGAACCATAATCCAGCACCATGGGATTGAGCTGCATCGTGCAGTCCGCCTGCGCATAACTCGGTAGCGCGACCGGCCACAATGCCAGCAACAAGAGCCTGACAAAATCTTTCATGAACGTCCTCTGGATCAACTATCACCCGCCCGACAGGTCACTTCGGCGGCCTGGTAAGGCGCGGTGGTTTCTGGGAGTTGGCGGGTGTCGAACTCAAGCAGGCAGCGACGATCGTCGGGCAACGTCAATTGCAGCCCAAGCCACTCGGGAGCATCGGCGATGTACACCAGACCGGTCTCAACCACACTGGTCAGGTACACACCCTCGCTGTCGTACACCGCCCCTCCCTTGGGTACCCACTGCCCGGCCTCGGTTCGCACATGCAGCATCAGCCGGCGGGCGCTGCTCAGCTTAAAGTCGAGTCGAGGTACCGCGCCGCGTCCGGTTTCGATTTCCTGAAAACCATTGAGCACTTCGACATTACGCGGCAGGCTGACGGTGTCTATTTCCAGACGACTGCTCTGGTACGCCGGCAGGCTGGCCGCTACCGCCCTGCCAGTGCCATCGGTCCAGACCGGTCCCTGAGGCGTGCTGATTTTTATCCCGGCATCGGAGCCAATCTTCAGCAGACCAAAAGTATCGCGCAGTGCATAAGGTGATGGCGTGAGTCCACTTTCGTGAACAGCCACACCGCCGCGCAACGCGAAATCATAGCTGCGGGTGCCGACACTGCTGTGCGAATAGCCGAGGTCGACACTGGTGTAACGAGGCAGCAGACTGATGCGCCCGCCGAGATTTGTCTGACCGGTATCGGCACGTTCGGCATTGATGCTGTAGCTCGAGGTCTCGCTGACTTGTTCGTTGTAACGTGCGCCGGTGCGCATCCCCTGCTGGCGATCCTGACGACCGTATACCCTCAGACTACGGTTTCGCCCGAGGGGAAAGCCAAGGGTGGCGTAAACACCGGTACCGCGATCATCGTCACCACTTTCGCGTTGCACATTCAGCGACAGGTTGGCAGCACCGAATTCCCGAGACCATGAAGCACTGATCCGCGATCGATCCGGGCTACCGGCCATGGCATAGCGGGTCATCGAACCACTGAACGCGCCCCAATGCCGATCTGAATAATTAACTGAAGCACCCCATTGACGTTCTGCCCGGCCATAAGGGTCATCGTTCAGAGATTCCGACCCGATGTCCGCCAAGGTTCGAAACCCGCTAGTGCGCTGAGCTGCGGTCAAGCTGGCGGACAAACCGGGGCCCAACGAGGTGCTGAAAGTCGCCTGCAGGCTTTGGCCCTGCCCCGCTGACGCTGTACGCGAACTCAAGTGCTGAATGCTCACCATCGAGTCGCGCGTCAAGGCTTGTTGCACCCCCCAGCCCAATGACTGATAGGCGCTGCTCCCCATCCAACCGGCGGTGAATAACGAGTCCGAGCCCCACTGCCAATCCTTGCTGGCGGCAAAAAACGAGGGTGTCTCACGTTCGTCATGGGTGAACCGCCGTACCTGGCCCGCCGCGATGGCGAAGCCCGGTGGGGTCAACCCACTCAGCGGACGCACATTGGCTGCCGGCACCCGGAAGTGGCGCTGTTCGCCGCTTTCTTCGATCACTGTGACTTCGAGGTCCAGTTGAAGGCTGAGTACAGGTAGATCACGCAAGGTGAATGGCCCAGCGGGAACCAGGGTGGTGTAAATCACGACACCGCTTTGGCGCACTTCTATCCGTGACGGTGAGTAAGCTATCCCTTCGACCGCCGTTCCGACGCCGAGGCCTTCCTGACTGCGCAAGGCGAACGCTGTTTCCGGCAGGACCTGGATGCCGGTAAAGGGCTCACCGGCAAACAGCGACGAACGCATATTGAGCTGGCCAAGTTGTACATTGGCCTGATAACGCTCCCAGGTTCGCGATGCCTGGGTGTACAACGTTTCGAACCGCGCCACCCCCTCGAACGCGGTGTAATTCTGGCGACTGCGCACGACCCAGTCTCCGGCATTGAATCCCAGTTCCGTTCCCAGGTTGCGATACTGCCTGGAGGCGTCCGCGCCTGAGCTGGAAACCACTAGCGCGTCATAGTTCAACACCCCCGCCACACCGCCTGAGACCCAGTTTCGCTGCAGCCGAGGCTGCGCGAGCAACAGATCAGTGGGAACCAAAAGCGCCACTTGTTGCTGGCCTGGAGAGAGTCGCACTTGCGCAGCGGCTATCCCTTCGGTTGCCCGTAAACACGCTTTGTCGTCAGCACTGTCGGGCAAACCTGGCGGCGCAGCAATACCGGCATAATCGAGCAGGTTCGCATCAAGGCATAACTGGCCTTCGTCATCGAAGGTGGCCAGCACCTGCCCGATGGGCGAGCCATTGACGTGCAAAAGGACTCGCGTACGGCCGGCCTGAAAACGGGGTAAATCGCGAAAATGCTCGGCGACTTTCGGGTCGATACCCCGGGCCTCAAGCACCGAGCGATCGAATTCGATCGGCGTTTCGCCCCAGGCTTTTCCGGTCACATCAATCACCAGAACCAGACTGCCGACCCAGCAACGTGAGCCGCCATACCAACGCTTGCGGCGACTCATTATCGGCTGCTCAACGGCGCATCATGGCTGTCGACCGCGAATCCATAAGTCGTCGCGGGAAAAATCCGCACATGGGTGCCCAACGTCGACACGGCGGTGAGCGTCAGTACTTCGCCGGGCAGAATGTAGGTGCGCCCGAGATCGAGCATCACGCCGCTGGGGATCAAGCTCACCGATTTGGCGAGCCGCACTACATAGGGGCCGGGATTGCTCACTTGCACCCGGTCGCCAACAACGCTCCAGAGCAGATGTTTCCAGGGCGCGCGGTCCACTGCCAAGTTGGCCGGGCGCAGGATCACCGGAATGTTCTGCCGCACGCCCAGGCTGAGCCGAGCACCGTCGGCGCCTTGACGAGGCTTTATCCCCTCGAACACCACCCGTTTCAGGCGTTCGGTTTCCAGAGGTTTGGTGCTGCGCAAGATGAACCTGACCTGCTGGCTCTGCCCCGGCTCAACCCGGGCCACGGGCGGAGTCAGCAGCAACAGCGGTTCGTCATCCTCTGCGATGTGTTCGATCGTGCTGTAGAGCAATGCCGGTTGTTCGTCGGAGTTTTTGACATTGAGGGTCGCTTCGCCCAATGCCTCATCGACTATTACGACAGGGGTTTGCGGCACCATGCCAGCCGCCATCGTCAGCGCACTGAAAAATGACAGGCACAGGCCTGCAATGGCGCCGAGCGCCTGCAAAGATTTAGGGGGACACATGAAATTCTCCAGAGGGCATCGACCAGCACGGCGAACGCAATGCCTGTCGATGCCCGATGACACGCCAGGAAACGGCCAATAGCGGTATGACCGTCAGCCCGTTATGCCGCGTCGGCTCAGAGGTAGAACACGTCGAACGTCACCGAACCGTCGAGGGGAAACTCGTCGGTGGTCGCGGGCAGTTCGGAGGTCGGGCGAATAGCCGCAGCCACTTTCATCGGAAAGACATGCAGACGCGCGGCGGCCGGGCCGGCTGCTGCACCAGCCCCCCAGGAATAGGAAACCGGGGCGTTGGACATCAGGCCGCTGACCGGAACTCGCCATACCGGATTGGCCGGAGAGCGCACCAGGAAAGTCTGCGGGTTGCCATCGGTCAGGGGCTGGCCGGTCAGTAGGCCGAAGCCGCCGATGCCGACGCCATTCGTGCTGCCGAGGCCATAGTAAAGGTGATCACCGGAGATGCCATTGAACTTGAGGCCCGACACTTTGGTACCGCCCCGATTGTCCGTGACTGCAATCTCCACCGCAGCGGGTGCATCGCATGCGATCTTCAACGTGATGTCTCGCGGCGGGAGATCGTTTTGTGTTGTCGCGCTCAACGTCGAGGAAAAGATCCGCCCCAGATCGACGTTACTGCCACCGGCGAAAGCAGGAATGCAGGAAGTCGGAATGACCGTACCGCTGACGTTCAGGTCGACACTTGCCGCTTGAACGGCTAATGGAGTGATGGCTGCTGTTAAAGCGGCCATCAAAAAAAGCTTCTTCATAAACACTTACCTGTGAATGGATGAAAGTACCAACGCGTCGAATGCAGCGGGAAATCACGCTTTCTTCCGACACGTCGAATACCCGGCGATCATTCCGTTTCTTGTAGGTTTTTTATGTAGGAGAAGTCGCCATATCAATGGGGCATCCGCGACAGAACCAGTGGCTCTTTTCGGTTATCACCGATGGATCCGATCAATCACGGTCATACCACCCTTCAAACGTGTGTGATCCCAATGCCGTGCCATACTTCCGTGACCCCGACGCGAGAAATCCTGCCTTGATACTCATTCCGGTCCGGCCCTTCGCTTTGTTGCTCGCCTTGTTGCTCGGCAGTTGCACCAGCCTTGATGTCGTCCGCGAATCGAGTCAGGCCCTACCGGCGGCGAAGTCGGCGTTCGGGCGGTCGATCCAGGCACAGGCTGCCCCCCATGAGGGCCAATCGGGTTTTCGCTTGCTCTCCGACAGCGCCGAGGCCTTCACCGCCCGCGCCGAGCTGATTCGCAACGCCCAAAGCAGCCTCGATCTGCAGTACTACATCGTCCATGACGGCATCAGCACACGAATACTGGTGAGCGAGTTGCTCAAGGCCGCCGACCGCGGCGTGCGGGTGCGGATTTTGCTCGACGACACCACCAGCGATGGCCTGGACCAGATCATCGCGACCCTCGCCGTCCATCCGAAGATTCAGATCCGCGTGTTCAACCCGCTGCACCTGGGCCGCAGCACCGTCGTTACGCGAACGATGGGCCGGTTCTTCAACCTGTCGCAGCAACACCGGCGCATGCACAACAAACTGTGGGTGGCGGACAACAGCGCGGCGATCGTTGGCGGGCGTAACTTGGGGGACGAGTATTTCGATGCCGAGCCCAACCTGAATTTCACCGACATCGACATGCTCAGTGTCGGCCCGGTTGCAGAGCAGTTGGGACACAGCTTCGACCAGTACTGGAACAGCGCCCTGAGCAAGCCGATCGAGCAGTTTCTCTCGACCAAGCCGACAGCCAGGGATCTGAGAAACACCCGGACCCGACTGGACGAATCCCTGGAGGAAACGCGCAAACAGAACCACGCGCTTTATCAGCAGTTAATGTCCTACACCACTCACCCGCGCCTGGATGTCTGGCGCCGGGAGCTGATCTGGGCCTGGAACCAGGCATTGTGGGACGCACCGAGCAAGGTGCTGTCCGACGGCGAACCTGACCCACACTTGCTGCTGACTACTCAGTTGGCGCCCGAGCTCAATGGGGTCAGCAAAGAGCTGATCATGGTCTCGGCCTACCTCGTACCCGGCCAACCGGGGCTGGTTTACCTGACCGGTCGCGCCGATGCCGGCGTATCGGTCAGTGTGCTGACCAACTCACTGGAAGCCACCGACGTACCGGCCACGCATGGTGGTTACGCGCCTTATCGCAAAGCCTTGCTGGAGCATGGGGTGCAGCTGTTCGAATTACGCCGTCAGCCCGGCGACAATGGAGACAACGGCGATAGCGGATCGAACCTGTTTCACGGCGGCAGCAGCTCCTACCGTAGTTCCGGCTCCAGCCTGCACAGCAAGGCGATGATTTTCGACCGACAGAAAGCCTTTATCGGCTCGTTCAATTTCGACCCGCGCTCGGTACTGTGGAACACCGAAGTCGGGGTACTGGTGGACAACCCGCAGCTCGCCGGGCGGGTGCGCGAACTGGCACTGGAGGGTATGGCGCCTGCCCTCAGCTATCAGGCCCGGCTGGAAAAGGGGCAGATTGTCTGGGTCACCGAAGATGACGACAAGCAGCGCACATTGACCAAAGAACCGGGAGGCTGGTGGCGACACTTCAATTCATGGCTCAGCAGCATGGTCGGCCTGGAGCGGATGTTGTAGTCAGGATGCTGGTGATGAATTGTGGCGAGGGAGCTTGCTCCCGTTCGGCTGCGCAGCAGTCGCAAACCGGCATCCGTGTTCTACCTGAATAAGCGGTGGCGCATGATTCAGGGCCGCTGCGCGACCCAACGGGAGCAAGCTCCCTCGCCACAGACAAGCCCCTTGTCACAGGTTTTGTGCGGCGCTCAGGCCGGTTCGGCAACTGTCCCAAACGCCCCTTGCCGCGATACCAGAATCACCAGCCCCAACGCGCCCGCCGCCATCAGCAACGGCAAGGCATGCCCGCTGATCCACTGGCTCCCGGCACCGGCCGCCAAGGGGCCGATCAGGCAACCAATTCCCCATAACTGTGCGATATGGGCATTGGCGCGCACCAAGGCATCGTCGCGATAGCGCTCGCCAATCAAGATCAGCGACAAGGTGAACAAACCGCCGGCACTGGCGCCAAACAATACCCACAGCGGCCAGATCAACAGCGTGTCGATCAGCAATGGAATCACCAGACTCGACAGCAACAAGAGCATCGCACAGCTGGTGAACAACGTACGCCGTGACAAGCGATCGGCCAGCGCGCCAATCGGCAATTGCAGCAAGGCATCACCCACCACCACGGTACTGACCATCGCCAAGGCGATTTCCGTGGTGAAGCCCTGACGCAGGCAATAGACCGGCAGCAAGGTCAGGATCATCGCTTCGAACGCCGCGAACAGCGACACCGCCCAGGCAATCGCCGGCAAGCCGCGGCAGAAGGTCAACAAGTCACCGAGGGTTACGCTGCAAGCTTCGCTGGTGGGTGCGCCGCCGCGGCCCAACAGCAAGAACGGTGACGTCATCAGCAAACCGACACCAACCCAGAAACCATAATCATGCTCGGTGCCCAACGCCCCCAACAATAACGGCCCGGCCAGCTGACTCAACGCGTAACTGCTGCCGTACAGCGCCACCAGCCGACCGCGCCATTGCTCAACCACCAGTTGATTGATCCAGCTTTCACCGAGGATAAAGACGAGGGTCAGGATCACCCCGATCATCAACCGCAACACCAACCAGACCGGGTAGCTCGGCCACACTGCCAGCAAACCGATGGATACTGCCCCGGCCCACAGGCACAGGCGCATCAGATTGGCCGTGCCAAGACGGGCCGCGAGGTGGCTGGAGACTTTCGCCCCCAGCAGTACGCCAATGGCCGGCATCGCCGCCATCACGCCGATCGCGAACGAGCCATAACCCCAGCCTTCCAGACGCAGCGATACCAACGGCATGCTGACACCCAGGGCCAGGCCGACACTCAAGACAGACGCCAAAACGGCGAAATACGTCGCCCAACGCATGTTCCACACTCCTGTGGATATTTTATGTACAGCACAAAACACTGTGGGAGCAGGCTTGCTCGCGAAGAGGCCATCACATCCAACATTGATGTTGGCTGTTACACCGCCTTCGCGAGCAAGCCCGCTCCCACAGGGGATCTGCGTCGTTCAGGAGCCCGATTTACTACGGGCTCCCTCTCTGGCTTACAATTTGATCCAGGTCGCCTTCAGCTCGGTGTACTTGTCGAACGCGTGCAGTGACTTGTCGCGACCGTTGCCGGACTGTTTGAAGCCACCGAACGGCGCGGTCATGTCGCCGCCGTCGTACTGATTGACCCACACGCTACCGGCACGCAAAGCCTTGGCGGTCAGGTGAGCCTTGGAGATGTCGGCGGTCCAGACTGCAGCGGCCAGACCGTAAGGCGTGTCGTTGGCGATCTGGATGGCTTCTTCAGCGCTGTCGAAGGTGATGACCGACAACACCGGACCAAAGATTTCTTCCTGAGCAATTTTCATCGCGTTGCTCACGCCATCGAAAATCGTCGGCTCAACGTAAGTGCCCCCGGTTTCCTGAAGAATGCGCTTGCCGCCCGCCACCAGTTTGGCGCCATCGGTGTGACCGGACTCGATGTAGGACAACACAGTGTTCATCTGCTGGGTGTCCACCAGCGCACCGACATTGGTTGCCGGGTCCAGCGGGTTGCCCGGCTTCCAGGTTTTCAGGGCCTCGATCACCAGCGGCAGGAATTTGTCCTTGATCGAACGCTCGACCAGCAGGCGCGAACCGGCGGTGCAGACTTCGCCCTGGTTGAAGGCGATGGCACCGGCAGCGGCTTCGGCGGCGGCTTGCAGGTCCGGCGCATCGGCGAACACGATGTTCGGGCTCTTGCCGCCAGCTTCCAGCCAGACGCGCTTCATGTTCGATTCGCCGGAGTAGATCAGCAGTTGCTTGGCGATCTTGGTCGAACCGGTAAACACCAGGGTGTCGACGTCGTTGTGCAGGGCCAGGGCCTTGCCGACGGTGTGACCGTAGCCCGGCAGCACGTTCAGCACGCCTTTCGGGATACCGGCTTCAACCGCCAGCGCCGCAATGCGGATCGCTGTCAGCGGCGATTTTTCGGAAGGCTTGAGGATCACCGAGTTACCGGTGGACAGCGCCGGGCCGAGCTTCCAGCAGGCCATCATCAACGGGAAGTTCCACGGCACGATTGCGCCGACCACGCCGACCGGCTCGCGAGTCACCAGACCCAGCTGATCGTGCGGGGTGGCAGCGACTTCGTCGTAGATCTTGTCGATGGCTTCACCGCTCCAGCTCAGGGCTTGCGCCGCGCCGGGAACGTCGATGTACAGGGAATCGCTGATTGGCTTGCCCATGTCCAGGGTTTCGAGCAGGGCCAGCTCTTCGGCGTGCTGTTTGAGCAGGCCGGCAAAACGAATCATGGTGGCTTTGCGTTTGGTCGGCGCCAGGCGCGACCAGGCGCCGGAATTGAAAGTGGCGCGGGCGTTGTCCACGGCACGCTGGGCGTCGGCGGCGTCACAGCTGGCAATCTTGCCCAGCAGACGGCCATCGACCGGGCTGATGCACTCGAAGGTCTCGCCGGAGACGGCATCGGTGTATTCGCCATTGATGTAGGCGCGGCCTTCGATCTTCAGATCGCGAGCCCGCTGTTCCCAGTCGGCACGAGTCAGGGTGGTCATTCGAGTGTCCTCCTCTTATTGAATACGAGTGCCCCGCGTTCTATGCGGGCGCTGTCAGGAATTCTGCCCGGCCAGCCTGCTTTTCGGCTCAAGGCAACCATTACCCTAAACCAGCGGCCGGTGAAGTTTCAATATATTTGACACAAGGCTGGAAAACGGCCTTGCGATGTTCATTTTAATAAACATAGACTTTCAATTTTCCAGCGCAATCACGGGGGAATACCAGCATGAGCATTCAGGATATCGTCGATTTCAGCCAGGCCAACACCCAGCCCGATCGTTATCGGCCCGACCCTGCAAAAGTCCTCAAGGGCGACCCCGATCAAGCGGTGTACAACCACTACAACAGCCCGTGCGGCCAGATGAGTGCAGGTGTCTGGGAGGGCGAAGTCGGCCAGTGGCGGGTGAACTACACCGAGCACGAATACTGCGAAATCCTTCAGGGAGTTTCAGTGCTGCGTGACAACGATGGCAACGCCAAGACCTTGCGTGTAGGTGATCGCTTCGTGATCCCGGCAGGGTTTCGCGGTACTTGGGAAGTGCTGGAGCCTTGCCGCAAGATTTATGTGGTGTTTGAACAGAAGGTTTAAGGAGTTGTGCTGCCCCGGCCGCCCCCTTCGCGAGCAAGCCCGCTCCCACATTGGATCTGCGTCGTTCACAAATCCAATGTGGGAGCGGGCTTGCTCGCGAAGGGGCCGGCCCAGGCAATACAAAATAGACAGGCACAAAAAAGGCCCGTATCTCGCGATACGGGCCTTTTTCGTAAGTCGGGAAAAATCAATTACTTGATTTTGCCTTCCTTGTAGATCACGTGCTTACGAACAACCGGATCAAATTTCTTGATCTCGATTTTGTCCGGAGTAGTGCGCTTGTTCTTGTCGGTAGTGTAGAAGTGACCAGTACCGGCGCTCGAAATCAAACGAATCAATTCACGCATGATTAGCTCCCTTAGATCTTGCCGGCTTTGCGGATTTCGGCCAGCACGACAGTGATGCCACGCTTGTCGATGATACGCATGCCTTTGGCAGATACGCGCAGACGCACGAAACGTTTCTCTTCTTCAACCCAGAAGCGGTGATGCTGCAGGTTCGGCAGGAAACGACGACGGGTTTTGTTGTTTGCGTGGGAAATGTTATTCCCAGTCACCGGACCCTTACCGGTAACTTGACATACTCTCGACATGCCTCAGCCCTCTAAAACCACATGCCCAACCCGGCATGGGTTGGCCGCTTAATCTCTCAGTCATTTGGCGCCAGGCGCCGCGTTTCTTTAGAGGTCTTACCGGCTACACCTACAGTGAAGGAACCGGGCCCCTAGAAAAGAGCGCTGCTTTATACCAGAAAGACTGGAGAGCAACAACATTCCGTGTGCGCGGACTTAATAAATTCCCCATTTTTCGGCCACCGGGCGCCTTGGATAAAGGCTGTCGCCGATTAAGACCGCTCGTCGCAGAGAATCGGCCAACCGACCGATTCCGGGTTTTCCTCGGTCCGCATCACCGAAACAAGCGCACATAGTCCCCTTAAAATGAAAAAGGGGATAGTCATTTGCAAAAGAGCCCACTAGGGTAAGACTTTTCCAGACTGCACTTGCAGATGGGCCTTCGATCTGTAAAGGAATCCGACCATGCGCCTCGCTGCCCTACCGCTGCTGCTCGCCCCGCTTCTACTGAGCCCCTTGGCCCATGCCGCCGCCTTGAGCGTCTGCACTGAAGCCAGCCCGGAGGGGTTCGATGTGGTGCAATACAACTCGCTGACCACCACCAACGCCTCGGCCGATGTGCTGATGGACCGCCTCGTGGACTTCGACACGGCCAGTGGCAAAGTGGTTGCCAGCCTGGCGGACAGCTGGGAAGTCACGCCCGATGGCCTGACCTACGTCTTCAAGTTGCACCCGCAGGTGAAATTTCACCGCACCGATTACTTCAGCCCGACGCGTGACCTGACCGCCGAAGACGTGAAGTTCAGCTTCGACCGCATGCTCGACCCTGCGAACCCGTGGCACAAAGTCGCCCAGAGCGGTTTCCCGCACGCCCAGTCGATGCAGTTACCGGCGCTGATCAAGAAGATCGACGCATTGGACCCGCTTACCATCCGCTTCACCCTCGACCACCCGGACTCGACTTTCCTGCCCACTCTGAGCATGGGTTTCGCCTCGATCTATTCGGCCGAATACGCCGACCAACTCATGAAGGCCGGCACTCCGGAAAAGCTCAACAGCCAGCCGATCGGCAGCGGCCCGTTCATCTTCACGCGTTTCCAGAAAGACGCCTCGATTCGCTACAAGGCCAACCCGGATTACTTCCGTGGCAAGCCGTCGGTGGACCCGCTGATCTTCGCCATCACTCCGGATGCCAACGTGCGGTTGCAGAAATTGCGCCGCAACGAGTGCCAGATCGCCCTGTCACCCAAGCCTCTGGACGTACGGGCCGCGCTGAAAGAGCCAACCCTGAAAGTCGAAAAGACTGACGCCTTCATGACCGCCTTCGTTGGCATCAACAGCCAGCATCCGCCGCTGGATAAACCTGAAGTACGCCAGGCGATCAATCTCGCGTTCGACAAGGCCAACTATGTCAAAGCCGTGTTCGAAGACACCGCCGAACCCGCCAACGGCCCATATCCGCCCAACACCTGGAGCTACGCCAAAGGCTTGCCGGGCTACTCGCATGACGTCGAAAAGGCCCGTGCGCTGATGGCCAAGGCCGGGCTCAAGAATGGTTTCCAGACCACCATCTGGACCCGCCCTTCCGGCAGCCTGCTGAACCCCAATCCGAGCCTCGGGGCGCAATTGCTGCAGTCCGATCTGGCGGAAATCGGCATCCAGGCCGAGATTCGTGTGATCGAATGGGGCGAACTGATTCGCCGCGCCAAGGCCGGCGAGCACGATCTACTGTTCATGGGCTGGGCTGGCGACAACGGCGACCCGGATAACTTCCTCACGCCGCAGTTTTCCTGCGCGGGGGTCAAATCCGGCACCAACTTCGCCCGCTACTGCAACCAGGACCTGGACAAGCTGATCAGCGCCGGCAAGACCACCGGCGAGCAAGGTGTGCGCACCAAGCTTTACGAACAGGCCCAGGCGCAGATCCAGCAACAGGCGTTGTGGCTGCCACTGGTGCACCCGACAGCCTTCGCGCTGACACGTAAGGATGTGCTGGGCTATCAGGTCAGTCCGTTTGGCCGGCAGGACTATTCGAAGGTCAACCTCAAGTAATTAGCGTCACCACAAAACCTGTGGGAGCGGGCTTGTGGCGAGGGGGCTTGCCCCCGTTGGGCTGCGAAGCAGCCCCAAAATCTCTGATGCACCAAAGATTTTGTGAGTGCTTCGCACTCAAACGGGGGCAAGCCCCCTCACCACAGACCCACTCCCACAGGGGTTCTTGGTCCTCTACATCCACCCATACTCGGCCATGGACAGCGGATCGCCATCACCGACGATGAAATGATCGAGTACCCGCACATCGATCAGGTCCAGCGCCTCTTGCAGACGCTTGGTCAGCATTCGGTCGGCCTGACTGGGGTCGGAGTTACCCGACGGATGGTTGTGGCACAGGATCAGCGCTGCGGCGTTATGGGCCAGAGCGCGTTTGACCACCTGCCGTGGATAGACGCTGGTGTTGTCGATGGAGCCGCGAAACAGCGCTTCGAACGCCAATACCCGGTGTTTGGAGTCCAGGAACAGGCAGCCAAACACCTCGTGGGGCTCATGGCGGAGCATCGACTTCAGATAATCACGCACAGCCTGCGGATTTTCCAACGCCGACTTGTAGCGCGAGCGTTCAGCCAAATGCCGTCTGCCCATTTCCTGAACTGCCTGCAACTGAGCGAATTTCGCGGGTCCGAGCCCTAATTGTTTGCTGAATGTTTTTTGATCAGCCTCCAGTAGCGAACGCAGACCGCCAAACTGAGTCAACAAATGTCGCGCCAGATCTACCGCACTTTTGCCGGATACGCCGGTACGCAAAAAAATCGCCAGCAGTTCGGCGTCCGAAAGACTCCCCGAGCCTAACTCCAGTAACCTCTCCCGCGGCCGCTCGGCCGCCGGCCAATCTCGAATGCTCATAACACCTCCATGTCTGTGGGCGCCGCTGTTCCGTAGCGGTCGCTGTGATATCGTAGCCCATCTTTTTTGCGGGCGATTTCACTCCTGGGGAGGGGGTATCGCCATGCAGTCATCAACGAAATGAAAGGCAGACCTATGCAGCGGCTGTATCGGAAACGCATCGTTCTGGGCGTCGGCGGCGGTATTGCTGCCTACAAGAGCGCCGAGCTGGTTCGCCGCCTGATCGATCAGGGCGCCGAAGTGCGCGTGGTCATGACCCGTGGCGGCAGCGAATTCATTACCCCGCTGACCATGCAGGCTTTGTCCGGGCATCCGGTCCATCTCGATTTGCTGGACCCGGCGGCCGAAGCCGCGATGGGCCACATCGAGCTGGCCAAATGGGCCGACCTGGTGCTGATCGCCCCCGCCACCGCGGACCTGATCGCCCGCCTGGCCCAAGGCATCGCCGACGACCTGCTGACCACGCTGGTGCTGGCCACCGACGCGGTGGTCGCGGTTGCCCCGGCGATGAACCAGGCCATGTGGCGCGACCCGGCGACCCAGGCCAACCTGCAAACCCTCGAAAGCCGTGACCTCAAGGTCTTCGGCCCGGCCTCCGGCAGCCAGGCTTGCGGCGACGTCGGCATGGGCCGCATGCTCGAAGCCACCGACCTCGCCCAGTGCGCGGCAGACTGCTTCCAGCGCCAGGCGCTGACCGGTAAACACGTGCTGATCACCGCCGGCCCGACCCAGGAAAACATCGACCCGGTGCGCTACATCACCAACCACAGCTCCGGGAAAATGGGCTTTGCCCTGGCCGAAGCCGCGGTAGAAGCCGGCGCCCGCGTAACCCTGATCACAGGCCCCGTGCACCTGCCGACCCCGGATCGCGTCACGCGTATCGACGTGGTCAGTGCCCGCGACATGCTCGCCGCCTGCGAAGCGGCGATCCCTTGCGACCTGTTCATCGCCTCTGCTGCGGTCGCGGACTACCGTCCGGAAGTCGTCGCCCCACAGAAGCTCAAGAAAGACCCTACGAACGGCGACGGCTTGTTGCTACAGATGGTGCGCAACCCAGACATCCTGGCCACCATCGCCACCCGTCCCGACCGTCCGTTCAGTGTCGGTTTCGCTGCCGAAACCGAACACTTGCTCGATTACGCTGCACGCAAGTTGAAAGACAAGAACCTCGATCTGATCGTCGCCAATGACGTCGCGAACCCGAGTATTGGCTTCAACAGCGAAGAAAACGCCTGCAGCGTGATCGACCGTGAGCTGCACGCCACACTCTTCGCCCAGACCAGCAAGAGCAAAATCGCTCGCCAGCTGATCACTTTTATCGCCGAACGTCTGAACCAGGTTTAATTTACATGCACGCTTTGCAAGCCAAGATCCTCGACCCCCGCATCGGTACCGAATTTCCGCTGCCGCAGTACGCCACGCCAGGCTCCGCCGGCCTCGACCTGCGCGCCATGCTGGAAAAAGACACCGTCATCAAGCCGGGCGAAACCCTGCTGATTCCGACGGGCCTGTCTGTCTACATTGGCGATCCAGGTTTGGCCGCGCTGATCCTGCCGCGCTCAGGCCTTGGCCATAAACACGGCATCGTGCTGGGCAATCTGGTCGGCTTGATCGACTCCGATTACCAGGGCCCGCTGATGGTGTCGTGCTGGAACCGTGGCCAGACCGATTTCAACATGGTAGTAGGCGAACGCCTGGCCCAATTGGTGCTGGTACCGGTAGTTCAAGCGCATTTTGAAATGGTCGAAGAGTTCGTCGAAACCCAACGTGGTACCGGCGGTTTCGGACACTCGGGCAGCCACTGACCATCGGCATTCAGGCCGGGAATGCTGCCCGGCCTGGCCTGCCCTCTGCATTTTAAGGATGAAAATTGCAAAGACGTCATCTGGAAGGTTTACCACTGAAAATCAAGGCATTGGCCGGCAAATTACCCGCCGATGCTGATGGCATGGCCTTTACACACCACGAACTCTCCGCCGAAAACGCCGTCATACCCTTCAGTTTGAGCCAGCCCACGAGTTTTTCGCAGGCTTGTCCAGCCACTTTAGAGATGGAGCATTTCCAGAAATGAGCACCCCAGCCCAAGTCGCACCCAAGTTCCCCGACAGCATCTTCCGCGCCTACGACATTCGCGGCACCGTCCCGGAATTCTTGAACGCTGAAACAGCTTATTGGCTTGGTCGCGCCATCGGCTCCCAGAGCCTGGCCCAGAACGAACCCAACGTATCCGTCGGCCGTGACGGTCGCCTGTCCGGTCCGGAACTGGTCGAACAACTGATCAAAGGCCTCGCCGACAGCGGTTGCCACGTCAGCGACGTCGGCCTGGTGCCAACGCCTGCGCTGTACTACGCCGCCAACGTACTGGCCGGCAAATCCGGCGTGATGCTCACCGGCAGCCACAACCCGTCGAATTACAACGGCTTCAAGATCGTCATCGCTGGCGACACCTTGGCCAACGAACAGATCCAGGCCCTGCACGAACGCCTCAAGACCAACAACCTGAGCAGCGGCAAGGGCAGCATCACCAAGGTCGAAATCCTCGACCGCTACAACACTGAAATCGTCCAGGACATCAAACTGGCCCGCCGCCTGAAAGTGGTGGTCGATTGCGGCAACGGCGCGGCCGGCGTAATCGCCCCGCAGCTGATCGAAGCCCTGAACTGCGAAGTCATCCCGCTGTTCTGCGAAGTCGATGGCAACTTCCCGAACCACCACCCGGACCCGGGCAAGCCTGAAAACCTCGTGGACCTGATCGCCAAGGTCAAGGAAACCAACGCCGACCTGGGCCTGGCCTTCGACGGCGACGGCGACCGCGTTGGCGTAGTGACCAACACCGGCAGCATCGTTTTCCCTGATCGCCTGTTGATGCTGTTCGCCCGCGACGTCGTGGCGCGTAACCCGAACGCGGAAATCATCTTTGACGTCAAATGCACCCGTCGCCTGATTCCGCTGATCAAGGAATATGGTGGTCGACCGCTGATGTGGAAGACTGGTCATTCGTTGATCAAAAAGAAAATGAAACAATCCGGCGCCCTGTTGGCGGGCGAAATGAGCGGGCATATCTTTTTCAAGGAACGCTGGTTCGGTTTCGATGATGGCATTTACGCCGCCGCACGACTGCTGGAGATCCTCAGCAAGGAAAAATCCACCGCGGAAGAGTTGTTTGCGACCTTCCCGAACGATATTTCTACGCCAGAGATCAATATCCATGTGACCGAAGAGAGCAAATTCAGCATCATTGATGCATTGCACGATGCGCAATGGGGCGAAGGCGCTGACCTGACCACCATTGACGGCGTGCGAGTCGACTATGCCAAAGGCTGGGGCCTGGTTCGCGCCTCCAACACCACACCGGTGCTGGTGCTGCGTTTCGAGGCCGATGACGAGGCTGAATTGCAGCGCATCAAGGATGTGTTCCACGTCCAGCTGAAACGCGTTGCACCTGATCTCCTTTTACCGTTTTGATCTATCGAAGCGCCTTTTATTGAAGTGCCGGAGCCCTGAATGACCCTCGAACGCGAAGCCGCCGCCAACACCGCCAAGGTCCTGTCCGAAGCGCTGCCTTACATTCGCCGCTATGTCGGCAAGACGCTGGTGATCAAATACGGCGGCAACGCGATGGAAAGCGAGGAGCTGAAAACCGGCTTCGCCCGCGACATCGTGCTGATGAAAGCCGTCGGCATCAATCCGGTGGTGGTTCATGGTGGCGGCCCGCAAATCGGCGACCTGCTCAAGCGTCTGTCGATCGAGAGCCACTTCATCGATGGCATGCGCGTGACTGACGCGCAGACCATGGACGTGGTGGAAATGGTCCTCGGCGGCCAGGTCAACAAGGACATCGTCAACCTGATCAACCGTCATGGCGGCAGCGCCATCGGCCTGACCGGTAAAGACGCCGAGCTGATTCGCGCGAAAAAGCTCACCGTCACCCGTCAGACGCCGGAAATGACCCAGCCGGAAATCATCGACATCGGCCACGTCGGCGAAGTGGTCGGGATCAACACCGACCTGTTGAACCTGCTGGTCAAAGGCGACTTCATCCCGGTGATCGCGCCAATCGGTGTCGGCGCCAACGGCGAGTCGTACAACATCAACGCTGATCTGGTGGCCGGTAAAGTGGCCGAAGCGCTGAAGGCTGAAAAGCTGATGCTGCTGACCAACATTGCCGGCCTGATGGACAAGTCGGGCACGGTTCTGACCGGCCTGACGACTCAACAGGTCGACGACCTGATCGCCGACGGCACTATCTATGGCGGCATGCTGCCGAAGATTCGTTGCGCGCTGGAAGCGGTACAAGGCGGTGTGGGCAGCTCGTTGATCATCGATGGCCGGGTGCCAAACGCGATTCTGCTGGAAATTTTTACCGACACGGGTGTGGGTACGCTGATCAGTAATCGCAAGCGTCACTAAGCCACACAAACCAAAAGACCCCGCTCAGCCTGGCTGAGCGGGGTCTTTTTTTGCCTGCAATCCCTGTGACAATCCACCTTTTGTGGCGAGGAAGCTTGCTCCCGCTTGAGTGCGCAGCACTCACAAAATCCTTGGGTCTGCTACGCAGCCCAGCGGGAGCAAGCTCCCTCGCCACACAAGCCCGCACCCACAGGGGATGCGGTTAGACGCCGAATTGTGCGCGGTAGGCTTCAACCGCCGGCAGGTGTTGCTTGAGCTGCGGGTCATCCGCCAGGAACTCGAGCACCTGATTCAGCGAAACAATGCTGATCACCGGGATGCCGAAGTCACGCTCCACTTCCTGGATGGCCGACAATTCGCCGTTGCCACGCTCCTGACGGTTCAGGGCGATCAACACGCCCGCGGCTTTGGCGCCGTCCTGGGAAGCGATGATCTGCATCACTTCACGGATGGCGGTGCCTGCGGTGATCACGTCGTCGATGATCAGCACGTCGCCGGTCAATGGTGCGCCGACCAGGCTACCGCCTTCGCCGTGGGCCTTGGCTTCCTTGCGGTTGAAGCACCATGGCAGATCACGGCCATGATGTTCGGCCAGCGCCACGGCGGTGGTCGCCGCCAATGGAATGCCTTTGTAGGCCGGGCCAAACAGCACGTCGAACGAAATACCGCTCTCGACGATGGCTGCCGCATAGAAACGACCCAGCTGCGCCAGGGCAGAACCCGAGTTGAACAGGCCGGCATTGAAGAAGTAAGGACTGGTGCGCCCGGACTTCAGGGTGAACTCACCGAAGCGCAAAACGCCACGATCAATGGCAAAACGAATGAAGTCGCGCTGATACGCTTGCATGAAAAAAACCCCAAATACCACGGATTTAGCTAATTAGGTAGACGCCGTGTATCATACCCGCACGCGATTTTTGGGGCCACTTATGCGGATCATCAGTGTGAACGTCAATGGGATTCAGGCTGCAGTCGAGCGTGGTTTGCTCAGTTGGCTGCAAGCACAGAATGCCGACGTCATCTGCCTGCAGGACACCCGCGCCTCCGCCTTTGAACTGGACGATCCAGCCTTCCAACTGGATGGCTACTTCCTTTATGCCTGCGAAGCTGAAGTTCCCGCCCAAGGTGGCGTGGCTTTGTACTCGCGGTTGCAACCGAAGGCAGTCATCAGCGGTCTCGGCTTCGAGACAGCCGACCGCTACGGGCGTTACCTGCAAGCCGATTTCGACAAGGTCAGCATCGCGACCTTGCTGCTCCCTTCGGGGCAGAACGGCGATGAAGATTTGAACCAGAAGTTCAAGCTAATGGACGACTTCGCCCGTTATCTGGACAAACAGCGGCGCAAACGTCGCGAGTACATTTATTGTGGCTCGCTGTACGTGGCGCAACAGAAGCTGGATATCAAGAACTGGCGCGACAGCCAGCAATCCCCGGGCTTCCTGGCACCTGAGCGCGCCTGGATGGACGAGATTGTCGGCAACATGGGTTATGTCGATGCCCTGCGCGAAGTCAGCCGTGAAGGCGACCAGTACAGCTGGTGGCCGGACAACGAACAGGCCGAGATGCTCAACCTGGGCTGGCGTTTCGATTACCAGTTGCTGACCCCTGGCCTGCGCCGCTTCGTACGCAGCGCACGCCTGCCACGTCAGCCACGGTTCTCTCAGCACGCACCGCTGATCGTGGACTACGACTGGACGCTGACAATCTAAGCGTCTTTTCGCAGACGCAAAAAAGCCGACATCGCTGTCGGCTTTTTTGTGGGCAATGATTCGCTTTCTGTGGGAGCGGGCTTGCCCGCGATGAGGCCGTCACAGTCAACAGATGTGTTGTCTGCCAGATCGCTATCGCGGGCAAGCCCGCTCCCACAGGAAATCCTTGCTGGCTATTATTTGATCAGGCGCCAAGTGAACGGATACCGGTAAGGGAAACCTTCATTGGCCTTCACGCCAGCAATGATCGTCAGCACCAGCGCACCAATCGCGACCAGACCAAACAGGAAGAACCCGACGATCACCACCATCAGCAGGAAGCAGATAGCCGAAGCAATGGCGACGGTGATCTGAAAGTTCAGCGCTTCCTTGCCTTGCGCGTCGATGAACGGGTCTGACTCGCGTTTCATCTGCCAGAGAATCAGCGGCCCGATCAGCGTACCGAACGGCAGCCAGATCCCCAGCAAGGCGGACAGGTGACAAAACATCGCCCACTGACGAACCTCTCGGCTCGGTGTGGGTAGCGGCAGTTGCTCGTCACTCATGGCGTCCTCCTTGCGTGGAGCAGGTCCGATCAGTCGGCCAGTGCAGCCTTCTGCAGTTCGAAAATCTCGTTCATGCCTTTCTTCGCCAGCGCCAGCATCGCGTTCAGCTCTTCCGGCTGGAACGGCGCGCCTTCGGCAGTGCCCTGAACTTCGATAAAGCCGCCCGTGCTGGTCATCACCACGTTGAGGTCAGTCTCGGCAGCCGAATCTTCCAGGTAATCGAGGTCAAGCACAGGCTCGCCCTGGTACATGCCCACCGAAACGGCAGCGATCATTTGCTTGAGCGGGTCGCCACCTTTGAGGCCGCCACGCTTCTTGATCACTTTCAAGGCGTCGATCAATGCAACCATCGCACCGGTAATGGACGCGGTGCGGGTGCCTCCGTCAGCCTGGATCACGTCGCAGTCGACGTACAGGGTGACGTCGCCCAGCTTGGTCATGTCCAGCGCAGCGCGCAGGGAACGGCCGATCAAACGCTGGATTTCCAGAGTACGACCGCCTTGCTTGCCGCGGCTCGCTTCACGCTGGTTACGCTCGCCGGTGGCGCGGGGCAGCATGCCGTATTCGGCGGTCAACCAACCCTGGCCCTGACCTTTGAGGAAACGCGGCACGCCATTCTCGACACTGACGGTGCAGATGACTTTGGTATCACCGAACTCGACCAGTACAGATCCCTCGGCGTGTTTGGTGTAGTTGCGGGTAATGCGGATCGAGCGGAGCTGATCGGCAGCGCGACCACTTGGACGTTTCATAGGGATTACCTGTACGGAGGACGGAAAACTGCCGAGCATTATAGAGCCGTGGGCCGCGAGTGGGCACTTCTAAAAAAACGCCCGACGATTGAAGCCCCTGAATAGAGCTTAGCCGACGGCGTGCAGCTCTTTGTCACAGCGTGTGTTTGGGCGCATCCGCCCCACTGCGCTACAATCCTGCGCCTTTGCTGCCTGTCGGCTTTAATTCACAGATAGCGGGTCCGCGCAACCATGGGTTACGCGCCGACCTGCATTGCGAGGTACCTCCATGGTGCACAGCATGACCGCCTTCGCCCGCGTCGAGAAAGCCGGCGTCCAGGGCACCCTGAGCTGGGAATTGCGCTCGGTCAACAGCCGCTACCTGGAACCCCACCTGCGTCTGCCGGAATCTTTCCGCGACCTCGAAGGCGCGGTCCGCGAAGCCCTGCGCCAGGAACTGTCCCGGGGCAAGCTCGAATGCACCCTGCGCTTTACCGAAGAAAGCACCGGCAAACCGCTGCAAGTGGACCGCGAGCGCGCCGCGCAACTGGTCGCTGCCGCCGAGACGGTCGCCAGCCTGATCAAGAACCCGGCCGCACTGAACCCGCTGGAAGTCCTGGCCTGGCCCGGCGTACTGGTGGCTGATGCCGCCGACCCGCAAGCGCTGAATGCCGAAGCCCTGGCGCTGTTCCATCAGGGCCTGAAAGAACTCAAGGCCGGGCGCGAGCGCGAAGGAACTGAGCTGGCGCGATTGATCGACGAGCGCCTGACCTCTATTGAAGGGGATGTGGTGATCCTGCGTGAGCTGGTCCCGCAGATGCTCGCCACCCAACGCCAGAAAGTTCTCGACCGCTTCACCGACATGAAGGCCGACCTCGACCCGCAGCGACTGGAACAGGAAATGGTCATGCTCGCGCAAAAGAGCGACGTCGCCGAAGAACTGGATCGCCTGAGCACTCACATCATCGAAGTTCGCCGGGTGCTCAAGTCCGGCGGCGCTGCCGGTCGGCGCCTGGACTTCCTGATGCAGGAACTCAACCGCGAAGCCAACACACTGGGCTCCAAAGCCTTCGACCCGCGCAGCACCCAAGCGGCGGTCAACCTCAAAGTGTTGATCGAGCAGATGCGCGAACAAGTGCAGAATATTGAGTAAGGCAAACCCGACATGACCCACAGCACCGGCACCCTGTACATCATTTCCGCCCCTTCGGGCGCGGGCAAGAGCAGTCTGGTCAAGGCCCTGACCGACGCTGATCAGGAGATCCGTGTCTCGGTCTCCCACACCACCCGCGCCATGCGCCCCGGTGAAGTGAACGGCGTGAACTATCACTTCGTCGAACGCAGCGAGTTCGTGAAGATGATCGAGCACGGGGATTTCCTCGAGCGTGCCGAAGTGTTCGGCAATCTCTATGGCACCTCGCAAAGCCACCTGCAGCAAACCCTGGATGAAGGCCACGACCTGATTCTGGAAATTGACTGGCAGGGTGCAGAACAAGTGCGCAAGTTGATGCCCCAGGCCCGCTCGATCTTCATTCTGCCGCCGTCCCTGGAAGCCTTGCGTCAGCGCCTGAACAATCGCGGCCAGGACAGCAACGAGGTCATCGAAGGCCGGATGCGTGAAGCCGTCAGCGAGATGAGCCACTACGTCGACTACGACTACCTGATCATCAACGACGATTTCGCCCACGCGCTGCGCGATTTGCAGGCGATTTTCCGCGCCAATCAGCTGCATCAGAAGCGTCAGCAGCAGCGTAACGGAAAACTTTTGGCTGAATTGCTCGGCTAAACAGCACTTCCCAAAACCGCTGCAAGGGCTTTACATTGGCACTTATAGCGCGTTGAAGAGTCTGGTCAAAAAATCAGCGCTTCCCTAATCGCTGGTGATTTTTTAAACTGTTGAGTCCGCTCGCCCACCCGGGCAGCGCGCATATTGCATTCGCTCCGAGGAATACCATGGCCCGCGTAACCGTTGAAGACTGTCTGAACCACGTGGAAAACCGTTTTGAACTGGTCATGCTGTCCACCAAGCGTGCCCGTCAACTGGCCACCGGCGGCAAAGAGCCCCTGGTTCAGTGGGAAAACGACAAGCCTACTGTTGTAGCGCTGCGTGAAATCGCCGAAGGCCTGATGAGCTACGAGTTCATCGCCAACGCAGAAATCGTCGAAGACGAACCGCTGTTCGCAGCGTTCGAGGACGAGTCCAACGAGGCAGTATAAGTCCATGCCTGGTCGACGTAGCACGGCGCGGGGTCACAACGAACGGCAGGAATTATCATGCCGAGCATAGACGCCCTCGCCGATCGCTTATCGACCTACCTCGGCAAGGACCAGGTCAATCTGGTCCGCCGAGCGTACTTCTACGCCGAACAAGCCCACGATGGCCAACGCCGTCGTAGCGGTGAGGCGTACGTCACGCACCCACTCGCGGTTGCGAATATTCTTGCCGACATGCATATGGACCATCAGAGCCTGATGGCGGCCATGCTGCATGACGTGATCGAAGACACCGGTATTGCCAAGGAAGCGCTGCAAGCGCAGTTCGGCGAAACCGTGGCCGAACTGGTCGACGGGGTCAGCAAACTGACCCAGATGAACTTCGAGACCAAAGCCGAAGCCCAGGCCGAAAACTTCCAGAAAATGGCCATGGCCATGGCGCGCGATATTCGCGTGATCCTGGTCAAGCTGGCCGACCGCCTGCACAACATGCGCACCCTGGAAGTCCTGTCCGGCGAAAAACGCCGGCGGATCGCCAAGGAAACCCTGGAAATCTATGCGCCCATCGCCAACCGGCTGGGCATGCACGCCATTCGCATAGAGTTCGAAGACCTCGGTTTCAAGGCCATGCACCCGATGCGTTCCGCGCGGATCAACCAGGCGGTCAAACGCGCCCGGGGCAACCGCAAGGAAATCGTCAACAAGATCGAAGAATCCCTCAGCCACTGCCTGGCCATCGACGGCATCCAGGGCGAGGTCAGCGGTCGTCAGAAACACCTCTACGGCATCTACAAGAAAATGCGCGGCAAGCGTCGGGCCTTCAACGAGATCATGGACGTCTACGCGTTCCGGATCATCGTCGACAAGGTCGATACCTGCTACCGCGTGCTAGGCGCTGTACATAATTTGTACAAACCGTTGCCGGGGCGCTTCAAGGATTACATCGCGATCCCCAAGGCCAACGGCTACCAGTCGTTGCACACCACGCTGTTCGGCATGCACGGTGTACCGATCGAGATTCAGATCCGCACCCGTGAAATGGAAGAGATGGCCAACAACGGCATCGCCGCCCATTGGCTGTACAAATCCAGCGGCGACGAGCAGCCCAAAAGCACTCACGCCCGCGCCCGCCAGTGGGTCAAAGGCGTGCTGGAGATGCAGCAACGGGCCGGCAACTCGCTGGAATTCATCGAGAGCGTGAAGATCGACCTGTTCCCGGACGAGGTCTACGTGTTCACGCCCAAAGGCCGGATCATGGAGCTGCCCAAAGGCTCCACGGCGGTCGACTTCGCTTACGCGGTGCACACCGACGTGGGCAACAGCTGCATTGCCTGTCGGATCAATCGTCGTCTCGCACCGCTGTCCGAACCGCTGCAAAGCGGCTCCACGGTCGAGATCGTCAGCGCCCCCGGCGCGCGGCCGAACCCGGCTTGGCTCAACTTCGTGGTCACCGGCAAGGCGCGGACACACATCCGCCATGCGCTGAAACTTCAGCGCCGTTCCGAGTCCATCAGCCTCGGCGAACGCCTGCTGAACAAGGTGCTCAACGGTTTCGACAGCTCCCTGGAAAAAGTCCCGGCCGAGCGCGTGCAGTTGATGCTCCACGAATACCGCCTCGAACTGATCGAAGACCTGCTCGAAGACATCGGCCTGGGCAATCGCATGGCTTACGTGGTCGCCCGTCGCCTGCTCGGCGAAGGCGAACAGCTGCCAAGCCCGGAAGGCCCGCTGGCGATTCGTGGCACCGAAGGCCTGGTACTCAGTTACGCCAAGTGCTGCACGCCGATCCCGGGAGACCCGATTGTCGGCCACCTGTCCGCGGGCAAAGGCATGGTGGTGCACCTGGACAACTGCCGCAACATCAGCGAAATCCGTCACAACCCGGAAAAATGCATCCAGCTCTCGTGGGCCAAGGATGTCACCGGCGAATTCAATGTCGAGCTGCGCGTCGAACTGGAACACCAGCGCGGCCTGATCGCCCTGCTGGCCAGCAGCGTCAACGCGGCCGACGGCAATATCGAAAAAATCAGCATGGACGAACGCGACGGTCGTATCAGCGTGGTCCAACTGGTGGTCAGTGTGCACGACCGCGTACACCTGGCCCGCGTGATCAAGAAACTGCGCGCCCTGACCGGGGTCATCCGCATCACCCGCATGCGCGCGTAGCCCACCCTTCACAAGGAGTCATACATGACCAAGACCGTTATCAACAGCGACAAGGCCCCGGCTGCCATCGGCACTTACTCCCAGGCAATCAAGGCCGGCAACACTGTTTACATGTCGGGCCAGATTCCTCTGGACCCAAAAACCATGGAACTGGTTGAAGGCTTCGAAGCCCAGACCGTCCAGGTGTTCGAGAACCTCAAAGCCGTGGCTGAAGCGGCCGGTGGTTCGCTCAAGGACATCGTCAAACTGAACATCTTCCTCACCGACCTGAGCCACTTCGCCAAGGTCAACGAGATCATGGGCAAGTACTTTGACCAGCCTTACCCTGCCCGCGCCGCCATCGGCGTAGCAGCCCTGCCAAAGGGTTCGCAGGTTGAGATGGATGCCATTCTGGTCATCGAGTAATGTGTCCGGCGCAGCCTTCTAAAGGCTGCGCCGATCTTGTTTTGAAAGGATTCCACCATGCGCCAAGCGCTAGCTCTCTCGCTGGTCGCCCTACTCTTGGGCGGTTGTGCCAGCAACCCTGCCGACCGTGACATCAGCGGCACCTGGATCAATCAAGTGGCGATCGATGCAGCAGCCAAAGGCGGCCCCCTGCGCGAAGCGCTCCAGGCCTATGGCCCGAACCTGGAATGGGACGTCAACACCAAGGCCGGTCAGGCCCGCTACACCAACGGTTTTGAAAATGTCGACGGCAAGCTGCTGGACGAAGAGTCCGGCGCCTGGAAAGTCGACTTTTATGGCAGCTCGGGTAGTGAGCTGAAGCGTGACGGCAAGCAACTGAGCCAGGTCGCCAGCGACAATGAGCCGGAGCAAGTATTCGACCGTGCGCAGGTTACGGTGCCGGACGGCGCACCGATGGGTGCCAGTTTCGAACGCGCACTGTATTCGGCCTACATGGGCGGCAGCTGGAAAATCGTCAGCGGTCCCGGTGAAGGCAATACCGTGCAATTCCAGGCTGACGGCCAGGTTGCCGGCCTGCCGGGGGCGGATCGTTATGCCTTGTGTCTGGCGGGCGATTGCGCGTCGATGAGCGGCGGCAATGACAACATGTGGCTACAGGCGAATGGTCAGGGCAACACCTGGATCTTTGCACGCAAGGGCAAGGAACTGGAAATCCTCCAGGCAGTGAACACCGCACAGGCGGATGAAATGCCGCAGTTCACCCCGGGTGATCGCAAGTGGTTGCTGGAAAAACAGTGATACAGAATACAGGAGCCTACGGGCTCCTTTTTCTTTAGCCTGCACCGTCGAATTCTTTGCCTCCCGCTCAAGGATTGATCATGCGCCAACTGCTTATCCTAAGCCTGTTGCTGTTGGGCGGCTGCACCTCTATGCCCGCAGAAACGGATATCAGCGGTATCTGGATCAATCAGGCGGCCATCGATGCAGCGGCCCAAGGCCAGTCCTTACGTGAATCCTTAAACACTCATGGCCGGAATCTGGAATGGGACATCAACACCCACACCGGCAAGGCGCAAGTGAGCAGCGGTTTTGAGAGGGGTGAAGGCCAACTGCTGCAAAAGTCACCCAATGCCTGGACCGTCGACTACAACGGCTACGGCACTGACGAGCTGCGCCTGGATGGCAAGCGACTGACTCAACTGGCCAAGGAGTACGTCCCCCAGCAGGTGTTCAGTCGCCCCGGCAAGACCGCCAAAACGAAAACAGGGTGGGTTGATACCTTCCGGAGCGCCTTGAACGCTGCCTATATGGGCGGGCAGTGGAAAATCATCGACAGTCACGGAGCAGGCCAGCGGGTCGAGTTTACGGAAGATGGCCATGTTTCAGGGTTACCGGGAACCGATCGATACGAGTTGTGCCTGGACGGTGATTGCGCCAGCCAAGGCGCAGGCAATGACACCTTGTATCTGGGCATGGACGACCTGAGTGACACATGGATTTTCGTTCGCAAAGGCAAGCGACTGGAGATTTTCCAGGCAATCAATCAATCCCGGCCAGACGAAATCCCCCACTTCACCCCCGGCCCACGCCAGTGGCTGCTGGTAAAACAATGACCCAAAAACAAAGGCGCCCGCAGGCGCCTGTTGTTTAGAGGCTCGCTCAGTTCAACTCCCCTGAGCAAGTATCGCGGCATACCCTTCGCGGTAACTTGGGTACTTCGGTGTCCAGCCCAAGGCTTTGGCCCGCGCATTGCTGCAGCGCTTGCTGCCAGTGCGCCGCACGCTCGCATCGTCATCCCATTCGGTCACGCCTAAATACTCTCGTAGCCAGCCCACCACTTCTGCCAGTGGTGCTGGCGCATCGTCGACGCCGATATAGCAATCATCCAGCGCCACCCCGCGTCGATCCGCCTCAAGCAGAAACGCCAGCAACCCCGCCGCATCGTCGACGTGAATGCGGTTGGCGTACAACGGTGGATCGATCGCCACGCGATAGCCGCTGCGGACCTGGGTCAGCAACCTCTCTCGACCCGGACCATAAATACCGGTCAGGCGCACGAGACTGGCCGGGATGCCGCTATCGAGCGCCACCTGCTCGGCTTCGAGCATCAAACGACCCGAGTAACCGCCCGCCACCGTCGGCGATGTTTCATCGACCCACTCGCCATCCTGCTGGCCGTAAACGCTGCTGCTGGAAACGAACAGCAGTCGATTGGGTACTTGCCCATAGTCGTTCAGCCATTCCAGCACGTGCTGCAAACCCTGCACATAAGCGGCGCGGTAACCCGCCTCATTGTGATCGGTGGCCGCCGCGCAATACACCAGGTAATCCACCGCACCGATTGGCCAGGTCGCCGGGCAGTCTTTATTGAACAAGTCGCCGGCAACGCCGATCACGCCCTGTGGCAGGCGTGAGACATCACGTCGCAAGCCGTGAACCTCCCACCCGCAAGCCAACAATTGCGTAGCCAGACGACTGCCGACATCACCGCAGCCGGCGATCAAAACAGAAGGCGCGGACATCAGAAAACTCCTATCGGAAAGCTACAGACTAGCGTCGGCAAAGGACACGCGGCTAGCAATGAAGGAAAAAAAGATACTCTATTACTTTTGTTAACAAGAATTACTTGCAATAATGCCTGCCACTTTTGTTCTCGGCCTCACGAGGCCTGGAAGAACATTTACCGTTTTTTCCTTTCAGGTCCGGCCAGCATGACACCCAATCAATTCCCCGCTTCGCCAACCAAACGACCTCGCGCCTGGAGCGCTGTGGCCGCCCTGCTGCTCAGCCTGATGCTGGCGCCGACCGCCGCCTTCGCCGATGCACAAGCGCCGGCCACCCAGCCTGCTGCCGCTCAAACACCCGCAGCGCCTGCCGTGACACCTGCCGCGACCGATCCGGTCCAGGCCATAGACGCCGCTGACGTGCCGGAAGTCCTCGAAACCGACAACACGTTGGGCATGGCCCATGACTTGTCGCCGTGGGGCATGTACCAGAACGCCGACATCATCGTGAAGATCGTGATGATCGGCCTGGCCATCGCCTCAATCATCACCTGGACCATCTGGATCGCCAAGGGCTTCGAGCTGATGGGCGCCAAGCGTCGTCTGCGCACTGAAATCGTCCACCTGAAAAAAGCCGCCACCCTTAAAGAAGCCAGCGCAACGGCAGCCAAGGAAGGCACCCTCGCCAACCTGCTGGTCCACGACGCGCTGGAAGAAATGCGCCTGTCGGCCAACAGCCGCGAGAAAGAAGGCATCAAGGAGCGCGTGAGCTTTCGTCTGGAGCGCCTTGTCGCTGCCTGCGGTCGCAACATGAGCAGCGGCACCGGTGTACTCGCCACCATCGGTTCCACCGCGCCGTTCGTCGGCCTGTTCGGCACCGTGTGGGGCATCATGAACAGCTTCATCGGCATCGCCAAAACCCAGACCACCAACCTCGCTGTCGTAGCTCCCGGCATCGCCGAAGCCCTGCTGGCGACCGCGCTGGGCCTGGTTGCAGCGATTCCTGCAGTGGTTATCTACAACGTCTTCGCCCGCTCCATCGCCGGTTACAAGGCACAAGTGTCCGACGCCTCGGCAGAAGTCCTGCTGCTGGTCAGCCGTGATCTCGACCACCTGCCGACCGAGCAGCGCAGCTCGCAACCGCACATGGTGAAAGTGGGGTAATCGGCCATGGGCCTGCATTTGAAAGAAGGCGCAGACGACGATCTGGCCGAGAACCACGAAATCAACGTCACGCCGTTCATCGACGTGATGCTGGTGCTGTTGATCATCTTCATGGTGGCGGCGCCGCTGGCCACCGTGGACATCAAGGTCGACCTGCCCGCCTCTACCGCCAAACCGGCGCCGCGGCCAGAGAAACCGGTGTTCCTCAGCGTAAAAGCTGACCAGCGCCTGTTCCTCGGCGAAGACGAAGTGAAGACCGAAGCCCTCGGTGCCACGCTCGACGCCAAGACCCAGGGCAAGAAAGACACGACGATCTTCTTCCAGGCCGATAAAGGCGTGGACTACGGCGACCTGATGAGCGTGATGGACGCCCTGCGCGCCGCTGGCTACCTGAAGGTCGGCCTGGTCGGACTCGAGACGGCAGCCAAGAAATGATCAACACGCGCCAAAAGCTGACGCGTTACAGCGGGAGCCTGGCCGTAGTGCTGGGCGTTCATGCGCTGGCCATTGCGCTGGCGCTGAACTGGACGTCGCGCCCGCCGATCGAGCTGCCGCCGCAAGCGATGATGGTCGAGCTGGCGCCGGTTCCGGCCCCGCCACCGCCCGCACCGCCGAAAGTGATCACGCCGCCACAGCCACCGGCCCCGGTGGAAGAACTGCCGCTGCCCAAACTCGCTGAAGCGCCGAAGGCCGAGATCGCCGTGCCCAAGCCGGTCAAACCCAAGCCAAAGCCTCAACCGCCCAAGCCTGTGGAGAAAAAGCCGGAACCGCCGAAGGAAAAGCCCTCCGAGGAAAAACCGAGCGACGCGCAACCGACCCAGGCACCGACGGAGAAATCCGCTCAGCCGGCACCCGGCCCATCACCGGCGCAGCAAGCGGCCAAGGCCAGTTGGCAAGGCACCCTGCTCGCGCACTTGGCCAAGTACAAAAAGTACCCGGCCAGTGCACAGCAGCGGGGCAAGGAAGGCTTGAACCGTCTGCGCTTCGTGGTGGATGCCGAAGGGAACGTGTTGTCGTTCGAACTGGTGGGCCGCTCCGGCAACGCCGATCTGGACCGGGCCACCCTGGAAATGATCCGCCGCGCCCAACCGCTGCCCAAGCCACCGGCCGACATGCTGAACAACGGCTCTATCGAAATCGTTGCGCCGTTCGTTTACTCGCTGGAACGTCGCCGTTAAGACACTGCCGAACCAATGTGGGAGCGAGCCTGCTCGCGATGAGGCCATAGCATTCAACATCCTCATTGACTGTTAAACCGCCATCGCGAGCAGGCTCGCTCCCACAGGGTTATGTAACCACCTATGAAAGGCACCGAAAGGTGCCTTTTGCATATCTGGCAACGGCAAACCTGCATTGCCCAGTGTCACTCAACACACTCAGTCTGATAACGTGCGTCTATCGATTGCAGCCGGTATGCTTGGCCCGCAACTTCATGGACGCTTGCTATGACTCTGACAGAATTACGCTACATCGTTACCCTCGCCCAAGAGCAGCACTTCGGCCACGCGGCCGAGCGTTGCCATGTCAGCCAACCGACCCTGTCGGTGGGCGTGAAAAAGCTTGAAGACGAACTCGGTGTGCTGATTTTCGAGCGCAGCAAGAGCGCCGTGCGCCTGACCCCGGTCGGCGAAGGCATTGTCGCCCAGGCACAGAAAGTCCTGGAGCAGGCCCAAGGCATCCGCGAACTGGCCCAGGCCGGCAAGAACCAGTTGACCGCCCCGCTGAAAGTCGGCGCGATCTACACCGTCGGCCCGTACCTGTTTCCGCACCTGATTCCACAACTGCACCGGGTCGCCCCGCAGATGCCGTTGTACATCGAAGAAAACTTCACCCACGTGCTGCGCGACAAACTGCGCAACGGCGAGCTCGACGCGATCATCATCGCCCTGCCGTTCAACGAAGCCGACGTGCTGACCTTGCAGCTCTACGACGAGCCGTTCTACGTCCTGATGCCGGCCCAGCACCCATGGACCCAAAAAGAATCCATCGACGCCGCCCTGCTCAACGACAAGAGCCTGCTGCTGCTCGGCGAAGGCCACTGCTTCCGCGATCAAGTGCTGGAAGCCTGCCCGACCCTGGCCAAAGGCAACGACGGCGCCAAGCACACCACGGTGGAATCCAGCTCGCTGGAAACCATTCGCCACATGGTCGCCTCCGGTTTGGGTATTTCGATCCTGCCGCTCTCGGCGGTGGACAGCCATCACTACGCCCCGGGCGTGATCGAAGTGCGCCCACTGAGCGCGCCGGTGCCGTTTCGCACCGTGGCCATCGCCTGGCGCGCGAGCTTCCCGCGGCCGAAGGCGATTGAAATCCTCGCTGACTCCATTCGCCTGTGCTCGGTGGCCAAGCCGCCAGCGCCGGTGGTGGCCGGTTAAGTCGCTGCCATGACCGAGTTGTCGCAAGTGTCGGTGACGGCACTCAAGGGTGTCGGCGAAGCCATGGCCGAGAAACTGGCCAAGGTCGGCCTGGAGAATCTCCAGGACGTGCTGTTCCACCTGCCGTTGCGCTATCAGGACCGTACCCGCGTGGTCCCGATCGGCCATTTGCGACCTGGGCAAGACGCCGTGATCGAAGGCACCGTTAGCGGTGCCGACGTGGTCATGGGCCGGCGCCGCAGCCTGGTTGTCCGCCTGCAGGACGGCACCGGCGGACTCAGCTTGCGCTTCTACCATTTCAGCAACGCCCAGAAAGAAGGTCTCAAACGCGGCACGCGCATTCGCTGCTACGGCGAAGCGCGGCCCGGTGCCTCGGGACTGGAGATCTACCACCCGGAATACCGCGCCATCACCGGCGACGAGCCGCCGCCGGTGGATGAAACCCTGACCCCGGTCTACCCGCTCACCGAAGGCCTGACCCAACAGCGTTTGCGCCAGTTGTGCATGCAAACCCTGACCCTGCTCGGCCCCAGCAGCCTGCCCGACTGGCTGCCGACCGAACTGGCCCGGGACTATCAACTGGCGCCGTTGGCCGATGCGATCCGTTACCTGCATCACCCGCCCGCCGATGCCGATGTCGACGAACTCGCCCTCGGTCATCACTGGGCGCAACACCGTTTGGCCTTCGAAGAGCTGTTGACCCATCAACTGTCCCAGCAGCGCCTGCGCGAGAGCATGCGTGCCCTGCGCGCGCCGTCGATGCCAAAAGCCACCAAGCTGCCACAACAGTATTTGGCCAACCTCGGCTTCACCCCAACGGGCGCCCAACAACGGGTCGGCAACGAAATCGCTTACGACCTCAGTCAGCACGAGCCGATGTTGCGGCTGATTCAGGGCGACGTCGGCGCCGGCAAAACCGTGGTCGCTGCCCTCGCCGCACTGCAAGCGCTGGAGGCCGGGTATCAAGTCGCATTAATGGCGCCCACAGAAATTCTCGCTGAGCAGCATTTCATCACCTTCAAGCGCTGGCTCGAACCGCTGGGCATCGAAGTCGCGTGGCTGGCCGGTAAGCTCAAGGGTAAAAATCGTGTAGCCGCGCTGGAGCAAATCGCCAGCGGTACGCCAATGGTGGTCGGCACCCACGCGTTGTTTCAGGAAGAGGTGCAGTTCAAGAACCTGGCGCTGGCGATCATCGACGAACAACACCGCTTCGGCGTGCAGCAGCGCCTGGCATTGCGACAGAAAGGCGTCGGCGGGCGGATGTGTCCGCACCAGCTGATCATGACCGCCACGCCGATCCCCCGGACGCTGGCCATGAGCGCCTACGCCGACCTCGACACCTCGATCCTCGACGAACTGCCGCCCGGCCGTACCCCGGTGAACACCGTGCTGGTCACCGACACCCGTCGCGTCGAAGTGATCGAGCGCGTGCGCGGCGCTTGTGCCGAAGGGCGTCAGGCTTATTGGGTATGCACGCTGATCGAAGAGTCGGAAGAGCTGACCTGCCAGGCCGCCGAAACCACTTATGAAGACCTCACCGCCGCCCTCGGCGAGTTGAAAGTCGGCTTGATCCACGGTCGCATGAAGCCCGCCGAGAAAGCTGCGGTGATGGCCGAGTTCAAGGCCGGCAACCTGCAACTGCTGGTCGCCACTACCGTGATCGAAGTCGGCGTGGACGTGCCCAACGCCAGCCTGATGATCATCGAAAATCCCGAACGCCTCGGCCTCGCGCAGCTGCACCAACTGCGTGGCCGTGTCGGTCGGGGCAGTGCCGTCAGCCATTGCGTGCTGCTTTACCATCCGCCGCTGTCGCAGATCGGCCGTCAGCGCCTGGGCATCATGCGCGAAACCAACGACGGTTTTGTCATCGCCGAAAAAGACCTCGAACTGCGTGGCCCCGGCGAAATGCTCGGCACACGCCAGACCGGTCTGCTGCAATTCAAGGTCGCCGACCTGATGCGCGACGCCGACTTACTGCCCGCCGTACGCGACGCCGCTCAGGCTTTGCTCGAGCGCTGGCCGGATCATGTCAGCCCGCTGCTCGACCGCTGGCTACGCCATGGGCAGCAATACGGCCAAGTGTGAGCACTGTTGCAGTTTCCGGACCCTGGCTTTAAACAAGCTGGTTATACTCCTGCAATTGTTTGCAAACGGATACAGACCATGACCGACGTTGCCCTCGCCCCTGAAACCCCGCACGCTCCGTCTGTTATTCGGCTGCTGCTCGGCAAGCTGGGCATCGCCTATGAAGAAGTCCTCGACCATCACGGCCTGAACGCCGCGCGTAAGGTGCAGGCAGTCTTGCTCGACGATGCCGTCGGCGCGCTCATGGTGCTGTTCCCCCAGAGCCAATTGCTGGACCTCAACCGCCTCGCCGAACTCACCGGCCGCCGGTTGACCGCCGTATCCACCGAACGCCTGGTAAAAATGCTCGGTAAACACAGCCTGAGCCTGCTGCCCGGCCTGCCGGCGCTCACCAGTTCGCCGTGCCTGTATGAAGAAAGCCTGCTGCGCGAACCGACGTTGCTGATCAACTCGGGCGAGCCGGGCGTGCTGCTGGAAATCTCCAGCGACGATTTCAAAACCATGCTGACCAAGGCCAGCGCCGGCAATTTCGGCGAAGCCGTGAACCGCATCCGTCCAAACCTCGACCGCCCCGACGATGACCGCGAGGAAATCACCCAGGCCGTTCAAGCGTTCACCGCGCGACGCATCCAGCAACGCCTGGAAGAAACCATCGAGATTCCGCCGCTGGCCGAAACCGCGCAGAAAATAATCAAATTGCGCGTCGACCCCAACGCCACCATCGACGACATCACCGGCGTCGTCGAAACCGACCCGGCCCTGGCCGCACAAGTCGTCAGTTGGGCGGCGTCGCCGTACTACGCCTCGCCGGGCAAGATTCGTTCAGTAGAAGACGCGATTGTCCGGGTATTGGGTTTCGACTTGGTGATCAACCTGGCGCTGGGCCTGGCCTTGGGCAAAACCCTGAGCCTGCCCAAAGACCACCCGCAACACACCACGCCGTACTGGCAGCAATCGATCTACACCGCCGCCGTCATCGAAGGCCTGACCCGCGCCATGCCCCGCGCCCAGCGCCCGGAAGCCGGCCTGACCTACCTCGCCGGCCTGCTGCACAACTTCGGTTACCTGCTGCTGGCCCATGTATTCCCGCCGCACTTCTCGCTGATCTGCCGCCACCTGGAAGTCAACCCACACCTGTGCCACAGCTACGTGGAACAACACCTGCTGGGCATCAGCCGCGAACAGATCGGCTCATGGCTGATGCGCTTCTGGGACATGCCCGACGAACTGGCCACCGCCCTGCGCTTCCAGCACGACCCAAGCTACGACGGCGACTACGCCGAATACCCGAACCTCGTCTGCCTGGCCGTGCGCCTGCTGCGCGGTCGCGGCATCGGCTCCGGCCCGGACGAAGATATTCCGGATGCCTTGCTGGAGCGTGTGGGGCTGACTCGCGACAGAGCCAACGACGTGGTCAGCAAAGTGCTTGAGGCTGAAGTGCTGCTGCGTGAACTGGCTTCGCAATTCAGCCAGGCTTAAAAAGCATCGCGGGCAGGCCACGCTCCCACAGAGATCACCTAAATCCTGTGGGAGCGAGCCTGCTCGCGATGAGTCCACCTCGGTCTACCTGACCCCATTGATCGTTCCCACGCTCTGCGTGGGAATGCATCCCGTGACGCTCCGCGTCACCGCATCACGCGAAACTCAAGCCTTAGCCTTCCGCGGCTTCAAATACTTGGTCAACCCCTGAAACCACATCACCAGCGCCGGGTTGCCCTTGATCTGAATCGACTTGTCCTGAATCCCCGTCATAAACGCCAACTGCTTGTTCTTCGCCTGCATCGTGGCAAAGCCATACGCCGCATCCTTGAACGCAATCGCAAACGCCGGCTCGGCATACACGCCGGACTTGCTGGTAATGCGCTGATCCTTCACCACGAAATGCCGCGCCACTTTCCCGTCCAGGGTCTGTAGCTGAAACACCAATGCCTTGTCACCCAACTGCTGCTGAAACGCAGGATTAGTCCGACTGGCCTTACCCATCAACAAACCCAGCATCCACAGAAGAAAACGAAATTTCATGCGCACAGCCTCAAGAGAAAAGTGAACGGCCGGCGCAGTGTAGCGGCTTCAAGCGAGAACGCCACCGTCGGGTTGCGTTAGAAGAAGATGAACCGCTTTTCCCGCATGATGACCGCCAAGTCACACTTTCCCCGCCTCCACCTTGATCGTTCCCACGCTCCCGCGTGGGAATGCAACCCGTGACGCTCCGCGTCACACCCAACACCCGCCCTACACCTGAAGAAACACATTCCTGTAGGAGCTGCCGAAGGCTGCGATCTTTTGATCTTGATGCCCTCAAACTTATCGGACATTTCCTTCAAAACGCCGGGCTGTCCATGAACTAGGCAGCTTGATCCCTCATCGATAACCTCTGTTCGTCGCCGCAAAATCGGTGACTCGGACGTGCAAGTCCGGTTCAGGTGCACAATCGTTGATAGCAATTCATCGAGCGTTTTCCTATGCTCGCGGATCGTTATGGCGGCTGTGCGTCGGAGACCTTCGGGTCTGCCGGGCACCTGGACCGGTCTTGCACACCAACGCACAGCTGCCACCTCCTTCGAAGTGCAAAGCGAAACGGTGTCAGCCTCTTAATTCCAGGAAGCTACATCTATGATCAAGCCGACACCGAATCCACCAGAAAACGAAGCCACATCCCCCTACGAATCCTTCGATTCCAGAAAACTCCACGAAGCCGCCGAACGCGCCCTCGACCACCATTTCGCCCCACCACCCAACGAAAAACCCAAACGCAAAGGCAAGCTCTTCACCGTCTCCCCCGACATCGACACCGAAGCCCTCCTGGCCAACGCCTCAGAAGACCTGCTGTCCATCAGCGCCATCGCCGCCAACCTGGCCGATGACGCGGACGGTGCACGACGCTCCTTAGCCTTGGCGCTCAGCAGATTGGCGGATGGAGTCCGGTTGTTGGTGGAGCGAGCGCTGGATCATATTGATTCGCCGAATCCGGCGGAGCATCGAGCCAAGACGTAAACCCAATAAAGAGCGCGCCTTGATCGGCGCGCTCTCGATGAGTGTCTAAAGTGCGAAATCCGAAACGCCTGCAAGAGCAGGTGCTGCTGTTCTGAATGCATCCTTCGCTCTGAGGAATTTGGTCACGATGGGCCAGTAGTAACTCGCAGGTTTTGGGCCGAATTTCGCTGTGGCAGGACCGGTACTCGTTTGAGCACCAAAGAAGTGTCCAACGTTGGTAGCAGGATTGAAGTCTTCAACGATGCCCGTATGAAACACAGGTGAATTGGCGGAGTTAGGGGGCGCTTTAATCCAAAGAGCGATGTCACCCCGTCTCACGTCTTGCGGCAGAACCGTTGTGTAGTAGGTGGAGTTTTGCATGACACGCGTGTCTTCAAACGGAATGTTGTAACCGGCGCTTGTCAGCAACAAGTTCACCATATGTGAACAATCGATCAGTTTTTTACCTGCCGCGTTCGTTTTGAAGCCGTCCCCGCCCATCAGGTATACGTAGTCACCGCCGGTGTAATTGCTCTTGAAATCAAGTGGCTCTGTCATTTCTGCATCCTGCAAATTAATAGCAATAGCTGGCTTGAGTGGCCATTAGCCAAACCACGGTAACCCCACCCGCATCGAGTCTGATGAAGCCTTCGTCTGCTTTTACTGTCAGCTTCATCCCTGCTCCGAGGAGGATTTTTCCCCATCCGTGACGCCCGGAATCGCAGAGCGATGTAAGGGTCGGGATCGCCGAACTGTCCGTACAGCAAATCCCTTGTCCGGATTCGGACTGATGGGACTTGGCGAAGGTGAAACAAGTCAGGTTATTGGCTTCTTCAGTCACCAGTCGGAGCATCGGACCAAGGCGTAGCGAAACCACGAATAGAGAAAGGGGACTTCATGTCCCCTTTTTTTGATGATCCGGAATCGCACTTCGTGAGGGTTTCCAATAGCTGGGGCACGGCGCTCAGCAGAATTACGAATGGGTTTAGTGGTTGGTGAAACGAGCGCTGGATCATTTGCAAGCGCAGGAGATGGCGGCGCACAGCGCCAAGGTGTAACCAGTACAGATCACTCCCACGCAAAGCGCGTGGGAATGATCAAAGAACTACAAAAACTCAATCAAGCATTCGGGCAAGGCACCGGTGCCCAATCGCCCAGGTCCGGGTTCTTGCACATGCTGTTGACTTGAGTGGTGCCTGCGCTGGCGACCTGTTTGCTTTCAGCCTGTTTGGCTTGTGCGGTCTGCAGGGTTTTCTCGGTGGTGACCGCTTCTTTCGGCACGGTTGGCAGCACCGGTTTTTTCGCCGGTTTCACCGCTTTTTTGCTCTTGGTCGGTGCCACGACTGGCGTGGTATCGGCGGTTGCCACGGTGACCACGTCAGTGCGCTGTACGCCGACTTGCTGCAGGTCTTTTTCGTAGGCCTGGGTGTAGTTGTTCAGGTCTTCGCTGGCTTTACCGTTAACCGCAACGATCAGGTCGTTGGACTCTTTGAGGCCCGCGACGATTTCTGCCAGGCGCTTGCGGCCTTCGGTGTCGTTGACGGTCTTGGCCTTGCGGTCGGCGACCAGTTTGGTGAACGCGTTCTGGTAGCACTGCTGCGAAGTCTTGGCGTACGCGGTGCTGCGATCGATGTCGGCGGCGCTTTTGTTGACGTCGGAGGCGTAGGACGCGATGCGCTGGTTGTCATCGGCGATCTGCTTCTGGCGCTCGGTGTAGTAACCGGCCGCGCCGCCCGCCAGGGCACCGCCCGCTGCACCGATGGCGGCGTTGCGGCCACGGTTCTCGGAATCGGTCAGGGCGCCCAGCAGTGCACCGCCGACAGCGCCGACAGCCGCGCCGGTGACGACCGACTTGGTCATGTTCGAATCGGTGGCACGCAGGTGCTGCACCGGCTCGTAGCAGTTCGGGTAGTACTCGACCTTGGTGCTCGAGGCGACCTTGGAGGTCGGCGACGTGGCGCAACCGGTCAGTACGGTGCTGAAGCCAACGGCCATCAGCAGCAAGTGACGCTTGGAAAGCGAAGCAAAAGGTTTACGGGAGGAAAGCATAGTTGTGTTCTCTTTTAAGTTTGACCAGCTCAGCACGGCCCACCGCCGCCTGAGTCCCTTCCAAGCTCGCTGTACAACGAACGATCAAGACCGCTGGGCGTTCGATGCGAGCAATTCCTTCAATATCGCCGCCGGGTCGGCTCGTCGTTGCTGACGATAATCACCGACATGGCGAACGAATAACGTTGCGCGCGTTACCAGGCTTTTGCCCAGTACCGGCTTGCGCTCCAACTCTTCCTTGATGCGTTGAAACTGCGCCTGGATCACGGCATCGGTGTAGCGCGTGCCGGTCGCCAGGTTGTCGATGTAGATCGCCACCGCGCCGTCCAGCGCGCTGCGGCCATTGTCGATGGCGGTAGCGAACAGCTTGGCGCTGGCCTCGTCCTTGGCGTCCACGGCCTGCTGGCGACTCTTCTGCAAATTGGTCAGGCGAATGTTGTAGTTGTTGACGGTCTCGGCCACCAGGGCCGCCGACTGGATCAGGTTGCCGGCCGCTTCCTCACGCTGCTGGGCGATGAGCGAGACGTTGCGCTTGAGCTCTTCGTTGACCAGCCCCAACTCGGCTTGCAGGCGCGGGTCGACGCTGGCAGCAATGATGCTGTCCAGGCGTTTGGTCGGGTCCTGGGCGTCGTCGATGGCATCGGTCAGCGAAGCCAACCGACCTTCTTTCTGCCATTGGGCAAACAATTCCTTGTAGCGCGAACGTGGCGCCGACAACGCGCCAATCGCCACCCGGAACCCGGTGGTTTCGTTGTTTTGCTCGGTGCCGTCAGCGGCGAACAGCGGGTACTCGCGACGCATCCCGGTGAACAAGGTGCCCTCGCCTTCCAGGTAGTTGCCGCCCTTGACCACGAAGCCGCCGTAGGTGCCTTGGCGGCGTCCGGCGTGCACGAGCTGGAAGGACTCCTGGACCATCTCGGCGGCGTTGCCGATCACGTCGAACAGGCCGATGGGGTTTGGCAGTTTGGTACCGATCGGCATCAGACGCGCTGCCTGGCCGGTGCCACCGGCGACCTGATTGAAGACTGCCCAGTCGGCCAGTGGCCCGTCGCTTTCGCTGCCTTCCAGACGCCGGGGAAACAGACGCCCTTCCAGGTCCTGACGGCTAATGGCCTGCCCGCCACGGGCAGCAAATTCCCATTCGACCTCGGTCGGCAAGCGCACAAAACCCAGCCCGCCCTCTTCCGCCGAGGTGCCGCGACCGCTCACCGGTAGCAGGTCCTTGTGGTATTTCATCAGCCAGGCGCTGTACACCGCCGAAAAGCGTTCGGCCTCGAATCGCGACAGCTTCACCTTGGGCAAACGCCCGGCCATGCCTTGCGGCGCCTCGGCTTGCAATGCCTCGCAGGTGGGCGCCGGCTCGCCGCTGGCCAGCGATTGCGCCTGGGCCATGACCTGAGCGTATTGACGGGCGGTGACTTCGTATTTGCCGATGAAATAGAGCATCGGCTTGAGCGGGGTCTTGGCGTCCGTCTTCGGCATCAACGGCGTGATGGTCTTGCCCCAATCCTTGGGCAGATCCTTGAGGGTGAACTGGCCGTTGATAAAGTCCCGGCGGTAACCGGAAATGAACGACTGTTGATAACCGGACTCGCCCTCGCTGAAGGGATAGCCGAGGCTGATCTCGCGGTCGTCCAGAGTGCCTTGCGCCAGGATGTAGACGTAACGGAACACCATCTGCCCTTCGCACGGCAGCGGCAGGCCGACGTCGTCGGCCAGCGGCTTGGGGTTGTCCAGTTTGTCTGTACTTTCATCCGCCCAGACCATGCTGGCCAGGCTCAGCGCCACGGCGGCGCCCAATAACTTATACATCTCGGATTCCTTCAAACGCCTGGATACGCGCCACTCGCCAGCCACCACAGGCCGCCGCCACGACGCTGACGCCGAGCACCGCCACCAGGGCCCATGCGTAGTGATGCGCCAGCAGATGACTGGCGTATTCGCCCGGCGCCTGCGCAAATAAATGGTTCAGGCCCGATTGCGCCAGGCCATACAGCCCGGCGCTCAACAGGGCCGCGAGGCCGGCGCTGTACAGCGCCTGCAACACAACAAACAGCAACAGCGCCGCCGTGGAAAACCCCAGCAGGCGCAACACCGACAACGCTCGACGCTTGCGCTCGACCGCCGCCAGCGCACCGGCAAAAATCGCCGCGAACGCTCCCGACAAAGCCAATCCGGCGATGATCCAGAATACGATCGACAGGTTGCGGCTCAGCGATTGCACCTGGGCGATGGCCTGGGCCTGGGTCGAGACCAGCAGATTCTGTGCGGCGAAGTACTGGCGCAGCGGCTCGACATCGGTGAGACGACGGGCGTACAGACGAAACGCCGGGTACACCCGTTGCTCCGTCACACCCACCGACTCCCCCGGCCAGTTGAACGCCGACACGGCGCGGCCGTCCCGGTAATCTTCAGCCGCTTCCAACAGGGCCAACGGTGCGAACAACCCGTCCCGGGCGAAGGCTTCCAGCGGCAGTACGCGCAGCACCTGGACGCGAGTGCGCTGCGCCTCGCCACGACCGGCCACTTGCCGACCGACGCTGGCCTGCAGCCAATCACCGGCCTTGGCCCCGACCTTTTCGGCGGCGGTCTGGCTGAGCAGCACCTGATCCAGCCCTTGGGGCACCGGCAGACTGCCGAGCAAGGGGTCGTTGGCGGCGGTGGGGATCATTTCGACGGTCACCGTCGAAGCGCCAGTGCTCAGATCCGCCGTCGCGGCAATCTGCCGGGTGCGTGGCAAGGCGAAAGCCACGTCGTCGCGCCGGCTCAACTGTTCGATAAACGCAGCACTGAACCGACCGCCGCCCAAGGGAATGATTTCCCGGGTGGCCGGGTCGTTTTCCAGGCGCTCGGTCAAACTGCTGACCAGGCCGAATTTCAAGCCGAACAGCACCAACAACGGCGCGACCACCGCCACCAGCGCCAGTACCGAACAGGCCGACAGCCACGCATCGTTGCGGTAATCTTGCCAAGCCAGGGAAGCCACCAGCGCACTGCGCATCAGCAGGCCTCCCCGAGGGTGGCGGTGACACCGCCATCAACGTCGCGATGACAACGGATGCGCCGCACCTGCAAACCGCTGGCGCGGGCCAGTGATTCGTCGTGGGTGGCGACGACGCAGCACACGCCATGTTCGCGGGCCTGGGTCACCAGCAACTGCATCACTCGTTCCGCGTTCAGCGGATCGAGGGCGGCGGTCGGTTCATCGGCCAGCAGCAAACGCGGCCCATGGGCCAGAGCGCGGGCGCAACTCACCCGTTGCCGTTGGCCGACGGACAAGTCGCCCGGCTTCTTGCCCAGTTGATCGACGATATCCAACGCCCCGGCCAAGCGATCCACGCTGCCGTCGTCTTTCAAACCGAGCAGTTTGCGCGACAGGTCGATGTTGCCGCGCACGTCCAGAAACTCCAGCAGGCCACCGGTTTGCAGCACGTAGCCCAAGTGCCGACGGCGCAGGTCCGCCAAGGCACTTTGCGCATCTGCGCGCCACAGCCCGGTAATGTCCGTGCGGGTTTGGCCGGGCGAAAAATCAAACTGCCCGGCCTGATCCGGAGCCAGCACCAGCGCCAGCAAATCGAGCAACGTGCTTTTGCCACAGCCACTGGGACCGACCACCGCCAGTTGCTCACCGGCACGCAGTTGCAGCCGAGGGATCACCAGGCTGTAGCGTTGACTGCCGGCGCCCCGGTGTTTGTGCACTGCGCTCATGTTCAGCATCACGGCAGCGTCGACAATGGAACGCGGTACAAGGCATCACCCGGTTCGGCATCACCGAAACGCACCCAGTTGGCCAGGTCGTTGTGGAAGGTTTCGTAGAGGCGGATCTTCGAATCCAGCTCGTCGATAAAATCCTCCTGCTCGGCCACGCTCAGGGAAAGCCACAAATCCTGGGTCATGTTCAGCGATTTGCTGCGGTAGGGCAGCCCTTCCAGGTACTCACCCAGAACCCCGCCATCGGCCAGGTTGCCACCCTTGCGCAAGGCCGACGGATCGCGGCTCATATAGGCACTGGCGCTGGCGATTTCCTGAAAGAAATTCTTCGGCGAGGTCTGGGTCTTGCGGGCCGCATCGACGATCAGTTTCAGCGATTGCTGCAAGTCGTTGAGCTGCAACTTGGTCAGCATCACGCACACCTGAAATGCCGGCAGTGCCGGGTTGGTCAGGTCGCGGTCGGCGGTCCAGGCGCTGACCAGTTGCGGCGCCTGGCTGGCGGCTTTACGCCCCAGGAAGTCCATGTGCATCGCATAACCGACGGCCGCCGATTTGTCGCTCAGGCTCGGCGCGGCGCTCAGCAGCGGCACGGTTTGCGGCTTGTTGCCACGCACCTGATGCACCAGGTCGGCAAACACCGAACCGATCTCGTCCACCCGCTCACCGAACTTGCGTACATCGGCGCCCGGCACCGGAATGTACAGGTCGCCGATCTGCGGGTTGGCGTCGGCGGTCAGGGTGCGATACTGGCTTTGCGCACCGCTGTGGGTTTTCTTGCCGGCATCGCTGAGCAGGTGCAAGGCGTAGATCTTGATCTGCTTGCCCAGCGCAGCCTGGCGCACTTCGGCCTCGTTCATTTGCGTGGCGGCATACGGGTCGTTCTTGCGCAAGGCACCGGCATCGGTGACCAACAGAATCAGGCGCCCGCCATAGCCGGACCAGTCCATGCCCTCGACCGCTTCCATCACACCGGCAAACGCATCTTCGTTGAACGAATGGCTGGAGACCGTGGACGCCTTGACCTGCCGCGCCAGGTCCATGAAGCGCTGTGGGTCGCGGCCCTGGTCCAGGGTGATCAAGGTTTTGGCGACATATTCCAGGCGCGGGGTTTTCTGGGTGCTGCTGCGAAACCCCACCAGGCCGAAGCTGACACTGTCCTGCTCGCCCCGCTCGGCGATACGGGTTTGCAGTTGGTGTACTACGTCGCGGACCTGATCGATGTAGGGCTGCATGGACACGGTGGTGTCAACGACCAACACCACGGCGGTGCGGAACGCGTCGGCGTTAGCGGTAGTGATTGGCGTGTTGTTGGCAGCGGCCTTCGGAGCATCACCGGGGTCGATGGATGCGACGTTCAGCAACTGCACCGGCTGGCCGTTCTCATCGAAGCTCTCGCGTGAATCGAAGATCGGCAACAGGTAAAACTGGTTCTGCGGAACCGCACTGGCGGCCGGTTCCAGGGCCAGCACCTGCTGGTTGTCTTCGCGATTCTGCTGGGCCTTGAGCAGCAGGTTTTTTGCCGCCGACGGATCTGCCAGCAGCCTCTCCACTTCGCCGGGCTGACGCAGGAACATCACCGGCGCGCGGCCGGAGCGCTCGGTGAACTTGAGCACCAGGCTTTGCTTCCAGTCGCTGACTTGCGCGGCCGGCAACCAGCCGTCACTGCGACCGTCGGTGGCGGCGCCGACACGCAGCCACGGGCTGCCATCAACCTCTTTGCGCTGATAGACGTAAAGCACGGAAAACGCCGGCAAGGCCTTGTCAGGGTTGGCCCCCGGTTCGCTGGCGAGTTTCGCCCCCGGCTTGCTGAGTACTCGCTGGAACAAGGTTTTTTTGCCGGCCATCAGCAGCGGCCGCTGACCGCCATCGATCTCCGTCGCCACAGGGGGTTTTACGGGTGGCGCCACGGTCGGCGGCGGGCTGGCGGGCGGTGCTGAAACCACCGGCACCTTGGCGTCGGCTTCGCCGTCACCGGACAGCCACCAATAACCCGCGCCGCCCAAGACCAGCGCCACGGCCACCGCGACGGCGGCGAGTGCGAACACCGGCCCCTTTCGCTGCTCCGAGACCGTGGACGACGGCGTCGGTTTCACAGTCGGCGGAACAGGATTGGATCGAGGTTGTGGCTGCGCGGGGCCGGTCGGTATATCGATGGACACCGGCGTCAGTCCCGCCAGGTCATTGCTCACCGCAATCGGCACTACCGGAATTGGCAATGGCCGGATCGTGGTCGCTTCAATCGATTCCCGAGGCAGATTATCCAGCGCCTGCAACAGCGCCGCTGCATCCGCGAAACGGTCGGCCGGATCCTTGGCCAACAGTTTGCGCAGTACCTCTTGATAGCGACCGTGGTGCACGGGCAGCTCCGGCAACGGTTCTGTCAAATGCGCCAGGGCCGTTGAGAGTGCGTCGTTGCCGGTATACGGCAGTTTGCCAACGAGGATTTCGTAGAGCACCACGCCCAAGGCATAAAGATCGGCTCGGCCATCGATATCCTGGCCGCGCGCCTGTTCCGGGCTCATGTAGCTGGGAGTACCGACAGCGAAACCGGCCTGGGTGAACTGGGTTCGGTCATCCATGGACTTGGCGATGCCGAAGTCCGAGAGCACCGCTGTGCCATCGGCGCGGAACAGAATGTTCGCCGGTTTGACGTCGCGATGAACCAGCCCCAGCCCATGGGCATAGCCCAGGGCCGAGGCGATCTGACGGATGTAGATCAGGCCCTGTTCCGGCGTCAGGCCGGCGGCGATGCGCTCCTTGAGCGTGCCGTTGGGCAGGAATTCCATGGCCATGTAATACAGTTCACCGACATGGCCGATGTCATGGATGGTGACCGTATGCGGGTGAGACAGACGCGCCAGGGTTTTACCTTCGCGCAGGAAACGCTCGCAGAAACTCGGGTCGGCCGCCAGCGCGGCGGCCATGACCTTCAGCGCCACCTTGCGCTCCAGCGAGCGCTGGGTCGCCAGGTAAACGCTGGCCATGGCGCCTTCGCCGATCTCGACGACGATGTCATAGCCGGGGATCAGAATATTCACGGTGGGGTTCATGAAGGCACCTTCACGACGATGACGGTGATGTTGTCCGGAGCACCGCGCATCAGACCCAGGGACACCAGGCTGCTGGCGATTTCACCGGGTTCGTCGTGGCTCAGCACCTCGCTGATTTCATGGTCCTCGACGGTCTTGGTCAGCCCATCGCTGCACAGCAGGTAACTGTCGCCAGGCATCAACAGCAGCTCGACCATCGCCAGCTCCAGTTGCGCCCCTACCCCAACAGCGCGGGTGACAATATTGGACCGTGGATGCACCCGGGCTTCAGCTTCGCTGAGCAGGCCGCTGTCCTGCAGATCCTGAACATAACTGTGGTCCCGCGAGATGCCTTCGAGCAGGCCGTCACGCAGGCGATACAAGCGGCTGTCACCCGCCCACAGGCACACTCCGCGCAAGTCACGCGCCACCAACGCCACCACGGTGCTGCCCATCATGGTCACGCCGCGGTTGGCGGTTTCTTCACGCACGGCGGCGTTGACCCGCAGCAGGTCGGTTTTCAGCGCCGCGACGTATTCATCCAGCGAACGGCCTACGGCAACGTTGCGCAGACTATCGACGATCAGACTGCTGACGTAGTCGCCAGCTGCGTGCCCGCCCATGCCATCGGCGACCACCCACAGGCCGTTTTCCGGCCGGTCCAGGCAAGCATCTTCGTTAACCTGGCGGACCATGCCGACATGGCTCTTGCTTGCGGACTTGAACGTCTTTCCAACGCTTGGACACATCTACACAACACCTTCTTGGCCGAGCAAAAATTGCGCAAAATCAGCGGCGGCCGGCAGGCCCTGGCACCGCAATAAAGCAGGGGCGATACGCTCCGAACCCTGGCCCCACCACAGGCTTGCGCCTTCGCAGGCCAGTTCGGCAAGCGCGGTCATTCGCGCCTTCGGGTCGGTGGCATCAAAACGATGCAGGCCGGCAAAACGGCTGCTTGGCGCGCGTGGCAGGTATGCCGGGCCGCCCAGCGTCTCCAGCCCTGCACCGAAGGCTTCGAAGCTCGCCTCCACGCTCAACGTGCTCAACAGCAATTGCTCAACTTGCTCAAACCAGACATCCGAGCCGCCTACCACCGACGCCGGATCAGCGTCGTGATCCAGCAGTACCGCGACGGTCAGCGGAAAATACCGGCCAACCCGATCGATGCTCGGCATCACCACCCCAACGGCGGCTTGCGGCCCACACACACCGGGCCCGAGCATGAAGCGCCACAGCGGACTGACCAGATAGGCATCCAGCCAACGGTCCCCGAGGCTTTGGCTGGCGAGCAGGCCCGCCGCCAGCCACGAATCCCAGGGGCCGATAAAACTCTGCGGCAAGCCACGGCTGACAAAGTCCCCGCGACTGGCCAACTTTCCATAGAAACCCGGCGTGCTCATAAACGCTCCGGCAGGCTGAAACCGCTGAGTACACGGCTCTTGAACGGGTTGAAGGCGCTGTTGGCCCGCAGCTCATAAGAGACGCTGGCGCCGTCGACTCGCAGCCGCAGGTTGAAGCGGTCCGGCGAGTTGCCGGCGGTCAGGTCCGATTGCTCCAGCAGACGGAACCAGGCCCAGGGCCCGTCCAGGGTGATACCCGAACGACCGCTGGCTGAAGGCGGCATGATCGAGATCCGCACCACACCGATGCTGCCGGGGTTGGGCCATTGCATGGAGGTGGGGCGGCTCGGGCCGTGGTCGTAGCTCAATTGCTGGCCATCGAGGTCGAGCAAAAACTGGGTGATGGTGGCGTCCATCGCCACTGGCTTGAGTTCGAAGCGCACCATCGGCTGGGTGCCGCCGGAACGGAAAAACGCATCCCGGATGGTCGCTGCCCGCTGGAAGGTTTGCAGCACGCCCGGGGCAATGCCTAGCTTCTGTGCGGCGCCCGGCTGCCAACGCCAGGCCTGGGTCGAGGTATCCACGTACGGCTGCAGGTATTTGCGGAAATAGTTGTCCATCACCCCGCCCACGCCGAAGAACTGGCCGAAGTCGTCCAGGGTCGCATCCCGCGCACTGCCCGGCGACATTGGGTAACGCCCGGCCAGGGACTGGCGATAGATGTTCACCACTTCGCTGGTCCAGGCCGCGTTCAGTTGATTGCGTACCCCGCCCATCATGCTGTTGGTGGTGGAGTTGACCACCGATTTGACCAGGCCCTGCACCAGCGGCGGCTGACGTTCGGCGTTGAGGCTGACCCGTGTCGCAGCCGCTGCGGCCTGGTTCTTGGCTTCGCCGAGCAAGGCGTCGCCGCTGGCGCCGACCATGGCGCTGACCTGCACATACAGGGCGTTCATGTCGGCCAGCAGGCCGTCGATGGCCGCCGGCTCGCCTTCGTTTTTGCTGACGATGCTGTTGATTTCGGCAAAATGCGCGGTGATGGGATCTTCACTGGCATCCGCTGTGTTTTGCGTCGCCTGCTCCTGGCCGAGCAAGCTGCCCAGGCGCTCCTTGAGCTTGTCGACCCCGCCCTCCACCGGCGCGCCCTTGGCGGCCAGCAGGCGTTCTTCCTGTTGCAGGTCGGTTTCCTTCGCCACTGCTACCAGCAGTTTTTTCAACGGCGAGGTCGGGCCGGAAATCACCCGCAACACATCGGCGGCCTGGGCCACGCTGGTGATCGGCACGAAGTCGATATCAGCCAGCAAGGCATCCCACTGGCGCTGGTAATCCTGGAAATACAGACGGCGTACGTCGGCGGCCAGGCTGACGACGTTCTGTTGTTCTGCCTGGTCGCGACCGAGCACCCATTGCTCCTCGGCCAGAGTGCCGGTCTGGTTCAGGCTGGTCAGCAAAAACCCTTGGCGGTAACCCTTGGCCGTGAAGAAGCCGCTCAAGGGTTCGCCCAGCGGCTTGCCGCTCTTGCGGCTGAACACCAGCGCGGCATCGCGCCCGGCCGCTTCGTTGATACGAAAGTCCGGAATGCCGTCCGGCAGTTTCTGCCGCTTGACCCGGTCATAGACGCGCTGGGCCACTGGCAGCTGCTGCAACTGCCGACGCAGATCGTCGATCAGGCGCGGGTCCAGACGTGCGGTGGGCGGATGGCGCTCGAACAGCGCCTGCAAGTGCTCCTCCAGGGCCAGACGCTGCTCGGCCGGCAAGTCGCGCGGCAGGCTGCGATCCCAGTCCAGGGCGATCCACGCCTTGATGAAGTCGGCATCGTAATGCTCGCTGTCGGCGAGCATCAGGTAGGCCTTCAAACCTTCGTAAAGGAAGTCCGAATTGCCGCCGCCGTGCAATTGCTCTTCGATGCGCGTGAGCAAGCGTGGCGCGAAGACCGCGATCAACAACTTGCGATAGACGCTGCCAGACTCGGCTTCAAGCATGTCGCCCTGATACAGGCCCAGGCCTTCGGCCCAGTTCGGCGAATCGTCGGCCAGGTGCTTCACCGCGTTGAGCAAAGGCAACACTGCAAGTACGTCCCGTTGTGCCGGGCTGAGGTTCTGCACGGACTGGCCCAGGGGCGCGACTTTCTGATCGACTTGCGCGATATACGCCTGATTGGCGCGGTAACTGACCCACCACAAGGTCCCGACCACCAGCACCAGGGCCACGGTCGAGGCCAGCACGCCCCGGGCGATCCACTTGCGCCGACGTTCGACTTTCGGGTTAACCCCCACCAGCCCACGCTCGGCAAAGGCCACGGCGCTGAAGAGTTTTTCGATGAAGTAACTGCGCCCGGTGCCGTTCTGGCGCGCCAGGTGCTGGCGGTCCAGGTTCATGCTCTGGGCCATGGAGCCGATCAGCCGGTCAATCGGGCTGCCTTCCTGGGTGCCGCTGGTGAAATACACCCCGCGCAACAGCACCCGCTCTTCAAAGGCGTTGGGTTTGAATACGCCCTCAAGGAAGCTTTGCAGGCAATCTTTCAACGCGCCGAACTGTTGCGGGAAGCCGTAGATCAGATCGCGCCGCGCCGGGTCGCGCTCCTGTTGCAAACGCTCCACCAAACGATCGTTGAGGCGCCGTTCCAGGCCGGTGAATTCGCTTTGCAGATGGGCCAGTGGGCTGTCATTGTTTTTGCCGTCGTCCAGGGCAAAAGTCATACCCCAGACCTGGGCCCGTTCTTCCTTGCTCAGGGTATCGAAATACTCCATGAACCCTGGCACCAGATCGAGCTTGGTCAGCATCAGGTAGATCGGAAAGCGCACGCCCAGTTGCGTGTACAGCTCCTGGATACGCAGACGGATCGCGGCGGCATGGGCAGCGCGCTCGGCGTCGCTGCCCAGCAGCAAGTCGGAGAGGCTGATGGCGATAAACGCGCCGTCGATCGGACGCCGGGCCCGCTGTTTTTTCAACAGGCCGAGAAAACCCAGCCACGCGGCTTTATCGACTGTCGCGTCGCTGTCCTGGGTGGTGTAGCGCCCTGCGGTGTCGAGCAGCACGGCCTGATCGGTAAACCACCAATCGCAATTGCGCGTGCCACCGACACCACGGACTGCCCCGGCGCCCAACTGCGCCGCCAACGGAAAATGCAGCCCGGAATTGACCAGCGCCGTGGTCTTGCCTGAACCCGGCGGGCCGATGATCACGTACCACGGCAGTTCATACAGGTTACGGCGCTCGTCACCGCCCAGCTTGGCTTTCTTCAACAGCGCCAAGGCTTCGTCCATGCGCTGGCGCAGGGTTTCGAGCTCCTCAGAGGTGGCGATGCTGGTCGGATCCGACGGGGTTTGCGCCGCCAGGCTGCGCATCACTTCGGCGGCCTGACGGCGCGCCTGGATAATGCGAAACACCCGATAGGCGATCCACACCGCGAACACCAGAATGATCAGCGCCCAGCGCCGACCTTCGGGCACCAGGAATTCGAGTAGCGGCCCGACAAACCAGATGATCAGGCTCAGGGCGATCAGCCCCAGCAACGGAATGACCCAGCGGATGATAAAACTGAAAAACGCCTTCACTCGACCCCCTCCGCCAACACTGTGATTTCGACCCGACGATTGCGTGCGCGGCCCTCTGTTGTAGCGTTCGAGGCCAACGGTTCGGTGTCGCTGCGGCCTTCGGCGCTGAAGCGTTCGGGCTGGCCGGTCTTGGCTGAAAGGATTTGCAGTACCGAATTGGCCCGCGCCTCGGACAAGGCCCAATTCGATGGAAACCGCAAGGTGGCAATCGGGCGATTATCACTGTGGCCGGTCACCCGGACCTGGCCCTTGACCTTGCGAACGGCATCGGCGATGCGCAGCATCAGCGGCTGGAAATTGTCGACGATGCTGGCGCTGCCCGAGGCGAACAGCTCATCGCCACGGATGGTCACCACTGAACGGTCAACGGCATCTTCCACAGCGACCCGACCGGCCTTGATTTCATCAGCGAGGAAGCCTGCCAGGCGGGGACGCTCGATCAGTTTCGGTTGCACCACCGGACGGTCGATGGCCTGCACCGGGATCTCGCCCAGCGCATGAATATTTTTAAACACCGGCTCGGCATCGGCGGCCAGTTTCAAGCGCAGGCCGAACAGCAGTGCCAGCAGTAACGCCACGCCGATGGCCACGGCAATCCAAGGCGGCATGAATTGCGCCAGCCGGTCGCGGGCCACAGTGACACCGCGCCAATGGGGCGACAGTTCACGCTCATAATCGCCACGAGCGCTGCGGATGACCGCACTGGTGCGCTCACGCAAGGCTTCCAGTTGGCTGCGACCGTCGTTCATGACCCGATAACGCCCTTCGAAACCCAGGCACATGCACAGATACAACAGCTCCAGCAGATACAAACGTTCGCGGGGGCTTTGCAGGCAATGTTCCAACAGCTGGAACACCTTCTCGCCGCCCCAGGCTTCGTTGTGCACGGTGATCAGCAGGCTCTGTTTGCCCCAGTCGCTGGCACCACCCCACGGTGTACTCAACACCGCTTCATCCAGGGCGGTGCACAAGGCGTAACGGGCCAGCAACACATCGTTGCGCACCACGCCGGCAGCCTCGGCGCGTTCCTCGAACTGGCGCAGGTAGGCCAGTAATTGCGCCCGCAGGCTCGCCGGCGCCGGGTGGGCAATGGTGTTGCGCAAGCGGGTCAGCAAAGCCAGCAACGGGCCGGCGGCGCTCTCCAGGGGGTTGAGCCCTTCGGCCGTGCCGATCAAAAGCGGCGCGGCCGGCATCGAAAGCGGCGCGGCCTGGCCGCGACCAGCCTCCGGGCGGACCGGGTCGGCGCCACGGCCACCGGGTGTCGGCATGAATTGGGTACGATCGTCGTTGCTCATTGCGGTTTATCCTCGGATCGCCCAGAAAGCCAGGTTCAGCCCCGGGAATTGCCCCGCGATGTAGAACGCAAAACCGCCGGAGTTGGCCAGTTGCTGCCAATGCTCGCTGCCCCGGTCCAGTTCGTAATAAGTGGAGCCGGCGTGATACGGAATTTGCCGTGGCGCCACCGGCAGTGGCAGCAGGCCAATGCCCGGTAATTGCAGGTTGACCAGGTTGCGGATGTGCTCCACCGAGCCGACCTTGCTCTGTTGGCCGAAGTGGCTGCGCAGGGTTTCGGCGGGCACGTCGGCGCGCACCACCAGGATGAAGCTGGCGCTGTCGAGCAGGGACTTGTCGGCCAGCATCGCGACGTGGACGCCGTAGGCTTTTTCGACGATCGGAATCGGCGTGGCCTTGCTGTCGATCAGCATCGACAGCGCCTCACGCAGGGCTTGCATCACCGGCGCGAAACTCAGCGCCAAGTCATCGTGCTGGTACTGCGGGTATTCCTGGGGCCGCCGCCCGGAAGCGGTAAAGGTCGAGAACTCGCCGGCCAGACTCACCAGCTCGCTGTAGAACCGCTCGGGGTGCAACGGGCTCAACTGGCTCAAGTGCTGGATCAACGGCTGGGCACGGTTGACCAGTTGCAGCAGCATGAAATCGGCAATCTCCGAGGCACCACCAGCACCGGACGCCACCACCCGTCCGGCGAGGGCTTCGCCGCGCTGATGAAGCAGGCCCAGCAGTTCGCTGCGAAACGCGGCCAGGGGATTGGAGGCGACCACATCCAGCAGCGGCGGGATGTAAGTGTCGTCGAGCACCAAGGCTCGGTCGGCGCGTTTTTCCTTGATTCGTACCAGGCCGATGGCGGCGTAGTCGCTGATGCCATCCTGGGCTACCAACAATCGCAGCGCCCTCGACCCCACGGCCACGGGGGCCTGGTTTTCGAACGGCGCGTTGTCGTCCCGTACTTCGCGAACCTGGCTCACGTAGCGCGCAGCGCCCAGGGCTTCGCCTTCGTCAACGGTATCTCGCGCACCGGCGCGCTTGAGTGGCAAGGCCAGGTACACCAAGCCATCGCGCAGGTTGTCATCGACATTCAGCGGGCTCGGCGCCAGGTCATCCTGGGGAATGTTGAATGGCGTGCCGTCCGGCAGCAGACCCCGCGCCGAGATAATCGCCAGTTTGCCCTGGGCCAGCAGGCCCTGGTCGATCAGCAATTCGGAGAAACCCCAGGCGCCGGCCGACAACGGGCGGCTCCGGGCGTCGATGAGGTTCTCCAGGTAACGGTCATGCTGCTGAAAGTGCTGCGTTCCAATGAACATGCCTTCCGACCAGACCACACGATTGTTCCAGGACATGGGGGGCTCCGATTGTTTATTGGGCAGGGCTGGATGGGGGAACCACGACGGCGCTGCGCACGGCTCGCACGTCGAGGCTGATCTGGTATTCGGTGTATTGGCGCGGCGGGACATTCATCACCGCGCGCCACAACGACTGATCCAGCTCGCGATACCCCACCAGCACGCCGATATGGCGGGTGGCCGGGTCGAGGTCGCGCTGCAGGCTCAACTGCTGGCCGGGCTGGATCAGCACTTCGTCCTGATCGATCAGATCGGCGCCGAGCGTCGCCTGGGCCCGTTCGGCCAGTGCGAAATAATCGGAACGGCCGAAGGTGGCGGCATTTTTCAATTCGAAAATACGCACCCGGACCGGGGCTGGCTGGCCAGTGGCGCCGGGGTTGAGCCCGGCAATGGCGTGAAAGTGCAACTCGACGGCGGCCGTATCGGCCTCGGCCTCAGCCTCTTCGGGCTGGGGTTTGGCCGCATCCTTGGCACATGCGGTCAGCAGAAGCGCGGTGGCAACTGCGAGTAAAAACCTGGGAATCATCCTGCGTCCTCAATGACGTTTCAGCTATCCGTTGTTCCGTTCTTTGCTATGAATGGCGCTATGCGATGGCGACGCTCAGCCGCGGCGCTGCCTTGTACTGTGTTCTTCGTAGGCGCGACTGAATTCCCGACCAAACAGGTCCTGGAAATCCTCTTGGGCCTCGCGGGAAATATTGCTGTAGAGCTCGGTGAACTGCTGCCAGTACTGGGCCTGTCGCGAACCACTGAAAATGCTCGACAGGCCACCGGGCTTGCCCATGCGCTCTTCCAGCTGCGCCGGCTCGAAGCGCGTCAGCAGGTGTTTGATCGCAGCTTCCACGCCGGCCATCACCGCCAATTGGTGGGCACGCAAGTCATCAAAGCTGTCGCGCACGGCCAGGTCCGGCGCCATGAACGCCTGATTGCTGTGGCGCAACAGCAACAGCAATGCTTCATCGACGTTGGGAGCGAATTTCAGCGGGTTGTTTTCCACCGGTTGAATCATCGTCTGCTGAATGCGGAACTCGCCCTTGAGGCTGCTACGGGCGCGCAAGACATCGATCAGGCCTTCGACCATCAGCCGATAACTGCGCCCGATACTTTCCATTTGTGCCTCGGCCTGGGCCTTGTCCAGGCGCACTTGATCCAGCCCGGCACCGCGCAGAAAGGCTTGCAACAGGTCGGGTTGAGAATTGTCGGCCGGGCTGACCGGATCGACCAGGCGTTCGGCGACGGCCACAGGCGGTTCGCAAAGGGGTGCTGGTTCGATCGGTACGCTGATGTGAGGTACGGGTGGCGGTGCAACCTCTGCAACAGGCAGAGGGGCGATCGCCACCGGTGCAGGCTTGTCGCTGAACAGGTCCCAATCTTCCGGAATCACCGGGGCCGACACCAGCGGCGCAGGCCCGGCCACGGGCGTTGGGGTGGGGATCGGGGTCGGTGGGCGGAAGTCATGCTGCTCGGCCGGGACATGGTCGGGCTGAGTGGCCGGCGGGACGCTGGTCGGCGTCAGAAAGTCGAACAGGTCCGGCATCGTGTCCATGGCCGATACGCCCTGAAAATGTGCAGGTGGTGTCACGGGCAACGACGTCGGCGTATTCACGACGGCGCCCTGACGCCCCATCAGGGCCTCGAAGCTGCTGGACGAATCGGCGAAAGGGTTGCCGTCGGTCACCGGCAGACTGAAATCGATACGCGCCTGGATTTCATAATCACCGATGCGGATAACTTCGCCATCTTGCAACGGCTCGCTGTTGCCCTTGCGCAGACGAATACCGGCCTTGACCAATTCCACACCATTAGTGCTGTTATCAGTTAAGTAATACCGGCCATCTTTATATTGAACAACGCAATGTTTGCCAGACACCAAACGCTCTGGATCGGGTAATACCCAGTCATTATCAGAATTACGGCCGATTGCCATCGCGCCCTGATCCATGGATTTCTCAGGGCACTGGCCAGGGGTAATTTTGTGATAACTAGTGATAGTCAAACACAGCGACATCTTGCCTCCTTGCTGAACACTTTGCGCGCGGGCGAATCGGGATTAACTCCCGCCAGACTCGCTCCGACAACCTTGCAAAAACAACCTTGAAACGGCTTTTTACCAGCATGATTGCTGATCTTAACCGGCTTGCGTGACAAAAAACCTGCATCAATGCCTGCTTCGACCTATCGGTCGCGCGGGTTGTTAAGCACTTCACATCTGTCACACAGAGGAAATAGCTTACCTTGACAAGCCATAAGTACTACACCAAAAATGCACAACTTCTTGAATATCAATGATGGCACTTTAAGATCACTGCGTATCCAAAGGGCCATTACACTCAAGGAAACATGTGAAGTTCCACTTGGAACTAACGTGTGAACAGCCCGACTGCCAGTCGGGCGATATGGAGATCAAATTCAGTGGAAGTGCCTTTGCTGCTCGCCGCCGTTTCCGCGACTTCGCCTTGCGGCGAAGATTTGGAATATGACGCGGATTTTTTGCGCCTGGAACGCGATTCCCAAGGCCAGCCCGAGCGCAGCATGGGCGATTCGATATTGCCTGCCGCCCCCCCTGAATGGCGCAGCATCCAGCAGCAAAGTCTGGTTTTGTTGCAACGCAGCAAAGACCTGCGTATCACCCATTTCCTTTTGCAAAGCTCCCTTGCCCTCGAAGGCGTCACCGGCCTGGCCCGCGTCCTGACACTGATCAGCGAATTGCTCAAGCAATACTGGGCCGACCTGCATCCGCGCCTGGATGCCGAAGACGACAACGACCCCACCGTGCGCATCAATGCCCTCGCCGGCCTGACGTCCGATGCCACCATTCGCCTGCTGCGCGAAAGCATCCTGGCCCGTTCGCGAACCTTTGGTGCTGTCAGCCTGCGCGCCGCCGCCAATGCCAGCGGCCTGCAAAGCTTCCCTGACGAAAACCTCGGCGCCGAGCAGCTCGCCGGGGCGTTCCTGGACAGCGATCCCGAACAGTTGGAAATCACCCGCGCCGCTCTGCAGGAGGCCCGCAGCGTCGCCGAGGCCATCGAGCAACAGGTCAGCGAACAAATCGGTTCCGCCCAAGGCGTTGACCTTGGCCCATTGAAGCAACCGCTCAAAATGGCCTTGCAGATTCTCGGCCAGTTCGCCCCCCAGAGCGGCGACAGCCCCCTGCCCGACACCCTCAGCGAAGACAGCACCGCGCCGGTTGAATACGCCACCGCACCGAGCGCACCGCGCAGTACCGGTACTGGCGAAATCAACAACCGCGACGACGTGCTGCGCAGCCTGGACCGGATTCTTGCGTACTACACCCGTCATGAGCCCTCCAGCCCGCTGCCGGTGCTGTTGAACCGGGCGAAGAATCTGGTGCACGCCGACTTTGCGGCCATCGTGCGCAACCTGATTCCCGATGGCATGAGCCAATTTGAAAACCTGCGCGGACCAGACAGCGAATAAAAGCGAACGGATCACGCAGTCACGTCACCGGTACCACCGATGACGCCAACACCGTCGCTTGAGCGACCAGGAGCAGCAACGTGGCGAAGCAAAGTTCTCAGAAATTCATCGCGCGCAACCGTGCGCCTCGAGTGCAGATCGAGTACGACGTCGAGCTCTACGGCGCCGAGAAAAAGGTCCAGTTGCCCTTCGTCATGGGCGTCATGGCGGACCTCGCCGGCAAGCCCGCCGAGCCTCTGGCACCTGTGGCCGATCGCAAGTTCCTGGAGGTGGATGTCGACAACTTCGACTCACGCCTCAAGGCCATGCAGCCACGCGTCGCGTTCCACGTGCCCAACGAGCTGACCGGCGAAGGCAACCTGAGCCTGGACATCACCTTTGAAAGCATGGACGACTTCAGCCCGGCCGCCGTGGCGCGCAAGGTCGACTCGCTGAACAAGTTGCTCGAAGCGCGCACCCAACTGGCCAACCTGCTGACCTACATGGACGGCAAGACCGGTGCCGAAGAAATCATCATGAAGGCCATCAAGGATCCGGCGCTGCTCCAGGCGCTTGCCAGTGCGCCGAAGCCAGCCGAGCCTCAGGCTTAATCAGGACGAATGATCATGACCGATTCAGTACGTGCAGACGCTCAGACACTGAGCACCACCGAAGAAGCCAGCGAGTTCGCCTCCCTGCTGCTGCAAGAATTCAAACCCAAGACCGAACGCGCTCGCGAAGCCGTCGAGACCGCCGTGCGCACCTTGGCCGAACAGGCCCTGGCGCAGACCGACCTGGTGTCCAACGACGCCATCAAGTCGATCGAATCAATCATCGCCGCCATCGACGCCAAGCTCACCGCCCAGGTCAACCAGGTCATCCACCACCCCGATTTCCAGCAACTGGAAAGCGCCTGGCGTGGCCTGCATTACTTGGTGAATAACACCGAGAGCGATGAGCAACTGAAGATTCGCGTGCTCAACATCTCCAAGACCGACCTGCACAAGACCCTGAAGAAATTCAAGGGCACCGCGTGGGACCAGAGCCCGATCTTCAAGAAGATGTACGAAGAAGAATACGGCCAGTTCGGCGGCGAACCTTACGGTTGCCTGGTGGGCGATTACTACTTCGACCAGTCGCCTCCGGACGTGGAACTGCTGGGCGAACTGTCGAAAGTCTGCGCCGCCATGCACTCGCCGTTCATCGCAGCCGCATCGCCGACCGTGATGGGCATGGGCTCGTGGCAGGAACTGTCGAACCCGCGCGATCTGACCAAAATCTTCACCACCCCGGAATACGCCGGCTGGCGCTCGCTGCGCGAATCGGAAGACTCGCGCTATATCGGCCTGACCATGCCGCGCTTCCTCGCGCGTCTGCCGTATGGCGCCAAGACCGATCCGGTGGAGGCCTTCGCCTTCGAAGAAAACACCGACGGTGCCGACAGCTCCAAGTACACCTGGGCCAACGCCGCTTACGCAATGGCGGTGAACATCAACCGTTCGTTCAAACACTTCGGCTGGTGCTCGCGCATCCGTGGCGTGGAGTCTGGCGGTGAAGTGGAAAACCTGCCGGCGCACACCTTCCCGACTGACGATGGTGGCGTGGACATGAAATGCCCGACCGAAATCGCCATTTCGGACCGCCGCGAAGCGGAACTGGCGAAGAACGGTTTCATGCCGCTGCTGCACAAAAAGAACACCGACTTCGCCGCGTTCATCGGCGCACAGTCGTTGCAGAAACCGGCCGAGTACGACGACCCGGATGCCACCGCCAACGCCAACCTGGCCGCGCGCCTGCCGTACCTGTTCGCCACCTGCCGTTTCGCTCATTACTTGAAGTGCATCGTGCGCGACAAGATCGGCTCCTTCAAAGAGAAGGACGAAATGCAGCGCTGGTTGCAGGACTGGATCCTCAACTACGTCGACGGTGACCCGGCGCACTCCACCGAAACCACCAAGGCCCAGCACCCATTGGCTGCGGCCGAAGTGATCGTCGAGGACGTGGAAGGCAACCCGGGGTACTACAACTCCAGGTTCTACCTGCGCCCGCACTATCAGCTCGAAGGTCTGACCGTGTCGCTGCGCCTGGTATCCAAGCTGCCTTCGGCCAAAGGCGCGTAACACCGCCTTGATGTGATCGTTCCCACGCTCTGCGTGGGGATGCCGCCCGGGACGCTCCGCGTCCCAGTGACGCAGAGCGTCACCAGATGCGTTACCACGCAGAGCGTGGGAACGATCAGCAAAACACAATGTGGTAGAGACCACACAGGGAGAAAACATGGCTGTTGATATTTTCATCAAGATCGGCGACATCAAGGGCGAGTCCATGGACAAGGCCCACAAGGACGAGATCGACGTCTTGAACTGGAGCTGGGGCATGTCTCAGTCCGGCAATATGCACGTGGGCAGCGGTGGTGGTGCCGGCAAGGTGAACATCCAGGACCTGTCGCTGACCAAGTACGTCGACAAAGCCTCACCGAACCTGATGATGCACTGCGCCAGCGGCAAGCACATCGACAAGGTCAAGCTGACCGTGCGCAAGGCCGGCGGCGAAAGCCAGGTCGAGTACATGATCATCAACCTGGAAGAAGTGCTGGTCACGTCCCTGAGCACCGGCGGCTCGGGTAGCGATGATCGCCTGACCGAAAACCTCACCCTGAACTTCGCCAAGGTGCTTGTGGACTACCAGCCGCAAAAAGCCGACGGCACCAAGGAAGGCGGGCCGGTCAAGTTCGGCTGGAACATCCGCCAGAACGTCAAGGTGTAATCGAAGATGCCCCCGGTGTTATGCGCCGGGGGTGTTTTGGTGCTTGCTCGAATCCAATCCTTTTCCCTCCGGTGTCTGAGTCATGGCCAAGCCTTCGTTTATTAATTTGTGGAGCAGCTATCCCACCGTCAAGGATCCATGCGACCAGCCCTGGGGCAACCAGTGCGCGATTCGTATGAGTGTCGCGTTGAATGGCGAGCTGACCATCAAGGTCAACAAATCGACCTATACCGATCCCAAATGCAAGCATGACCATGCCCGTGGCGCCGAGTCTCTGGCGAACTGGCTGTGGCGGCATCATTTGGGGCGTCCGACCATTTTGAGTGGTAGCGCAGCCGATCGTCTGAAACTCAGCCAGAAGACCGGAATCATCTTTTTCAAGGATTGCTTTAGCCGTGCAAACGAGCCTGAAAGCGAGCGCTCAGGCGACCACATCGATTTATGGAATCGTGGCCGAACCAAAGGCTTCTTTGATGGTGATTTCCTTTCCAGACAGGTCTGGTTCTGGGAGTTGACATGATAGGGCCAATGCTCCGAGCGACACTCCTGTGCAGCCTGCTGATCAGCTTGAATGCCTGCGCTGAAACCGACCCAGACCAACTCGACGCGCCCGCTCGCACTCAAGGAACGTTCGCCGGCCAGCTACTTAAGCTAGTCGACCAGAACGGTCAATGCGCCGTCCTCAAACCGGATCAGACTCATTTGGTACTGGGTATGGAATGGCCGTGCTATTTCAACCTGAACCCAAAGGGTGAATTGCGGGTAGAAATGTTCAGAGACGTCCCGATTTTCCTGGTTGAACGGAGCGTCCCCGAACCATCGCCTAGTCGGGACTGTGATACAAAATCCCAGGCCGTACGCAAAATCAACGGCGTTCTGGAAGCCTCGTCGGTCAACCCCAGTGCCATGTGCGGGCTCGGCCAGCAAGACCAGAAAATGTTTACGGCACTATTCCGGTGGTAACCGAAATCGTCATCCGCGATCGCCTGCAACCGTCCCTGCTGGTCCGGTTGAACGCGCCGAGGACGGTTGGTGCTTGTTCCAATCCAATCCTTTCCTGCCCGGCGTCCGAGTCATGGCCAAGTCGTCGGTCATCAATGAAAAAGCACCTGCTCACCATGTGCCTGGCGATGAATTTGATCAGCCTGAGCGCATGGGCCGAACATGCCGAGATGCCAACAACCCAGGCGACTTTTGTTGGGCAGCAACTCCGACTGATTGACGACCAGGGCCAATGCACGCTGGTCAAACCCGACCAGAGTCGCATGAAACTGGACATGGAATGGCCTTGCAGTTTCAGCCTGGATAAACAGCAGCAACTGCGAGTTGAGACTTTCAACGACATCCCGATATTTGCCGTCTGGCGCAGCGAACATATGCCCGCGCCCAGCCGCGACTGTCTCAGCAAGATGCAGGCTATTCGTCAGATGCCTGAAGGCCTGGAGGCGGGAGCAGTTAACGCATTTGCGTCCTGCGGCTCGGGCGGGGACCAAAAAATGTATGTGGGGCCTTTTACGTGGTAACCGAAATCGCCACCCGCGATCGTCTGCAACCGTCCCTGCTGGACCGGTTGACCGATGACGACCCGAGCAACCCCAAGGAAAGCGCCGACAAGCGCGTGCTCTCCCTGACCCAACTGAAAGCCTCGGTGCTGCGTGACCTGGCGTGGCTGCTCAACACCACTTCGTTGCTCGGCGCCGATGCGACGTTGCACACCCCGGCCGGCACGTCGGTGGTTAACTTCGGGCTGCCAGCCCTGGCCGGCAACAGTGCGTCGAACGTCGATATCGCGGCGCTTGAAGCGCTGATCCACCAGGCCATCGCTACGTTCGAACCGCGGATTCTACGGAACACTTTGCGCGTGCGGGCCCGGGCATCCGCCGAGATGAACCACAACGCCCTGAGTTTCGAGATCGAAGGCGATCTCTGGGCACAGCCAGTGCCGCTGCGCCTGATGCTGCAGACCGACCTGGACCTGGAATCCGGCCATGTGCGAGTGATCAACGCCGATCAGCGGAGACGCTCATGAACCCGCGCCTGCTGGAACTGTACAACCAGGAATTGCACCACGTGCGCGAAAGCGCGGCGGAGTTCGCTCAGGAATACCCGAAAATCGCCAGTCGGCTGACGTTGTCCGGCATGGACTGCGCCGACCCGTACGTCGAGCGCTTGCTGGAAGGTTTTGCTTATCTGACGGCGCGGGTACAGCTCAAGCTCGATGCCGAATACCCGACCTTCACCCACAACCTGCTGGAAATCGCGTACCCCCATTACCTGGCGCCGACACCGTCGATGACCGTGGTGCAATTGCAGGCCGACCCCGATGAAGGCTCGCTGAGCAGCGGCTTCCCGCTGCCCCGGGACACGGTCCTGCGCGCCGCCCTGGGCCGCGAAACCCAAACCTGCTGCGAGTACCGCACCGCCCACGCGGTGACGTTGTGGCCGTTGCAGGTCAGCCAGGCCGAGTACTTCGGCAACCCGTCCGCCATGCTCGGGCGCTTGGCCGCCAGTGAACCCAAGGCCAAGGCCGGCCTGCGCCTGACCCTGCGCACCGGCGCCGAACTACCGTTCAACAGTCTGGCTCTGGACAACCTGCCGCTGTACCTCAACGGAGCAGACGAGCAGCCCTTCCGCCTCTACGAACAGCTGCTGGGCAACGTTTGCGCCGTGTTCGCCCGTCAGCCTGGCGGTGATTGGGTGGAACGCCTGCCGCAGGACGCACTGCGCTCCCAGGGCTTCGACGATACCGACGCCGCGCTGCCAGTGGTCTCGCGGGCCTTCCAGGGCTATCGCCTGTTGCAGGAATACTTCGCCCTGCCCCACCGTTTTCTGTTTGTCGACTTCACCCAATTGAGCCGGGCGGTCAAACGCTGTGACGGCCAGGAACTGGAATTGATCGTGCTGTTCGACCGTCACGATCCGAGCCTGGAAGGCAGCGTCGGAGCCGCGCAGTTCCTGCCGTTCTGCACCCCGGCCATCAACTTGTTTCCCAAGCGCCTGGATCGCATCCACTTGTCGGAACGGGTCAATGAACACCATGTAATCGCCGACCGTACCCGGCCGATGGATTTCGAGATTCATTCCCTGACCACCCTCACCGGCCACGGCACCGGGTCGGAGCAGCCTTTTTTGCCGTTCTATGCGGTGCGCGATCCGTCTCGCTACGGCCGCGACCAGGCCTGGTACACGGTGCGACGCGAACCTCGCGTGCTGTCCAGCGGCCAGCGGCGCAACGGCCCGCGCTCGACGTACATCGGCAGCGAAACCTTCGTCAGCCTGGTGGACAGCCAGCAGGCGCCCTATCGCCACGATCTGCGCCAACTGGGCGTAACAGCGTTGTGCACCAACCGCGACCTGCCACTGTTCATGAGCGTGGGCAATAGCAAGACCGACTTCACCCTGGCCGACAGCGCACCTGTCGCGGCGGTGCGCTGCGTGGCAGGCCCGAGCCGCCCACGCGCCAGCCATGCCCACGACGCCAAGGCATGGCGGTTGATCAGCCAGCTGTCGCTGAATTACTTGTCCCTCAGCGAACAAGGCCAGGGCGCCGCCGCCCTGCGCGAACTGCTGCGCCTGTATGGCGACAGCAACGACGCGGCGTTGCAATTGCAGATTGAAGGCCTGCGCGAAGTCAGCAGCAAGGCCTGCACCCGACGCCTGCCGATGCCCGGCCCGATCGTGTTTGGTCGTGGCCTGGAGATCACTCTGGAATTCGATGAAAACGCGTTTCGCGGCACTGGAGTCTTCTTGCTCGGTGCAGTGTTCGAGCGCTTCCTGGCACGCTACGTGTCGATCAACAGTTTTACCGAGACGGTGATCCGTACCACCGAACGCGGCGAGATCATGCGATGGAAAGCCAAGCCCGGACGCCGTCCGACCCTGTGAGTACCCTGGACGCGATGCACCAGGAGCCCTGGGAATACGACTTCTTCCAGGCGTTGCGGCGCATCGAGTGCGAATCGCCTGAACTGCCGCGCCTGGGCCATTCGTTGCGCCTGGCCGATGATCCGCTGCGCCTTGGGCAACAGGCCGATTGCAGCTTCGCCCCGGCGACCCTGGCGTCGGTACAGCCGGGCGTCGATGGCGCGCCGGCGCGCCTGGAGCAGTTCTTTTTCGGCCTCGGCGGCCCCAACGGCCCATTGCCGCTGCACATCACCGAATATGTGCGCGAACGCCAGCGCAACAACGCCGACAGCACCAGTAAACGCTTCCTGGATGTGTTCCATCACCGCCTGCTGAGCCTGTTTTACCGGGCCTGGGCCGAAGCGCGGCCGACGGTCAGCCATGACCGCCCGGACGATGATTACTGGTCGGCACGCCTGGCAGCACTGAGCGGCCGGGGCATGCCGAGCCTGCTCAAACAAGGGCTGATCCCCGACACGGCGAAGTTGCATTACAGCGGTCATCTGTCGGCACAAACCCGCTACCCGGATGGTTTGAAAGCCATTCTCAGCGAGTACTTCGGCCTACCGGTGGAGATCGAAGAGTACGTCGGCCAATGGCTGGAACTGCCGGAGCGCAGCCGCGTGGGCGTCAGCGCCCATCAATTGGGCGTGGATTTTTGCCTGGGCCGTTACGTCTGGGATCGCCAGCACAAATTCCGCATTCGCCTGGGGCCACTCAAGCTGGATGACTACATGAGCATGCTGCCCGGTAGCCAACCCTTCAATGAGCTGGTGGCCTGGGTGGCCGAATACCTGGGCCATGAACTGGACTGGGACCTGAACCTGGTTCTGAAACAGCCCGAAGTACCGGCGCTGCAACTCAATCGCCGCTTCCGCCTGGGTTTCAATACCTGGCTGGGCAAGCCCGAAAAAGATGCCAAGGACTTAATACTGGCCCGGCATTACGCCGAGCAGGCCAACACCTCACAAACCTCAAGGAGCCAAGAGCATGGGTGAAATCAGTCGCGCCGCGTTGTTCGGTAAACTCAACAGCGTGGCCTACAAAGCCATCGAAGCCGCCACCGTGTTCTGCAAGTTGCGCGGTAACCCTTATGTGGAACTGGCCCACTGGCTTCATCAGTTGCTGCAATTGCAGGACTCGGACCTGCACCGCCTCATCCGCCAGTTCAATATCGAGCCGGCGCGCCTGGCCCGGGACCTGACCGACGCCCTGGACCGTTTGCCACGGGGCTCGACTTCAATCACTGACTTGTCCTCCCATGTGGAAGAAGCCGTGGAACGTGGCTGGGTCTACGGCAGCCTGATGTTTGGCGAAAGCCAGGTGCGTACCGGTTACCTGGTGCTGGGTATCCTCAAGACGCCGAGCCTGCGCCATGGGCTACTGGGGCTGTCGGCAGAGTTTGACAAGATCAAGGCCGAGGCCCTGAGCGAGCGTTTTGACGAATACGTCGGGGACTCGCCGGAAAATGCGCTCAGCGCCAGCGATGGTTTCAACGCCGGCAGCGTGCCTGGTGAAGCCAGCGGCGCCATGGCCCCAAGCGCCATGGGCAAGCAGGAAGCGCTCAAGCGTTTTACCGTCGACCTCACTGAACAGGCTCGCAGCGGCAAGCTTGACCCGATTGTCGGGCGTGACGAAGAGATCCGCCAACTGGTGGACATCCTCATGCGCCGTCGACAGAACAACCCGATTCTGACCGGTGAAGCCGGCGTCGGTAAAACCGCCGTGGTCGAAGGTTTTGCCCTGCGCATCGTCGCCGGTGACGTGCCGCCGGCGCTCAAGGATGTGGAATTGCGCAGCCTCGACGTAGGCCTGTTGCAGGCCGGCGCAAGCATGAAAGGTGAATTCGAACAGCGCCTGCGCCAGGTCATCGAAGACGTCCAGGCCTCGCCAAAACCGATCATCCTGTTTATCGACGAAGCCCACACGCTGGTCGGTGCTGGTGGCGCCGCCGGCACCGGGGACGCGGCCAACCTGCTCAAACCAGCCTTGGCCCGAGGCACCCTGCGCACCGTGGCGGCTACGACCTGGGCCGAGTACAAGAAGCACATCGAGAAAGACCCGGCCCTGACGCGCCGCTTCCAGGTGGTGCAAGTCGCCGAGCCGTCCGAAGACAAGGCGCTGTTGATGATGCGCGGCGTGGCCTCGACCATGGAAAAACACCATCAGGTGCAGATCCTTGACGAAGCCCTGGAAGCCTCGGTCAAGCTGTCCCATCGCTACATCCCGGCGCGCCAGTTGCCGGACAAATCCGTGAGCCTGCTGGACACCGCTTGCGCCCGGGTCGCCATCAGCCTGCACGCCGTGCCGGCCGAAGTGGACGACAGCCGTCGCCGCATCGAGGCGCTGGAAACCGAACTGCAAATCATCGCCCGCGAGCACGCCATCGGCATCGTCATCGGCGCCCGCCAGAGCAACAGCGAAAACCTGCTGGCCGCCGAGCGCGAACGCCTGGCCGAACTGGAAAGCCGCTGGGCCGAAGAGAAGACCCTGGTGGACGAACTGCTCGCCACCCGCGCCACCCTGCGCGAAAGCGTCGGCGTGGTAGACCGCGACGTTGGCAGTGAAGACAGCCACGTCCTGCGCGAGAAACTGGTGGACCTGCAACAGCGCCTCAGTGCCCTGCAAGGCGAAACCCCGCTGATTCTGCCAACGGTCGATTACCAAGCCGTGGCCTCAGTGGTCGCCGACTGGACGGGTATTCCGGTGGGCCGCATGGCCCGTAACGAACTGGAAACCGTGCTCAACCTCGACCAGCACCTGAAGAAACGCATCATCGGCCAGGACCATGCCCTGCAGATGATCGCCAAACGCATCCAGACCTCCCGCGCCGGCCTCGACAACCCGAGCAAGCCGATTGGCGTGTTCATGCTCGCCGGCACTTCCGGCGTGGGCAAGACTGAAACTGCACTGGCGCTGGCCGAAGCCATGTACGGCGGCGAGCAGAACGTCATCACCATCAACATGAGCGAATTCCAGGAAGCCCACACCGTGTCCACCCTCAAGGGCGCGCCACCGGGCTACGTTGGCTATGGCGAGGGCGGCGTGCTGACCGAAGCCGTGCGGCGCAAACCCTACAGCGTGGTGCTGCTGGACGAGGTGGAAAAGGCCCACCCGGACGTGCATGAAATCTTCTTCCAGGTCTTCGACAAAGGCGTGATGGAGGACGGCGAAGGCCGGGTGATCGACTTCAAGAACACCTTGATCCTGCTGACCACCAACGCTGGCACCGAGCTGATTGCCCAGGTCTGCAAAGACCCGCAAAACGTGCCCGAGCCCGAAGAAATCGCCAAGGCCCTGCGCCAGCCGTTGCTGGAGATTTTCCCGCCGGCATTGCTGGGCCGCTTGGTGACCATTCCGTACTACCCGCTCAGCGACGAGATGCTCAAGGCCATTACCCGCCTGCAACTCAACCGCATCAAGAAGCGTGTGGAGAACACCCACAAAGTGGCCTTCGATTACGACGACGCGGTGATCGACCTGATCGTCTCCCGCTGCACCGAAACCGAAAGTGGCGGGCGAATGATCGACACCATCCTGACCAACAGCCTGCTGCCGGACATGAGCCGCGAGTTCCTCACCCGCATGCTCGAAGGCAAAGCGCTGGCAGGCGTGCGGATCAGCGCCCGGGATAACGAATTGCACTACGACTTCAGCGACGCGGCCTGACCGGCCTGGAACACGGTCAATGTGGGAGCGAGCCTGCTCGCGATGAGGCCATGACATTCAGCATCGATGTTGGATGTCAGCCCGCCATCGCGAGCAGGCTCGCTCCCACAATGGATCCGGTTCCGGCAGTAAGAAAGCAACGAAACGTTTACGGGATAACCAATGCTATTCAAGCAACTCTCACGCCTGGCAAAAATCACCAGCCCCCTGGGGCCGGATGTGCTGTTGCTCAAGGACATGGGCGGCGGCGAAGAGCTGGGGCGGCTGTTCAACTATGAGTTGCAACTGCACTCGCTGGACAACGCCATCGACCTCAACCAATTGCTGGGCAAACCCATGTGCCTGAGCCTGCAACTGGACGGCGGTGGCGAGCGCTATTTCCATGGCATCGTTGCCCGTTGCAGCCAGAACGTCGACCAGGGCCAGTTCGCCAGCTACCAGGCCACGCTGCGGCCTTGGCTTTGGCTGCTGACCCGCACCTCCGATTGCCGGATTTTCCAGAACCTGACCATCCCGCAGATCATCAAGCAGGTGTTTCGCGACCTGGGTTTTTCCGATTTCGAAGATGCCCTGAGCCGGCCCTATCGCGAGTGGGAATACTGCGTGCAGTATCGCGAAACCAGCTTTGATTTCGTCAGCCGCCTGATGGAGCAGGAAGGGATCTACTACTTCTTCCGCCATGAACAAGGTCGTCATGTGCTGGTGTTGGCCGATGCCTATGGCGCCCACACCAGCGTGCCCGGCTACGCTTCGGTGCCCTACTATCCCAAGAATGAACAGCAGCGCGAACGCGATCACATTCACGACTGGCGCCTGGCCCAGGAAGTCCAGCCAGGTTCGCTGGAACTCAACGACTATGACTTCCAGCGCCCCAGCGCGCGAATTGACGTGCGCTCGGCCATGCCTCGTCCGCACACCGCCGGCGACTATCCGCTGTACGACTATCCCGGCACCTATGTGCAAAGCGCAGACGGCGAACATTACGCCCGCACCCGCATCGAAGCCTTGCAGACGCTGCACGAACAGGTCGAGTTCGCCGGCAACGCCCGGGGCCTGGGGTCAGGTCATTTGTTCAGCCTCACGGGCTTCAGCCGCCAAGACCAGAACCGCGAATACCTGATCGCCGGCGCCCGTTACTACGTCGCCCAGGAAAGCGGGGAAAGCGGCGGCGCTGGCGCTTCGGCGCAGTTCGAAAGCAGCCTGACCTGCATCGACGCGCAACAAAGCTACCGCCCCCTGCCCAACACCCACCGGCCTATCGTCAAAGGCCCGCAGACCGCACTGGTGGTCGGCCCCAAGGGCGAGGAAATCTGGACCGACCAGTTCGGCCGGGTGAAGGTGCATTTCTATTGGGACCGTCACGACCAGTCCAACGAAAACAGTTCGTGCTGGATTCGCGTGTCGCAATCCTGGGCCGGTAAAAACTGGGGCTCGATGCAGATCCCGCGGATCGGCCAGGAAGTGATCGTCAGCTTCCTCGAAGGCGACCCGGACCGGCCGATCATCACCGGCCGCGTCTACAACGCCGAACAAACCGTGCCGTACGACTTGCCGGAAAACGCCACCCAAAGCGGCATGAAAAGCCGTTCGAGCAAGGGCGGCACACCGGCGAACTTCAACGAAATCCGCATGGAAGACAAGAAAGGCGCCGAGCAGCTGTACATCCATGCCGAGCGCAACCAGGACATCGTGGTCGAGGTGGATGAAAGCCACTCGGTAGGTCACGACCGCAACAAGAGCATTGGGCATAACGAGACGGTGACCATCGGCAACAACCGCCTGCGTATCGTCAAACAGGAAGACATTCTTTCGGTGGGCCAGCGCAAGACCGACAGCATCAGCCAGAGCTATGTCATTGAAGTGGGTGAGAACCTGCGGCTGGTCTGTGGTGAAAGCATCCTGGAGCTCAATGCCAGCGGCCAGATCAACCTGACCGGCGTGCAAATCAGCTTTTATGCCAGCGGTGATGCCGAGTTCAACACCGGGGGCGTGCTGCACCTGAACAACGGCGGCGGCGCTGGCGCCACGCCTGACGGCCAGGGCGTCAAGGCCAGCATCGACGCCAACATCAATGCCGCGTTTCCCAAGCCCAAGGGCTAATCACGAGATCTGTGCTCCATGACTTACCGAATCAATGAATTCCAGTTCCAACTGCCGGCAGGCGAACTGCAAGACGCGTCGATCAACATCCTCAAGTTTCCTGAACTGGGCACTTCGCTGATTGTCAGCCGCAGCTTGCTGGCCGAGGGCGAAACCCTGCAAAGCAACTTCGACGACCAGCTCAAGCGCCTGGAAAAACAAGTGCAAGACTTGCGTTTTCAACCGGGCGTCGCCGTGCGTCTGGGCGCCAGCCAGGAAGTCGAAGGCATCGAGTTGCGCAGCCAGTTCAACAAAGGCAACGACAAAGTCTTCCAATACCAGTTGGCACTGGTGTTGCCCGGCACCCGCAAAATGCTCGCCCTGAGCTACGTGAAGGCCGAAAAACTCGGCGATGCCGAAGCCGCGCATTGGGCGACCATCAAGAGTTCGCTGTTGTTCGACGTTCCGGCCTGATGAGCACCTTGCATGTCTGATGCACTCTGGGCCGCCCGCCTGGGCGATGCGCTCGATCACACCTCGATGATGGCCGACATCCTCGGTGGCGTGCTGGAAGTGGCGGCCAACATCGCGATTACCGCGCTGGCCACTGCCGCCGTGGTGGCGGCCACCGGCATCACCGTCGTCACTGGCGGGTTGGGGTGCTTCGTGCTCGGCCTGGTGGTGGGCACGATCGTGGGCCTCGCCATGAGCAAGACCGGGGCCGACAAAGGCTTAAGCAATCTGTGCGAGAGCTTCAGCAACGCGCTGTTTCCGCCCACGGTGCAGGCGAACATTCTCACCGGCTCGACCAACACCCTTACCAACAACATTCCCGCCGCTCGCGCCGCCGGGGCGATCCCGTCCCATGTCGCGCCGGCCGGTACCGAACTGGAGGCGCCCGAGCCAGAAGCAGAAGCCAGCTACCTGGACATGGCCGAAAGCTTCTTCTCCCAGATGTGGCGCCCCACCGTTGCCACCCCGGCACCCGGCGCGGTGCCCAAGCCGCTGGACCTGCTCGTCTGCATGAAGCATCCGCCAATGCCGCCGCAGTTTATGGCCGAGGGCTCGGACAAGGTCACCATCAACGGCCAGCCCGCCGTGCGTAGCGGCGACCGCAGTACCTGCGACGCCAAGGTGGTGTCGTCCGGGCTGATCTCCTCCAACGTCACCATCGGCGGCGGTTCGGTGGTGGTACGTGAGATCCGCAGCGGCAAGACCCCAGGCGTAGGGCTGGCGGTCACCGCATTGCTGATGCTCAAGGGTGGCAAGGGTAAGTTCTTCAGCAAATTGCCGTGCATGCTGATCGGTGGCGCGACGTCGATGGCCGTCAGCAGCGCGATGGGCGCGATGGCCAACGCCGCCATGGGCTCGTCGAACCCGGTGCACGCGGCGACCGGGGCCAAGGTGCTGGGTGGCGATGACGAGCTGGATTTCGTGTTGCCCGGCATCTTGCCGATGGATTGGCAGCGCTTCTACAACAGCCGCGACGAGCGGCGCGACGGGTTGTTTGGGGCGGGTTGGAGTGTGTCCTACGAGGTGTGCGTTGAAATCCTGCCTCACCCGGAGGGTGGAGAAACGTTGGTGTACACCGATGAGCAGGCCCGGCGCATCGACATGGGTTCGATTCCCTTGGGCGGCGCGGTGTTCAGTGCGGGCGAAGGGCTGAGTGTTCGACGCCACGTTAATGGGCAGTTGTTGATCGAAAGCGATGACGGCGTGTATCGCCTGTTCAATCCAACGCCGGGCAATACGGCGCTCCTGCGCCTTGATCAATTGGGTGATCGCAATGACAACCGCATCCATCTCGACTATGACGAAACCGGACGCTTGGTGCGGCTGCGCGACACCTTCGATCTGGTGCAGGTCGAGCTGATTCGCGAACGCGAACGCGTGGCTCGGGTTGAACGCCTGTACCCCGACCAACACCGCGAAGTACTCGCCAGCTATGGCTACGACGCAGCGGGCGATCTGGCCGAAGTGCGCGACGCCACCGACCAGGTACAACGGCGCTTCAGCTACGACGCCGGACGGCGAATGGTCGAGCACCAGTTGCCCACCGGGCTGCGCTGCTTCTATGAATGGGCGCTGATTGAAGACCTGGAATGGCGCGTGGTCCGGCACTGGACCGACGAGGGCGACGCTTACCGGTTCGACTATGACCTCGGCACCGGTGTCACGCGCATCACCGATAGCTTGCAACGCGTCAGTACGCGGCGCTGGAACAGCCAGCACCAGATCACCGAATACACCGACAACCTCGGCCAGACCTGGCAGTTCGAATGGAACGACGAGCGCCAGTTGCTCAGCGCTACCGACCCACAGGGCGGTCAGTATCAATACAGCTACGACGACGCCGGCAACCTGATCGGCGAAACCGACCCGCTGGGCCGCAGTGACTCGACCTTGTGGCTGGAGCTCTGGGCCTTGCCGCTGGTGGACACCGACGCCGCCGGCAACAGCTGGCAGTATCGCTACGATCAGCGCGGCAACTGCATCGCCGAAACCGATCCGCTGGACCACATCACCCGCTACCGCTATGACACCCACGGCCAGGTGGTGGAGATCATCGACGCCACCGGCAAAAGCAAAAAACTGCGCTGGAACCCGTTCGGCCAATTGGTCGAGCACATCGATTGCTCGGGTTATCCGACGCGGTTCAGCTACGACAACCGGGGCTATCTGCAAACCATCACCGACGCCCTCGGCGAACGCACCCAATTCAGCTACGACGCCCAAGGGCGCCTGCTCAGCAGCCAATTGCCGGACGGGCGTACCGAGCAGTACCAACGCGACGTCAGCGGCCAATTGATCGGCTACACCGACCCGGCCGGGCACACCACGCTCTACCAACACAACCGTCGCGGCCAGGTGCGTCAGCGCACCGACGCCCACGGCCGGCAAGTGCAGTTCGGGTATGACAGCTACGGGCGGCTGCAAGCGCTGATCAATGAAAACGGCGAGAGTTATCGGTTTGCCTGGGATGCTGGGGATCGGTTGACCGAACAACAGGATCTGGATGGCAGCGCCAAGCGCTACACCTATGACCTGCTGGATAACGTCGCGGCGGTCACGGCTGTTCCGGCGCTTTATGGCAACGGCTTGGCCGTGGTCCCCGAGACGCCTCTGGCCCCTATCGCTCATCGACTGGAACGCGACGCCGTCGGCCGGCTGATCGCCAAAGTCACCGACGATGGCCGCACCGACTACACCTACGATCCGCTGGACCAGCTCACCGCCGTCACCTTCACCGACCACCACGGCAACGCACAAACCCTGAGCTTCGCCTACGATGCCCTCGGCCAATTGCTCGAAGAACAAAGCGCGGTCGGGAGCCTGCACTACCACTACGACGAACTCGGCAACCTGATCCAGACCCAACTGCCCGACGGCCGCTGGATCAATCGCCTGCACTACGGCAGCGGCCACCTGCACCAGATCAACCTCGACGGCCAGGTCATCAGCGACTTCGAACGTGATCGCCTGCACCGCGAAGTGCTGCGCACCCAAGGCCAGATCAGCACCCGCAGCGAATACGACCGCAGCGGACGCTTACGCTCACGCCAACGCCGACACAGCAGCCAGCCATCGCTGATGCCGGCCGCCGTGCAGAAACATTTCGAGTACGACCCCGCCGACAACCTGATCGGTAAACTCGACCAACAACCCGCTGCGCAACACCGCCAACTGCTGCACTACGACGCCACCGGCCGCATCATCGCCAGCCAGGACAGCCTGCACGGCCAGCGCGAAACCTTCGCCTACGACGCCGCCGCCAACCTGCTGGACGGCCCACAACCCGGCGCCGGGCTGGTGGTGCACAACAAACTGCTGACCTTCCAGGACAAGCGTTACCGCTACGACGCGTTTGGCCGGATGATCGAAAAACGCAGCGCTAAACGGGGCCTGCAGCGCTTCGGTTACGACGCCGAGAGTCGATTGATTGAAGTGCGCAATGACAACGGCAGCGTGGTCAGGATGACCTACGACCCGCTGGGCCGACGCATCGAAAAAACCGAGCACGACCCCAACGGTTATCCACTGGGAGAAACCCGCTTCACCTGGGATGGCCTGCGCCTGTTGCAGGAACATCGCCATCAACAGACCAGCCTTTACCTCTACGAAGACGAAGGCTACGACCCCCTGGCCCGGGTTGACGGCACCGCCCCGCTGCAAAAAATCCGCTACTACCACAACGACCTCAACGGCCTGCCGGAACAGCTCACCGAAGCGGACGGCCACAACGTCTGGCAGGCGACTTATCGGGTGTGGGGCAACACGTTAGAAGAGGTGCGTGAGCCGTATTACATTGAAGAGCAGAACCTGAGATTTCAGGGGCAGTACCTGGACCGGGAAACGGGGCTGCATTTCAATACGTTCAGGTTTTATGATCCGGATGTGGGGCGGTTTACGACGCCGGATCCGATTGGGTTGGCAGGGGGAATCAATCTATATCTGTATGCGGCCAACCCACTCGAGTGGGTGGACCCGTTGGGATGGAGTTGCTCGTCATCCATTAACAAACGAATCAACAAGCTGAAAAAACAGGGCTATCAGGACCATCACATACTGAGTGATAAACACGCCAGCACCAAAAATCATCCGCTGCTCAAGTTAGCTGGATTTGACTTGCAAAGCAGACAAAATAAAATTTTCCTACCCAATAAGGCTACCGCCATGACCGACGGACGCCGATCAATCCATGAGGGACGCCACGCCGGCAGAGTCAACGACAACCTGGCCGGACGAATGACCCAAGTAGAGAAAGCCGGCAAGCGGAACAACTGGAACCAGGCGCAATATCGCAAGGCCCTGGATAAAATAGTTTCCGATGAGCGCAAACTACTCCGTTCCGGCGAGAGGCAACTGAACAAAAATGCCCGTCCCGGCGCTTATTACGATTAGGAAAATCAAGCATGATCTTAAGTTGGAAAGCCCCTACCTATTACAGCGAACAACTGATCGGCTCGTATGACATCGAAAGCGGTTCTTATGAAACCGCCGGTTCGAATTTTGACTACCTGTCATTGTTGGCGGGAAAACCCTATCCATTGAATATGGACAAGCCAAAGGTCTATTTTCCGTGCAAGAAAAAAAAGCTGCTTGCGTATGACTGCCTATGGCTACTTGGGGGAGTCCCATTAGTCACTGAGCGACTTGCGGATTTTCTCACCCATCAATCTGCTCAGGACATTCAACTCATTCAACCTGCTGTCGTCATTGCAGACGGGGAAGAGGTCGACGAAGCTTTTTTCATAGTGAATGCAATCAATACCGTCAACGCGATAGATCAAGGGCAATCTGCCGCTGAACGGGATGATGACGGATCGATCATCTATTTCACTAAAACCTGGTTCCTGGACGATGCTGCCGGCATGCGCGGAATCGCTCGTGAGCCAGAGTCAGGAGACCTTCTGATCTCTCAGCAGTTGGCCGATTCTATGATCGAGAAAAAATTCAAAAGCAACAAAGGCTTGGGTTTCTATATCGCCAACCGCACGTTTGTCCCTTATAAAAATCAGGCCTAGGCTTCTGGCCCTCATGAGACAAGAGGCTTTCATGTTCTATACCCTTGCATTCAAGAAAGACAAAAACTGCCCCACCTTCATTGATGGCGTCATTCATGAGTCGTTCAGCCCTGGCGCCTATGACGATGCGATGGATGCCGACTGGCACGACGCGGGCCCCGACGAAGCTCTCGCTCCCCTCCCGAAAAAGCTGGTGCTGATTACCAAGGACAAGCGCTATGACTTTGACTTTTGCACAGCCTTTGAGGGGCATATTGTCAGTGAGCGCTTCCTGAAAGTCTTCCAGACCCTCAAGACTTCCCGATGGGAGATCGCAGAACTGGAGATTGTCAACCCAAAAGGCGTTTCGGTCGCACAGCGCCAATATTTTTTTATGCGCCAGCAACGAATAGACAAGGAGCCTGTGGACGTGATCGATCAGACACAGTCGAAGATTAATTTTCGAGCGAGCGGCGAAATCAAAAATATCATCAGCCTGACAATCAAAGAAAATGTCAGCATCGATTTTTTTAGTATCGATGAAATAACTTTACTTGGATTCGTATTTCTTTCGCCTCACGCCGCCACTGTGCTTAAAGAACTAGATCTGGTAGGTGCAGAAGTGGTCGATACGGAGAAGGTCGGCTCAATAGATAGGGCCTAGGTTTCACTCAGCATGCAGGTGATTACCCTTTTCAAGATCCAACTAACCGAAACCAAACCAATCGATTTACTCAAGGGCGGCTGAATTGATCCCTTATGAAAAAGTGGATCAGAACGGTGAGGATCCATTAACGCTGAGATTAATGATGCTCGAAAACACATTTTCGAATGACGAGGCGGCCATTACGCCAGCGGATCTGGATCACCTGGAATGCGCCATTGGTAAGAAGCTACCGACGCCCTTTAAAAACCATTATCTCAAGTACAACGGAGGTGTACCGGAGCGGACCTATTGGGTCAGCGAAGATTTTGACGAGCCACTGGAAGTGGCTGCATTCAAGCCAATTCCCGGTGGCGACTCCTCGCTGCTATCCACCTACCAGTTGATGCTAAAAAAACAGGTACTTCCTGCACACCTTCTGCCTTTCGCGAACGACTGGGGTGGTAACTTCTTTTGCCTGAATCTTGATACGGAGGCCGTTAGTTACTTCACCACTGACAGCTTTGATAGTGACCTAAGCCCTGAAGAAAATCAGGCTGAATCCGAAAAGCTGGTCTGCTCGAATTTCCTTCGGTTTGTTCAAGGGCTGATCGATGAGGAAGATTTGGACGAGAAGTGAATGAGCCAATGCCGCACAAGTAGCGGACTTGGTTAGAAACGCAGATCCCCTGTGGCGAGGGAGCTTGCTCCCGTTGGGTGGCGCAGCCGCCCCAAAAGGGTTGATACATTCTTCCAGGTAGACCGCATCAGCCGGTTTACGACGGCTGCGCCGCCGAGCGGGAGCAAGCTCCCTCGCCACGAACTGTAGGGCAGCCCGAAGCATGGCGCCGGGCTGGTGGTGCACAACAAACTGCTGACCTACCGGGATAAGCATTACCGCTATGACGCGTCTGGCCGGATGATCGAAAAACGCAGCGCTAAACGGGACCTGTAGCGCTTAGGTTACGACGCCGAGAGTCGATTGATTGAAGTGCGCAACAAAAACGGCAGTGTGGTCAGGATGACCTACGACCCGCTGGGCCGGCGCATCGAAAAAACCGAGCACGACACCAACGGCTACCCACTCGGCGAGGTTGAAAACCCCATATATCAGGAAAGGATTGTTATATGAAAGATTTAGCAGATAAAAAACCCACGTTGGCAGATGAAATAGTGGCCATCATGGCCTCGGGCAATGAGCTCGACGTGCAAAACAAAAAAGATGAAGCCCAAACCTTGTACCAAAAAGCATGGGACTTGCTTCCTGAGCCAAAACTTGAATGGACACCTCTGTCGTCATGGGTCACAGGTTCTTTTTTCAACCTGCACTTCGACAACGGTGACTTTGAGGCCGCTAAAGATTGGGCACAAAAGACCTTGGATGGCCGAGAGTCAGATATCGATACAGGTCCGTTGATCAACTTGGGAATGGTCTACTTTGAACTGGAAGATCATTCACAGGCTTATAAATACTTTGACGATGCTTATAGCTTCGGTAAGGCACGAGCCTTTCAAGAAAGACCAAAAAAATATCTGAAGTTCTATTTAAATAAAAAAGCCTGACCATGACCGAGGGCTCTAGGACCGATTCACCGAGATCGACGGTACCTTCTGCCTGACGATTACGTAGGCAACCCCAATCCTGATCAAAAATGGTTTTCCAGTCGGTCCCACGCCAATGCCTGACAGTGCTTGTTTAAAAGCCTTGTAGGTAACGTCGTGAAAGCTACAACACCTTGCGTCGTTGCCTACGGCTACGCCAGAATCCGCCGGCTTGTGCGCTTTGGGGCCGGTCGGTAACTTGATTCGTGTCACTGATCGTCAGTGGTCGGGTTTAGTCGCCCGCTGGTAATTGAAGTTGTTCAAGCGTCCGTCAGACAGGTATTTCCTACCTGCATTTGATGGTAGCTGTGCGTAGGGCACCTTTGGGTGCGCCGGCTTCTTCAATTCCCCGGTCCGACTAACCTGCGTACAGCTGCCACCCCCTTCGTTTAGTCGGCGAAGAGGTGTCAGCATCACTCAAGGAATTGAAGATCATGTTCAAAGTTACACCCAACCCACCGGACACCGATCCGGTCTCCCCATATGAAAGTCCCAATTCAAAAAAACTCAACGACGCCGCCGAGCGCGCCCTCGACCATCACTTCCCGCCAGCCGAACCAAAGCCACCGAAACGCAAAGGCCAACTCTTCAGCGTCTGCCCGGGCATCAACACTGAAGCCCTCCTCGCCAATGCCTCGGAAGATATCTTGTCCATCAGCGCCATCGCCGCCGACCTCGCCGACGACGTGGACGGTTCACGCCGCTCCGTAGCCCTGTCGCTCAGCCGCCTGGCCGACGGGGTGCATTTGTTGGTGGAGCGCGCGCTGGATCACCTGAATGAGCCGGAAATAGCAGCGATTCTCGCCAGGAAACAAAGCCGAGTCGGCTGATCCGCCAGACAGAAAAAATGGGCACCCAACCTCGTTGGCGTGCCCATTTTTTATATCCCGCTCACCCGCTATGCGGGAAGTCGGTGCGTGTTACGGATTAACGCTGTCTTTCAAAGACTTGCCTGGCTTGAACGCAACAGTGTTGCTGGCCTTGATTTTGACTGGCTCACCGGTCTGCGGGTTTTTGCCCGTACGGGCACCGCGATGGCGTTGCAGGAAGGTGCCGAAGCCCACCAGCGTGACGCTGTCTTTGCGGTGCAGAGCGCCGGTGATTTCTTCGAGAACGGCGTTGAGAACGCGGTTGGCCTGTTCTTTGGTGAGGTCTGCTTTTTCCGCAATTGCAGCGGCGAGTTCTGGTTTACGCATTAGTGAAGCCCCTTTGACGGTTTTTTGTTGTTATGTCCGTGCTGTTCTCGTTGGAACAGCGCCTAAGGCGCCGCAGGTGCTCTACTCTGCGGCAGACGGGAGTGAGGATGGCACGCGCTTAAGACCGGCGCCAGTCTCCCCGCGACCTTTGTGGGGGCAAAAGCGGGGTGATTCCGACAGAACGACCGCTATTTACGCCAGCAAGGCCGGAAGCTCTTTGTTCAGGGCGAGTTTTTCCATCACCGCCGCGCCTGTCAGGGCATAGCCCAGTAATTGGCCGGCGCTGTCACGGCACAGCACCTTGATGTCTGCCCCCTGCCCTTCGACCGTCCAGACGCCTTCCGCGCCCCGTGGTGGCGGCGAAACCACCAATGGGCAGACCGGTGTTTTCACGGTGATCGGCATCGGGCCATAACTCACCGCTGTAGGGTTTCCGGCGAGGGTCTGGGCCAGCGCTCTCGCACAGCTCATGAGGGGCATGACGTACAACAGATTCAGCCCATCGACCTCGGCGCAGTCGCCCAGGGCGTAAATGTTGGCGTGAGAGGTTTTCAGGTGACGGTCCACCACCACGCCGCGATTGACCTGCAGCCCGGCAGCGGCCGCCAGGTCAATGCGCGGACGCAGACCGATGGCCGACACCACCACATCGCAAGGGATGACCTGGCCGTCGGACAGGTGCGCTTCCAGGCCGTCCGCCACTCGCTGCAAGCGATTGAGCACCGGCCCGAGGTGGAAGCGCGCGCCCAGGCTTTCCAGGCCGGCCTGGACCGCTGCGGCCGCCGCCGGGTGCAGCAAGGTCGGCATGACCTGCTCGCACGGTGCAACCAGTTGCACCTCGTAACCACCGAGGATGAGATCGTTGGCGAATTCGCAGCCGATCAAACCGGCGCCCAGCAGCAATACCCGGCGCTTGCCGGCCGCGGCCGCGCGAAAGCGTGCGTAGTCTTCAAGATCATTGATCGGGAAAACGGCATCGGCCGCGTCGCCTTCGATCGGCACCCGCACGGTTTCCGCGCCCCACGCCAGGATCAGGTCACGGTAGATCACCGCTTCTTCGCCGATCCACAGGCGTTTATGGCCCGGATCGATACCGCTGATGCGCGTGTGGGTACGCACTTCGGCTTTCAATTGCTCGGCCATGGCACCCGGTTCGGCCATGCTCAGGCCGTCGGCGTCTTTATTCTTGCCGAAGCCGGTGGAGAGCATCGGCTTGGAGTAGGAGCGTCCGTCATCTGCGGTAATCAGCAGCAGCGGGGTTTCGCCATCGAGTTTGCGAAACTCCCGGGCCAGGTTGTAGCCAGCCAGCCCAGTGCCGACGATCACGACAGGTGCGTTCATTCCCTTACTCCCAGGTTCTTAGTTGATTTCGATCATTTCGAAATCCATCTTGCCCACGCCGCAGTCCGGGCACAGCCAGTCTTCCGGTACGTCCTGCCACGGCGTGCCCGCTGCAATACCGTCGTCCGGCCAGCCCTCGGCTTCGTTATAGATCAGGCCGCAGACCACACATTGCCACTTTTTCATTCAGGTACTTCCTCAGGATTCAGGCTTTTGCCGGCGCGAACGGTCGATCGGTGAAGCGTTGCCGTCCGGCTCAGGGCGTTTTGTACTGATCGGACCCGACAGATGCAAGCCTGTTCGGCGCAACGGCAGGCGGGGCCAATCAAATTCACCGCCTGACATGGTAAGCTCGCCGCCTCATTTGCTGCCAATAATGACTCACTGTGCCGCACTCAAAATCCCCCTCCGCGATACCGGTCTGGCTCCCTCGAAGCCAACTGACGCCCCTTCCCGACACGTCTACGCTCGATTGGCTGTTCGATGAAGGGTCGCTGACCCGGCGCTTGATCCGCCTGTCGAATGACGGTTTCAGTGTCACGCCGCTGTTCGAAGGCTGGCAACCGCTGCGCGCCGATGAATGTGCTGCGCTGGAGCTGGCCGAAGGCAGTGAAGGCTGGGTGCGCGAGGTGTATCTGCGCGGGCACGGTGAAGCCTGGGTGTTTGCCCGCAGCGTGGCGGCGCGTAGTGCGTTGCAGGGCGATGGATTGCATATGGATGAATTGGGCAGCCGTTCGCTGGGCGAATTGCTGTTTTGTGATCGGGCATTTCAGCGCCGGGCCATTGAGGTTTGTCACTATCCTCAAGCATGGCTACCGATGGATGCTCAGGCGCCTGAACTGTGGGGCCGGCGCTCGCGTTTCGACCGCGGCGCCTTGAGCGTGCTGGTGGCCGAGATCTTCCTGCCGACCTTGTGGAGCGCCGCCCGCGCCCATCCGGAGAATTGCTGATGTACCAGAGCCTGCTCAAGTCCCTGAATCGCTTGAACCCACGGGCCTGGGATTTCATTCAGCTGACTCGCATGGACAAGCCGATAGGCATTTATCTGCTGCTGTGGCCAACGTTGTGGGCACTCTGGATTGCCGGTGAAGGTTCGCCTTCATTGGCCAATATCGTGATTTTCGTGCTCGGTGTGGTACTGACCCGTGCCGGCGGTTGCGTGATCAACGATTGGGCGGACCGTAAGGTCGACGGCCACGTGAAACGCACCGAACAGCGGCCACTGGTGAGCGGCAAGATCAGCTCGAAAGAAGCCCTGGTGTTCTTCGCGGTGCTGATGGGCGTGAGTTTCCTGCTGGTGCTGTGTACTAACGCGAAGACCGTGTGGCTGTCGCTGGGCGGTTTGGCCCTGGCGTTCAGTTATCCATTTATGAAGCGCTACACCTACTACCCGCAAGTGGTGCTAGGCGCGGCGTTCTCCTGGGGCATGCCCATGGCGTTCACCGCCGAAACCGGTGAACTGCCGGCGGCGGCCTGGTTATTGTGGATCGCCAACTTGTTGTGGACCGTTGGCTACGACACCTATTACGCCATGACCGACCGCGATGACGACCTGAAGATCGGGGTGAAATCCACGGCGATTCTGTTTGGCGACGCCGACAGGGTGATCATTCTGACCCTGCAAGGATTGGCACTGGGGTGTTTGCTGCTGGCGGGTTCGAAATTCCAGCTCGGCGGCTGGTTCCACCTTGGATTGCTGGCGGCGGCGGGTTGTTTTGCGTGGGAGTTCTGGTACACCCGCAGCAAGGACCGGATGCGCTGCTTCCAGGCGTTTTTGCACAATCACTGGGCCGGGTTGGCGATTTTCGTGGGGATTGTGCTGGATTACGCGTTGCGTTGACCGTTGGAAAAGATCGCAGCCTGTGCCAGCTCCAACAGAGGGATGGAGCGACTGCAGGCCGCGAACTGTTTACGGCGCAGGCGAATCGCTTATTTATGCTCGCGCATGATGTGCCAGACGTTCTTCATATTGTCGCCTGCCATGTCACCGGGTTTTTTGTCCTTCATGAAGGTGTAAAGCGGCTTGCCATCATAGGCCCACTGCATCTTACCGTCGTCACGCTTGATCGTGCTCCATTTGCCTTCGGGCTTGGCGCCCGCCGGCGCCATCATTGGCGGCCAGTATTCAGCGCACTCGCCGTTGCACATCGACTTACCGCCTGAGTCCTTGTCGTATGTGTACACCGTCATGCCCTTGTGATCGACCATCATTCCGTCTTTCATCATGGCCGGATCGGCAGCAAAGGCCAGGGACGGCAGCGTTAGCGCAGCCGTGACCAGCAGGGCCTTCCAGGATTGAGCAATGTGATTCATGGAAACCTTCCTCTTGTGGTTGTCAGGATTCGGACTTAGAGCTTAGTTCAGGATCACGCCAATCGCAGGACGGCTAAAATACTGTCACACGACTGCAATAATTCCGTTATCTAATGCGGCGCAAGACAGTTAAATGACAAGAGGATTAAGGCATGGTTGGCAGGAGCATTCTGATCGTCGACGACGAAGCGCCCATTCGCGAAATGATCGCCGTTGCGTTGGAAATGGCCGGCTATGACTGCCTGGAGGCGGAGAACTCGCAGCAGGCCCATGCCATTATCGTCGACCGCAAACCGGACCTGATCCTGCTCGACTGGATGCTGCCCGGCACCTCCGGCATCGAACTGGCCCGCCGCCTCAAGCGCGATGAGCTGACCGGGGATATCCCGATCATCATGCTCACCGCCAAGGGCGAAGAGGACAACAAGATCCAGGGCCTGGAAGTCGGCGCCGATGACTACATCACCAAGCCTTTCTCCCCACGTGAGCTGGTTGCGCGCCTGAAGGCCGTGCTGCGCCGTGCCGGGCCAACCGATGGCGAGACGCCGATCGAAGTCGGCGGCCTGCTGCTGGACCCGATCAGCCACCGGGTGACCATCGACGGCAAACCCGCCGAGATGGGCCCGACCGAGTACCGTTTGCTGCAATTTTTCATGACCCACCAGGAACGTGCCTACACCCGCGGCCAGTTGCTGGATCAGGTCTGGGGCGGCAATGTCTATGTCGAAGAGCGCACCGTCGATGTGCACATCCGTCGCCTGCGCAAAGCCCTCGGCGATGCCTACGAAAATCTGGTACAAACCGTGCGCGGCACTGGCTACCGGTTTTCCACCAAGGCCTGAGCCGACCGCCAGACTCGCTGACAAGGACGCATATTTTCCGTGAACCAAAACTGGCATGGCACCCTGATTCGCCACATGCTGTTGCTGGTCACCGCCTGCCTGGTGATCGGCCTGATTTCCGGCTACTACGGCTGGAGCCTCGCCGTGGGCCTGGGCCTTTACCTGGCGTGGACCCTCAAGCAACTGCTGCGTTTGCACGAATGGCTACGCCTGCACAAACCCGATGAAGCACCGCCCGATGGCTATGGTCTGTGGGGCGAAGTGTTCGACAGCATTTACCACCTGCAACGCCGCGACCAACGAGTGCGCGGGCGCTTGCAAGCGGTGATCGACCGGGTCCAGGAATCCACCGCTGCGCTGAAAGACGCGGTAATCATGCTCGACAGCGACGGCAACCTGGAATGGTGGAACCGCGCCGCCGAAACCTTGCTTGGCCTCAAGACCCCCCAGGACAGCGGTCAGCCCGTGACCAATCTGGTGCGCCATCCGCGCTTCAAGGAATACTTCGAGCAGGACAGCTACGCCGAGCCGCTGGAAATCCCTTCGCCGATCAATGATCGTCTGCGCATTCAGCTGTACATCACTCGCTACGGCAACAACGAACACTTGATGCTGGTACGCGACGTGACGCGTATCCATCAGCTGGAGCAGATGCGCAAAGACTTCATCGCCAACGTGTCCCATGAGCTACGCACACCGCTGACGGTGATCTGCGGGTACCTGGAAACCCTGCTCGACAACGTCGAGGAAGTGAACCCGCGCTGGACCCGCGCCCTGCAGCAGATGCAGCAGCAAGGCGGACGCATGCAGACCTTGCTTAACGATTTGCTGCTGCTGGCCAAACTGGAAGCCACCGATTACCCGTCGGATAATCAACCGGTGTCCATCGACAGCCTGCTGCAATCGATCAAGGGCGACGCTCAGCAACTGTCCGGTCAACGTAATCAGCACATCACCCTGGAAGCCGATCCGACGATTCTGCTCAAGGGTAGCGAAGCGGAATTGCGTAGCGCGTTCTCCAATCTGGTGTTCAACGCAGTGAAGTACACACCGGCCGAGGGCAATATCCGCATTCGCTGGTGGGGTGACGATCAAGGCGCACACCTGAGCGTGCAGGATTCGGGGATTGGCATCGATAGCAAACACTTGCCGCGCCTGACTGAACGCTTCTATCGCGTCGATTCCAGCCGCAACTCCAACACCGGCGGCACCGGGCTGGGGCTGGCCATCGTCAAACATGTGTTGCTGCGCCACCGGGCACGTATGGAAATCAGCAGTGTGCCGGGCCACGGCAGCACGTTTACTTGCCATTTTGCGCCAGCCCAGGTCACCAAATCCCGGGTCATCAGCGCCGCCGACTGATACCAGTCAGCACTCGCCACTAGGCAATTGCCCGGTCAGCCGCTACATTGGCTGACTTGTGCCTGCCCTTCAGGCGCACTTTTTTCTTTCCTTTCGAATACACGGAACCCGCAAAACCCCATCATGGACCCTTCCCCTGGCTTGACCCTCGCGACACTCTTCGCCGATTTCGGCATGATTCTTTTTGCTCTGATCCTGGTTTTGCTCAACGGCTTTTTCGTTGCGGCGGAATTTGCCATGGTCAAACTGCGCTCGACCCGGGTCGAAGCCATCGCTGAACAACACGGCTGGCGCGGACATATCCTGCGCACCGTGCACAGTCAGCTCGATGCTTACCTCTCGGCCTGCCAGCTGGGTATCACCCTCGCCTCCCTGGGCCTTGGTTGGGTCGGTGAACCGGCGTTCGCGCATCTCCTCGAGCCGATACTCAGCGCTGTTGGCGTAGAGTCCGCCGAAGTGGTCAAGGGCGTGTCGTTCTTCACCGCGTTCTTCATCATTTCGTACCTGCACATCGTGGTCGGCGAACTGGCCCCGAAATCCTGGGCTATCCGCAAACCCGAGCTGTTGTCGCTCTGGACGGCGGTGCCGCTGTACCTGTTCTACTGGGCCATGTACCCGGCCATCTACTTGCTCAACGCCAGCGCCAACCAGATCCTGCGCATCGCCGGCCAGGGTGAACCCGGCCCTCATCACGAGCACCATTACAGCCGTGAAGAATTGAAACTGATCCTGCATTCCAGCCGTGGCCAGGACCCGAGCGACCAAGGCATGCGCGTGTTGGCCTCGGCAGTGGAAATGGGCGAGCTGGAAGTGGTCGACTGGGCCAACTCCCGGGAAGACCTGGTCACGCTGGAGTTCAACGCGCCGCTCAAGGAAATTCTGGCGATGTTCCGTCGCCACAAGTTCAGCCGCTACCCGGTGTATGACAGCGAGCGCCAGGAGTTCGTCGGCCTGCTGCACATCAAGGATTTGCTGCTGGAACTGGCCGCACTGGATCACATTCCCGAGTCGTTCAACCTCGCCGAACTGACCCGGCCGCTGGAGCGCGTGTCGCGCCACATGCCGCTGTCGCAGTTGCTGGAACAATTCCGCAAGGGCGGTTCGCATTTCGCTCTGGTCGAGGAAGCCGACGGTAACATCATCGGCTACCTGACCATGGAAGACGTGCTGGAAGTGCTGGTGGGCGACATTCAGGACGAACACCGCAAGGCCGAACGCGGGATCCTCGCGTATCAGCCAGGCAAGCTGCTGGTGCGGGGCGATACGCCGCTGTTCAAGGTGGAACGCCTGCTGGGCATCGATCTGGACCACATCGAAGCAGAAACCCTCGCCGGGCTGGTCTACGAAACCCTGAAACGGGTGCCGGAAGAGGAAGAAGTGCTGGAAGTCGAAGGCTTGCGGATCATCATCAAGAAGATGAAAGGGCCGAAGATCATTTTGGCGAAGGTGTTGATGCTGGATTGAGCATCGCATTCGCAGGGTGAAGGGCTGTTTGTGGCGAGGGAGCTTGCTCCCGCTCGGCTGCGCAGCAGTCGCTAACCGGTGAATGCGGTGTGGATTGCCGGGGCGGGGACCGCTTCGCAGCCCAACGGGAGCAAGCTCCCTCGCCACATTAAATCTCCATCGCCTTCACTGCTTGCCCAACGCAAAGTTGGGCAACGCGCCTACCGGTTGATTGAACTGGTACGGAATCGATACCAGCCCCAACCCGGTGTTGCGCTGCACCACGAAGTGCAGGTGCGGGCCGCTACTGTTGCCGGTGTTGCCCGACAGCGCCAGCGCACTGCCCACCACCACGCGCTGACCTTCCCGTACGCTGACCGAACCTTTCTTGAGGTGCAGGTACACGCCCATGGTCCCGTCATCGTGCAATACCCGCACGAAATTGCCCGACGGATCGTTGCCGCGCCCGGTCTGGCCATTCTCGGTTTTCACCACCATGCCACCGCGCGCCGCGATAATAGGCGTGCCTTCGGGCATGGCGATGTCCATCGCATAACGGTTCTTTGGCCCGTAGTGGCTGTATTGGCCATTGGCGCCCTGACTCAGCCGAAACGGCCCACCGCGCCAGGGTAATGGATATCGATAGGCCATGGCGGCCCCTGCAGGGTCGCCCAGTGAATATTCGAACCTTGGGGTATACGCCAGCGGCCTTCCAGCCTTCGTCGCCTTGAGCAGCGCCAGACGAATGCTGCTACGTGCCGGCATGACCCGACGAATCGGTCGGCTTGGCGCGCCGCTGACATTATTCAGCCCGGAAAAACTCAGCTCGATCTCGACCGGTGCATACAGATCGTTGCGCACGAACACACTGTCCATGCCCCTCTGCTTCTTGATATCGAGGTACACCTGCCGCTCAAGGCGCTCGACCATCCGGTCGCGAAAAACGAATACCTTCGCGCCTTTGGTGGGGCGGTCGCTGTAAGAGACCACGCCACTGGCGTTGGTGGACCGGTAAATCGTCATGGCCACAGCCGAGGTGGAGGCCATGATCAGACCACAGAAAAACAGCAGGCGCGCGAGCATGGGCAAGATTCTGTCGAGTAAGGCCTGGGAAGGAGCCTAGCAGCTGAAATGGACCAGCGTTGTCGACAGATGTTTCAAATGATCGTTCCCACGCTCTGCGTGGGAATGCAGCAAGGGACGCTCTGCGTCCCATCCGAAGCGGACGCGGAGCGTCCGGGGAGGCATTCCCACGCAGAGCGTGGGAACGATCAGCGGTACACGTTACGCGCCCGGTACGAAATGCTTCTGCGCAGTGCCACGGGCGATCAGGCGGGAGATGTAGTCGAGCTTCTGCGCATCCTGGTCGACAAAGCGGAAAGTCAGTTGCAGCCATTCGCTGTCAGGTTTCGGCTCGAAGGCGACGATGGCATGCAGGTAGCCGTTGAGGCGGGCGATTTCAGCGTTATCGCCCTGCTCCAGGTCGAGCACGGCGCTGTCGAGGACTTGCGGCAGCGTGTCGGTGCGTTTCACCACCAGCAGCGCTTCCTTGATGCTCAAGGCCTTGATCACGCATTGCTGGGTGCCGCTTGGCAGGCGCAGTTGGCCTTGGCCACGACCGCCAGCTGATGCTGCCGAGGCAGCAGGCGCCTTGATCGGCGGGCTGTTAAGCAAGCCGCGAGACGGTGCGGCGGCCGGGGCTGGCGCGGCGGCGACAGGTTTGGCGAACGGATTGACCGGTGCCGCCGATGGCGCGGTGATCGCTGCCTTGCCACCAGTGAGTGCGCTAAGGGAATCGTTGCCGAACGCCGAGTTCATTTTGGTCGGAGCGCTGTTCATCAAAGTGTCGAGCTTGCCGACCTTGTTCAGTGCCTGCTTGACCTTGGTCAGCAGTTGCTCGTTGGTGAACGGCTTGCTGACGTAGCCCGAAACCCCGGCCTGAATCGCCTGGACGACGTTCTCCTTGTCGCCACGGCTGGTGACCATCACGAACGGCATGGTCTTGAGGTTGTCCTGCTCGCGGCACCAGGTCAGCAGTTCCAGACCGGACATTTCCGGCATTTCCCAGTCGCACAGAACCAGGTCGAACGCTTCTTTGGCCAGCATGGCCTGGGCCTTTTTGCCGTTGACTGCATCTTCGGTCCGGATCCCCGGGAAGTAGTTGCGCAGGCACTTCTTCACCAGGTCACGAATGAACGACGCATCGTCCACGACCAACACACTGATCTTGCTCATCCAACACCCCTTTAAAAATCCCGGCAAGCATAACGCTGGCTGATGGCACTTTGCCAAAACTCTTCAGTCACGCCGGGACTTTTCGTTCGCGGGTGCTGCTTTTCTAATCGGCTTTTCAATACGAAGGCCACGCAAACAAAAACGCCCGGCCAAAGGGCCGGGCGCTTTCCTAGAGGCAATCTTACTTATCGTCAGCTTTGCCCGGAACATTAGCGGTTTCGGCACTTGTGCCTTCAACTTCTTCCTTCATGCGCTTGAGGCCCAGGTGACGCACGTCGGTGCCGCGCACCAGGTAAATCACCAGTTCCGAGATATTGCGCGCGTGGTCACCGATTCGCTCCAGCGAACGCAGTACCCAGATAATGCTCAAGACCCGCGAGATAGAGCGCGGGTCTTCCATCATGTAGGTGGCGAGTTCACGCAGTGCGGTCTTGTATTCGCGGTCGATGATCTTGTCGTACTGCGCCACCGACAACGCCAGGTCGGCGTCGAAGCGGGCAAACGCGTCCAGCGCATCGCGAACCATGTTGCGCACCTGGTCGCCGATATGGCGAACCTCGACGTAACCACGCGGCGCTTCGCCTTCTTCGCACAACTGAATGGCACGGCGGGCGATCTTGGTGGCTTCGTCGCCGATGCGCTCCAGGTCGATCACCGATTTGGAGATGCTGATGATCAAACGCAAGTCCGACGCCGCCGGTTGGCGACGGGCCAGAATGCGCAGGCATTCTTCGTCGATGTTGCGTTCCATCTGGTTGATCTGGTCGTCGATCTCACGCACTTGCTGGGCCAGACCGGAGTCGGCCTCGATCAGCGCGGTGACCGCGTCGTTGACCTGCTTCTCGACCAGCCCGCCCATGGCCAGGAGGTGGCTGCGCACTTCCTCGAGCTCAGCGTTGAACTGCGCGGAGATGTGATGGGTAAGGCCTTCTTTACTAATCATGTTGGCGTCCTTGGAGCGTCCGGTAAGGTGCGGTGGACCGCAGCGTCAGTTCAGTGAGCAACAACAGCTTCCTAGCCGTAACGACCGGTGATGTAGTCTTCGGTCTGCTTCTTCGCCGGATTGGTGAACAGGGTGTCGGTGTCGCCGAATTCCACCAGTTTGCCCATGTACATGAACGCCGTGTAGTCGGAAACCCGCGCGGCCTGTTGCATGTTGTGGGTCACGATAACAATGGTGAACTTGGATTTCAGTTCATAGATCAGCTCTTCGACTTTCAGCGTGGAGATCGGGTCGAGTGCCGAGCATGGTTCGTCGAGCAGCAATACTTCCGGCTCCACGGCGATGGTGCGGGCAATCACCAGACGTTGCTGCTGACCACCGGACAGGCCGAGTGCCGACTCGTGCAGACGGTCTTTAACCTCATCCCACAGCGCCGCGCCTTTCAACGCCCACTCGACGGCTTCGTCGAGGATGCGTTTCTTGTTGATGCCCTGGATGCGCAAACCGTAAACCACGTTTTCGTAGATGGTTTTCGGGAACGGGTTAGGCTTCTGGAACACCATGCCGACCCGGCGACGCAACTCGGCCACGTCCTCACCCTTGCGGTAGATGTTGTTGCCGTAGAGGTTGATCGCGCCGTCGACGCGGCAGCCATCCACCAGGTCGTTCATGCGGTTGAAGGTGCGCAGCAGCGTGGACTTGCCGCAGCCGGACGGGCCGATGAAGGCCGTCACGCGCTGTTTCGGGATGTTCATGCTGACGTCGAACAGCGCCTGTTTGTCGCCATAAAACAGGCTCAGGCCCGGTACTTCGATGGCCACGGTTTCCTGCTCGAGGCTCAGGCTCTGTTTGTCGCGGCCCAGGGCCGACATGTTGATGCCGTGAGTGTGTGCTTCGTGCTGCATGGGAGGCTCCCTGTGCTAACAAATTCGGTTCGGTTTTTGTGGGAGCCAGCCTGCTGGCGATTCAGGCAACGCGGTCAATCTGTAAACCGCGGTGATGCCATCGCCAGCAGGCTGGCTCCCACATAAGAAATCAACTATCCAGTGCTTTGTATTTTTCGCGCAGGTGGTTCCGGATGTAGACGGCCGACAGGTTCAATGTGGCGATCACCAGCACCAGCAGCAGCGCCGTGGCGTACACCAGCGGCCGCGCGGCTTCGACGTTCGGGCTCTGGAAGCCGACGTCATAAATGTGGAAGCCCAAGTGCATGATCTTCTGGTCCAGGTGCAAGTACGGGTAGTTACCATCCAGCGGCAGCGATGGCGCCAGTTTCACCACACCCACCAGCATCAGCGGCGCCACTTCACCGGCGGCACGGGCCACCGCGAGGATCATGCCGGTCATCATCGCCGGGCTGGCCATCGGCAGCACGATCTTCCACAAGGTTTCGGCCTTGGTCGCGCCAAGGGCCAACGAGCCTTCGCGAACGGTGCGAGGAATCCGCGCCAGGCCTTCTTCGGTGGCCACGATCACCACCGGCACCGCCAGCAACGCCAGGGTCAGCGAGGCCCAAAGCAGGCCCGGCGTACCGAAAGTCGGCGCCGGCAGTGCTTCAGGGAAGAACAGCCGGTCGACCGAACCGCCGAGCACGTAGACGAAGAAGCCCAGACCGAACACGCCATAAACGATGGCCGGAACACCCGCCAGGTTGTTCACCGCAATACGGATCAGCCGGGTCATCGGCCCTTGCCGTGCATATTCACGCAGGTAAACCGCCGCCAGCACGCCGAACGGCGTAACGATCATCGCCATGATCAGGGTCATCATCACGGTGCCGAAAATCGCCGGGAAAATCCCGCCTTCGGTGTTGGCTTCACGCGGGTCGTCACTGAGGAATTCCCAGACCTTGCTGAAGTAGAAGCCGATCTTGGTGAAGGTGCCCATGGCGTTCGGCTGGTAGGCGTGAACCACTTTGCCAATGCCGATTTCGACTTCTTTACCATTGGCATCGCGAGCGGTCAGGCTATCGCGGTTGAACTGAGCGTGCAGGTCGTTCAGACGCGCTTCGATGTCCTGATAACGGGCATTCAGTTCGGCGCGCTCGGACTCCAGGTCCGCTTGCGCGGCAGCGTTGAGACGGCCGGCCAGTTCCAGTTTGCGACCCTGCAGACGGATACGTTCAAGACCGGCGTTGATCGCGCCGATGTCGACCTTTTCCAGAGTCTTGAGCTGTGCGGCGAGCTGGTTGACGCGATCCACGCGCGCCTGCAACTCAGGCCATGCGGCCTCGCCTTCAGCGATGACCTTGCCATCCTGTTTGACGTTGACCAGGTAGCCGTAGAAATTGCCCCACTCGCGACGCTCGATGGCCATCAGCTCAGGCGGAGTTTTCTGGTTGGTCAGCCACTCGCCGACAATCCAGGTGAAGTCTGTGCCGTTCAGATCACGGTTGCCGACCTTGATCAGCTCGCGGGTCATGAACTCCGGGCCTTGATCGGGCACCGGCAGGCCAGCGCTTTTCAGGCGCTCGCGTGGCACTTCTTCCTTCTGCACCACTTCGCCGATGACGAGGTGATTGGCTTGGCCCGGCACGTCGTAACTGGCGTGTATCAGGTCCGCCGGCCAAAAGTGACCCAGGCCGCGCACGGCAATCACCGCCAGCAGGCCAATGGTCATGATGACCGCAATGGACACCGCGCCACCGCTGATCCAGACGCCGGGGGCGCCGCTCTTGAACCATCCATTCAGGGAGTTCTGTTTCACAGACTTCTACCTTTCTTAAAGCGACGAGTATTTCTTGCGCAGACGCTGACGAATCAGTTCCGCGAGGGTGTTCATGATGAAGGTGAACAACAGCAGCACCAGCGCCGAGAGGAACAGCACGCGGTAGTGGCTGCCGCCGACTTCCGATTCGGGCATTTCCACTGCAACGTTAGCCGCCAGGGTGCGCAGGCCTTCGAACAGGTTCATTTCCATGACCGGGGTGTTACCGGTGGCCATCAGCACGATCATGGTTTCACCCACCGCGCGGCCCATGCCGATCATCAGCGCCGAGAAAATGCCCGGGCTGGCGGTGAGGATCACCACGCGGGTCATGGTCTGCCACGGTGTGGCACCGAGGGCCAGGGAGCCCAGGGTCAGGCCCCGAGGCACGCTGAACACGGCATCTTCAGCGATGGAGTAGATGTTCGGAATCACCGCGAAGCCCATGGCCAGGCCGACCACCAACGCGTTGCGCTGGTCGTAGGTGATGCCCAGGTCGTGGGAGATCCACATGCGCATGTCGCCGCCGAAGAACCAGGTTTCCATGTATGGGCTCATGTACAGCGACAACCAGCCCACAAACAGAATCACCGGGATCAGGATCGCGCTTTCCCAGCCGTCCGGCACTTTCAGGCGGATGGACTCAGGCAGGCGACTGAAAACGAAACCCGCCACCAGAATGCCGATCGGCAGCAGCATCAGCAGGCTGAAGATGCCGGGCAAATGCCCTTCCACATACGGCGCCAGGAACAGGCCGGCGAAGAAACCGAGGATCACCGTCGGCATCGCTTCCATCAACTCGATCACCGGTTTGACCTTGCGACGCATGCCCGGAGCCATGAAATACGCGGTGTAGATCGCCGCGGCAACGGCCAGTGGCGCGGCCAACAGCATCGCGTAGAACGCAGCTTTCAGGGTACCGAAGGTCAGCGGCGAGAGGCTCAGCTTGGGCTCGAAGTCGGTGTTGGCCGCGGTCGATTGCCAGACGTATTTAGGCTCATCGTAGTTCTCGTACCAGACCTTGCTCCACAACGCGCTCCACGAGACTTCGGGGTGCGGGTTGTCGAGCAGCAACGGTTGCAGCTTGCCGCCCTGCTCCACGATCACGCGGTTGGCCCGTGGCGACATGCCGAAAAGGCCTTGGCCGTCGACCACCTGATCCACCAGCAAGGTGCGGTGGGCGGTGCTGTGGAACACGCCGAGCTTGCCGGAGGCGTCGAGGGCGATGAAGCCTTTACGACGTTCTTCGGCGGTGATTTCAACGATCGGCGCAGTGCCCATCTGGAAGGTACGAATCTGCTTCAGACGCAGTTCGCCGTCCGGATCGCGGGCCATGAACCACTGGGCCAATCCACCTTTGGAGTCACCCAGGATCAGCGAGATGCCACCGACCAGTTGGGTGGCGGCAGTAATTTCGGTTTCACCGTTATCCAGCAGTTTGTAGCGACCGTTGAGGCTCTTGTCGCGCAGGCTGAACACGTCGGCCTGGGCACGACCGTTAATCACGTACAGCCACTGCTGACGCGGGTCGACGAAGATATTTTTCACCGGCTCGGTCATTTGCGGCAGATCGATACGCTTCTGCTCGTTGGTGACTTCGCCGGTCATCATGTTTTCTTCGCTGGTCAGCGACAAAACATTGAGCTGTGCACCGGTGGAACCGACCAGCATCAGCGTCGAATCGGTCGCGTTGAGGCTAACGTGCTCAAGGGCTCCGCCCGCCTCGTTCAGCACGATCGGTGTTTCGCCGTACGGGTATTCGATGGCCGGCGAGATGGTTTTCTTGCCGTCCGGGTAGCTGACTTTATAAGTGTGACGGAACACCAGCGCCTGGCCGTTGGACAAGCCCACCGCCACCAATGGATGGCCTGGTTGGTCTTCGCCGATCGAGGTCACGGTCGTGCCGGCCGGAATCAACAGATCGACACGCTTGAGTTCAGCGCCACTGTCGATATCGAAGAACAACGCCTGGCCCTTGTCGGAAACCCGCATGGCGACCTGGTTCTGTTCTTCCAGGGAGATCATCAACGGCTTGCCGGCGTCTTGCATCCAGGCGGGCGTGATGGCGTCTTTGGCGGTCAGGTCGGCCCCCTGGAACAGCGGCGCGACGACGTAACCGAGGAAGAAAAAGATCAGGGTGATCGCGCCAAGAACGGCGAGGCCGCCGACGAGGACGTACCAGCGGGTCAGGCGATCTTTCAGCGCACGAATACGGCGCTTGCGTTGCAGCTCAGGCGTATTGAAGTCAATTCGCTTGGGGGGATTTGTAGTCATGGTGGAGTTGGCCAGATCATTCATGGGCACACCCTAGCGATCCTGTATGACAGAAAGATGACAATGCAGTGACGCAACAAATCCGCCGCCTGTGGAAACTGGCAGCGGATCGAAAATTGGGGGTGTGTAGGAGCTGTCGAGGGAACCTCGACAGCTCCTACACAGGTCCGGGTTTAGCCCGGACCTAGGGTTTTACTTTTTTGCGACGTTGCCGCCTTCTTGCAGACCCAGGTCAGCCAGTGCTTTTGCAGCAACCTTGGCTGGCAGCGGGATGTAGCCGTCTTTCACAACCACTTCCTGACCCTGTTTGGACAGAATCAGCTTCACGAACTCGGCTTCCAGCGGGGCCAGAGGCTTGTTCGGAGCCTTGTTGACGTAAACGTAGAGGAAACGCGACAGTGGATACTTGCCGTTCAGGGCGTTTTCTTCAGTGTCTTCAACGAACTCGGTGCTGCCTTTCTTGGCCAGGGCCACGGTCTTCACGCTGGCGGTCTTGTAGCCGATGCCCGAGTAACCCACGCCGTTCAGCGAGGAGCTGATCGACTGCACGACCGAAGCCGAGCCTGGTTGTTCGTTGACGTTTGGCTTGTAGTCACCTTTGCACAAGGCTTCTTCTTTAAAGTAGCCATAAGTGCCGGATACCGAGTTACGACCGAACAGTTGCACTGGCTTGTTGGCCAGGTCGCCGGTCACACCCAGATCGCCCCAGGTTTTCACATCGGTTTTAGCGCCGCACAGACGTGTCGAGGAGAAGATCGCATCGACCTGCTCCATGGTCAGGTGCTGGATCGGGTTGTCTTTGTGTACGAACACCGCCAAGGCATCCACAGCAACCGGGATAGCGGTTGGCTTGTAGCCGTACTTGGTTTCGAAGGCTTGCAGCTCGTTGTCCTTCATCTTGCGGCTCATCGGGCCCAGGTTAGCGGTGCCTTCAGTCAACGCAGGTGGCGCGGTAGAAGAACCGGCAGCCTGAATCTGGATGTTTACGTTCGGGTATTCTTTTTTGTAGTTCTCAGCCCACAGGGTCATGAGGTTGGCCAGGGTATCGGAGCCGACGCTGGACAGGTTGCCCGACACACCAGTGGTCTTGGTGTAGCTCGGGATCGACGGGTCAACAGCGGCAACCGCGTTGGCAGTCGCAACGCCAGCAGCGACAAAAGTCATCGCCGCCATCAAACGCTTCAGTTTCATGCCTTACTCCTAGCAGATAGGTGTGTTAAGTCGGGGCCAAGTATCAGCAGGCCGTGTGAACACTCTATGGCTGAAATATGACAATTGGATGAAAGGCCAGCATTTGCTTTTTTCGCAGGCAGACCGCGTTTTCGTTCTTCGCGAGCAAGCCCGCTCCCACACTTAACCGAGTTCTCCTGGAAGAATGCGGTCGAATGTGGGAGCGGGCTTGCTCGTGAAGGCGCCAATATGATCGATACAAAGGGCCGGCTTAGCGACCCTTCTTCCAGAGATACCCACCCACCAGAATCCCGACACCACAAATGATCGCCACATAATAGGCCGGCCCCATCGGGCTTTCCTTCAAGAGCAACGTCACCACCATCGGCGTCAGGCCACCGAAAATCGCGTAAGCCAGGTTGTAGGAAAACGACAACCCGCTGAACCGCACCACCGCCGGGAAGGCTTTGACCATCACGTACGGCACCGCACCGATAGTGCCGACCAGCAGACCGGTCAGGGCATACATCGGGAACAGCCAGTCGGGATGGTTGAACAGGCTGTGATAGAACGTCCACGAACTGATCAGCAGCGCGGCGCTACCGAACACGAACACCCGGCCAGCGCCGAAGCGGTCAGCCAATGCACCGGAGGCCACACAGCCCAGGCTCAGGAACACGATGGCCAGGCTGTTGGCCTGCAACGCGGTAGTCGGCGCGAAGTGGTAAACGGTCTGCAGCACTGTCGGGGTCATGAGAATGACCACGATGATGCCGGCGGACAGCAGCCAGGTCAGCAGCATGGAAATCAGAATCGCACCGCGATGGTCGCGCAACACAGCGCGCAGCGGCACTTCTTCGGCCAGCGCTTTGCGTAATTGCAGTTCGGCAAACACTGGGGTTTCGTGGAGCCAGCGACGCAGGTAGACCGAGAACAGGCCAAACACGCCGCCCAGCAGGAACGGGATCCGCCAGGCGTAATCCGAAACTTCAATCGGTGTGTAAATGCTGTTGATCGCAGTGGCGACCAATGAGCCCAAAAGAATACCGGCGGTCAGACCGCAGGTCAGCGTGCCGCAGGCATAACCGATGTGCCGCTGCGGCACGTGTTCGGAAACGAATACCCAGGCCCCCGGCACTTCACCGCCGATCGCCGCGCCCTGGATCACCCGCATCAGCAGCAGCAGGATCGGCGCCCACATACCTATCTGCGCATAAGTTGGCAGCAAGCCCATGATCAGGGTCGGGACTGCCATCATGAAAATGCTCAAGGTGAACATCTTCTTGCGCCCCAGCAGATCACCGAAGTGCGCCATGACGATGCCGCCCAGCGGCCGCGCCAGGTAGCCGGCGGCGAAGATGCCGAACGTCTGCATCAGGCGCAGCCACTCGGGCATATCGGCGGGGAAGAACAGTTTGCCGACCACCGTGGCGAAGAACACAAAGATGATGAAGTCGTAAAACTCCAGCGCGCCGCCCAAGGCAGACAGCGATAACGTCTTATAGTCGTTGCGGGTCAGCGGACGTGAAGATTGGGTGGGCTGCGCGATGCTCGAGGGCGCTGTGGTCATGGCAAGGGCTTCTCTTATAGTCGGATCTGCAACCTCAACAACGCTGGCGGAGGCTTGGGCAGGTTTGGCACGATAGCAAATTGTTCGAAAAAGCACATAGAGGCGCGTATTTGACGGTCGAAATGAGAACCGGACGGTCGTCTCGGAGTCTACCGATCGATATACTCCCAATATTGCAACGGCTTGTAAGGGGTTGCTGTGCGAAACCGTCGTTGGCATCCGTCAGCCGATTTCGCAGAGTTTCCCTTTAGGCGCCTTACGAAAAACGTGACGAACGTAGTATGTTCGGGGCTGAATCGTTTTTCTTAGAGACGGCTATTCAACCTGAAGTACCAATGAAGAGTCACGGGTCAGAGGCACCCCCGGCATGATAGAGCTCGAACAAGAAGATCCAATCCCGCAAGGCGACCTGGCCCTGCAAATCACCGCGCTTCCGCGCGAAACCAATGGCTTTGGCGATATTTTCGGCGGCTGGCTGGTGGCGCAGATGGATTTGGCTGGCACTGCAATGGCCAGCAAGGTGGCTGGTGGTCGCGTAGCCACCGTGGCGATCGATCGCATGGCGTTCCTGGTGCCGGTAGCGGTGGGCGCGCAGCTGTCCTTTTATACCCAGGCCCTAGAAATCGGTCGCAGCTCGATTCAGATGATGGTCGAAGTCTGGAGCGACGATCCACTGTCCAGCGAATGGCGTAAAGTCACCGAAGCCGTCTTCGTGTTCGTCGCCATCGACGGCAGCGGCCGCACTCGCTCGGTTCCGCCTAGAGCCCGTTAAACCGGAGCTTGTAAAAACGGCGCGTTAAACCCCGCGACCGTTTTGCGGTCCCATTGAGTCATTGTTCCTGATTGAGAGTTGCCCCATGAGCACGCCCAACGTTGAAGCCGTGAAACTGGATGAACTGAACTGCTGGCGCATCCGCCACGGTCAGGCCGAATTGCTGGTGGCCCAACAAGGCGCGCACATCCTCAGTTATCAACTGGCTGGCGAGCCACCGTTGATCTGGCTCAACGACGAGGCGGTGTTCAAGGCCGGCAAAAGCATCCGCGCCGGCGTGCCGGTGTGCTGGCCATGGTTCGGTAACCTGTCGCGCAACCCGCAGAGTGTCCAGGCCATGCGCGTCAGCCAGGAACCGCCGACCGCCCACGGGCTGGTGCGGGCGATGGACTGGGAACTGGTTGGCATCGAAACCGAGGGCGAAAGCCTGAAGGTGGAATTCAATCTGCCCTACCCCGAAGGCGGCCTGCCGGGCTGGCCGCATCAGGTGGACTTGAAGCTGGGCATTCGTCTGGACGAGCAGTTGCATATCAGCCTGACGAGCGAAAACAAGGGCGCTGAAAATGTCACCATCAGCCAGGCATTGCACAGCTATTTCGCGGTCAGCGATGTGCGCAACGTACACGTTGAAGGGCTGGATGGCTTGAGCTATATCGAAACCCTGGACGACTGGAAAACCGTCACCCAGACCGGTGATCTGCATTTTACCGGCGAGACCGACCGCATCTATCTCAATACCCCGCCGAAGCTGAGCATTGTTGACCCACACTGGGAGCGACGCATCGAACTGACCAGCAGCGGTTCACGTTCGGCGGTGATCTGGAACCCCTGGATCGACCGCGCCGCGGCATTCAGCGACATGGCCGACGATGGCTGGCAACGCATGCTGTGCATTGAAACGGCGAATGTGATGGGTGATGTGGTGACACTGGCACCGGGGGCAAGTCATACCTTGGGCGTCAGTGTCGGCGCAAAACCGCTCTAAGCCATACCGCAATGAAATGTGGGAGCCAGCCTGCTGGCGATGGCGTCGTGTCAGTCAACTTGAAAGTATCTGACGGACCGCTATCGCCAGCAGGCTGGCTCCCACAGTTATTCGGTGGCTGCTAGAGATCAGACTCCTGCACCACCCGCACCTGCGCTGCATCCAGCGCATACGCCGCATCCGCCAAGTCGTTGTTGACCGTCTCGATCTTCAGCGTGCCGGTCACCCACAGCGGCGTGTAGATGTCACTTAGCTTCAAGCCTTTTGGATAACGCACCAGCACCAGTTGGTTAGGCGGCGGCGGTGGCACATGGATGCAAGCGCCCGGATACGGCACGAGAAAAAACAACGTGCTGCGGCCCTTGGCGTCGGATTCCAACGGCACCGGATAACCGCCAATGCGGATGTGCTTGTCGTTCATCGACGGCACGGTTTTGGTCGAGTACATCACCGCCGGCAAGCCCTTGCTCTGCTTCATGCCACCCTTTTGGGTAAAGGTGCCGTTGGCTTCCGGTGAGTTGTGATCGATTTCGGGCATGGCCTCGAGGGCTTTCTGGTCCGACTTGGGCATCAGTTCAAGCCAGTCGGTTTCCGGCAGTTCGCCGGCATGGGCCAAACCACTGCCCAGGAAGAGAAGAGTCAACAGAAGACGACGCATGAAAGTGCTCGGCAAAAGAAAGGACGGTTTAACGCCGGGCATTCTAGCCCTCTCCGGCGATGGCGCAGAGAGGGCTTTGTCACTTCAATCAGTTCTTTTTTTGATCAGGCCGTAGATCACCAGCAATACCACCGCGCCCACCAGTGCACCGATGAAACCTGCGCCTTCGCCAGCGCGGTAAATGCCCAGGGCCTGGCCGCCGTAAGTGGCCGCCAGCGAACCGCCGATACCGAGCAGGATGGTCATGATCCAACCCATGCTGTCATCACCCGGTTTCAGGAACCGTGCGATCAGGCCGACGATCAAGCCGATAAAGATGGTTCCGATAATTCCCATGGCATTTCCCTCTGATTAATTGGCTATAGCCTAGACAGACTTTGGCATCCTGCCATCAGAGAACGGCGGCCCCTGAAGGTTCCGCCGTTGCCACATGAAACTATTCGGCGATCAGCGCTTCGACCTTGAGGATCTGCGCAGCCAGCGTCTCACGGTCTGCACAGCGCAGACTGGCGTGACCGACCTTGCGGCCGACCTTGAAAGCCTTGCCGTAGTGATGCAAATGACAGTCGTCGATCGCGATCACTTTTTCCACTGGCGGCACGACACCGATGAAGTTGAGCATCGCGCTCTCGCCGACCTTGGCCGTCGAACCCAGCGGCAGACCGGCAACGGCCCGCAAGTGGTTTTCGAACTGGCTGCACTCGGCGCCTTCGGTGGTCCAGTGACCCGAGTTGTGCACACGCGGGGCGATTTCGTTGGCCTTGAGGCCGCCGTCGACTTCGAAGAACTCGAACGCCATCACGCCGACGTACTCCAGCTGCTTGAGTACGCGACTGGAGTAATCTTCAGCCAACGCTTGCAGCGGGTGATCGGTGCTGGCCACGGACAGCTTGAGAATGCCGCTGTCGTGGGTGTTGTGAACCAGTGGATAGAACCTGGTTTCGCCATCGCGAGCACGCACGGCAATCAGCGAGACTTCGCCAGTGAATGGCACGAAGCCTTCCAGCAGGCAGGCGACGCTGCCCAGCTCGGCGAAGGTGCCGATCACGTCTTCAGGCTTGCGCAGGACTTTCTGGCCCTTGCCGTCGTAACCCAGGGTGCGGGTTTTCAGCACGGCCGGCAGACCGATCGAAGCCACGGCGGCGTCCAGGTCGGCTTGCGACTGAATGTCGGCGAACGCGGGGGTCGGAATCCCCAGGTCCTTGAACATGCTCTTTTCGAACCAGCGATCACGAGCGATGCGCAGGGCTTCGGCGCTCGGGTACACCGGGACGAATTGCGACAGAAAAGCCACGGTTTCGGCCGGGACGCTTTCGAACTCGAAGGTCACCAGATCGACTTCATCGGCCAGCTGACGCAGGTGATCCTGATCGCCGTAATCGGCCCGCAGGTGTTCGCCCAACGCGGCTGCGCAAGCATCCGGCGCCGGGTCCAGGAAAGCGAAGTTCATGCCCAGCGGAGTGCCCGCCAGCGCCAACATGCGACCCAACTGGCCGCCACCGATTACACCGATTTTCATCGTCAACAACCTCAGGCGATGCGTGGGTCTGGATTGTCCAGGACGCTGTCTGTCTGCTCAGCGCGGAATTTCTTCAACACGGTATGAAATTGCGGATGCTTGGCGCCCAGAATGCTCGCCGAGAGCAGCGCTGCGTTGATCGCGCCGGCTTTGCCGATGGCCAGGGTGGCGACCGGAATGCCTGCAGGCATTTGCACGATAGACAGCAGCGAATCGACGCCCGAGAGCATCGAAGACTGCACCGGCACGCCCAGCACCGGCAGGTGGGTCTTGGCCGCACACATACCTGGCAGGTGGGCCGCGCCACCGGCACCGGCGATGATCACCTCGATGCCACGGGCCTCAGCCTCTTCGGCATACTGGAACAGCAGGTCCGGGGTGCGGTGGGCAGAGACCACTTTCACCTCGTAAGGGATGCCGAGCTTTTCCAGCATATCGGCGGTGTGGCTAAGGGTGGACCAATCGGACTTGGAGCCCATGATCACGCCAACCAGTGCGCTCATCGTCGTGCCTCTTCTCTCTGGGCGCCCGCAGGCGCGTCAAAAAACAACAAGCCACGCAGGATGCGTGGCTTGATTGTACGAATTAAGGCCAGGTAAAACCGGCCGAAGGCCGCGCAGTATACCTCAATGAAGCAGATAAACAGCCCCCGATACGACCATCTGTCATACGGCGCAAAGTGCCGGTTTTATTGACCTGAAGGTCAACCAAATCCACCACAAATCCCTGTGGGAGCGGGCTTGCTCGCGAATGCGCTGGGTCAGGCAACATTGATCTCGACTGGAACACCGCATTCGCGAGCAAGCCCGCTTGTATGCTGGGACTTGAAGGGAGGAGGAGGGACAAAGCCCGATTCTGACTGTTGACGCAGTACAGATCCGTGGGAGA
>NZ_JBWCCN010000017.1:0-186902 GCF_056279485.1 Pseudomonas sp. TE12508 | reverse complement strand
GAAAACTGCGTAACTCTTTGTTTACCAAGGAGTTTTCCGTTTCGACTGCGCCGGAAGTGGGGCGAATTATAGACTTCCAGAATCTGCCGTCAACCTCTAATTACGCTTTTCTTGCAGAAGGGGGCTTTTTAGCTGTTAAACGTGGAATCCGGCGGATTACAGGCGGCAATCTCAGCACCAACAACAATGCACCTATAGATGCATAGATCGCCCACTCCTTCAGATCGGCGCGAACGATCCACAACATATGCAGCAATCCGAGTCCGAGAACCACATAGACCAACCGATGCAACTTCTTCCAGCGAGCCCCCAAACGCCGCTGACTGTAGCGATTGGAGGTAACCGCCAATGCCAACAAACAGAGAAACCCCAGGGCCCCGACAATAATGTACGGCCGCTTGCGCAACTCGATACCCAACTGCGACCAATCAAAGCCAAGAATGAACGCTGTGTAACCGCTCAAATGCAGAACAACATAAGCGAAGCACCACAAACCCAACTGTCGTCGAACCGCTATCCATCCCGGCCAACCGGTGAGCTTCTGCAAAGGCGTGATGCTTAATGTAATGAGCAGCAGCACAAGCGTCCCCTGCCCCAGGCGGTCAACCAATACCTTGCCTGGATCAGGTCCCAGCACATCCGCCCAAGCCTGATACAACCAAAGCACTGGCCAAATCGCTGCAGTGATGAAGACGCCAATACGCCAGAACGGATATCGCATCAGTAATTCTTCCGCAGATCGAGCCCTGTATAGAGAGAAGCAACTTCATCCGAGTAGCCGTTGAACATTTGCGTGTCCCGCACATTGGGCTTGAACAGACCGCTCGGCAAACGCCTTTCCCGTGCCTGGGTCCAGCGCGGGTGATCGACTGTCGGGTTCACGTTCGCATAAAAACCATATTCATCGGAGGCGATACTCTGCCAAGTAGTTTTCGGCTGCTCACTGACCAGGCTGATCCGCACGATGGATTTGATGCTCTTGAAACCGTACTTCCAGGGCACCACCAGTCGCAGCGGCGCACCGTTCTGATTCGGTAACTCACGCCCATACATGCCCACAGCAAGAATCGCCAACGGATTCATCGCCTCATCCAGACGCAGCCCTTCTACATAAGGCCAGTCGATCAAGGCAAAGCCGGAACGCTGCCCGGGCATACTCTTGGGATCCTGCAAGGTTTCGAAGCGAATGAACTTGGCTCTGGACGTCGGCTCGACTTCCTTGAGCAAAGCCGAAACAGGAAAACCGATCCACGGAATGACCATCGACCAAGCTTCCACACAGCGAAGACGATAGATACGCTCTTCCAGTTGATAAGGCTTCATGAAGTCTTCCAGCGCATACCGCCCCGGCTTACCCACCTCCCCGTCCACCACCACGCTCCAGGGTTCGGTTTTCAGCGCACCGGCGTTGGCCGCGGGATCACCTTTATCGGTACCGAACTCATAGAAGTTGTTGTAGTGGGTCGCATCCTTGAAAGGTGTGATCGCCTCGTCTTTGACGTTGACCGCCCCCCATTTGGTAGAAGGAAGCTTTTCGGCAAACCATGAGGGCGCCTTGCCAGGCTCGACATCAACATAACGCGCAACATCGTCGGCACTCGCCCAACGCGGCAGACTGCCCACAGCCAAACCGGCGACGGTGGCACCTAATACACTGCGACGAGAAAGGTAGAGGGATTCAGGCGTGACGTCTGACTCATGACAGCCAGACGCTTTGGGGACTTTGATCAGCATGACAACTCCGCAGCTTTGGAGGACAGATGCACCCATAGACTGCGGAGTATGAGGGAAATTACATCACTCGGATTTTTTGTGCCGACGAAGGCGCAACAGGTACTGGACCGGCCCGGAAGCCGCATAGGCAAGGAAAACCAGCAGCAGGATACGCGGCGGATCACTGAACACAACGGCGAATACCAATACCACCGCGAGAATCGCGACAAAGGGAACACGCCCTTTCAAGTCCAGCTCCTTGAAGCTGTTGTACTTGATGTTACTGACCATCAGCATCCCGGCGGCGGCAACCATCAGTGCAACCAGGAACGACATCTTGGAACCCTGAATGCCGTAATCGCTGAATGCCCAGACAATGCCCGCGACGACACCGGCGGCGGCCGGACTGGCCAGGCCGATGAAGTAACGTTTGTCTGCGGTGCCGACTTGAGTGTTGAAACGCGCCAGACGTAACGCCGCCCCCGCTACATAGATGAAGGCGACCATCCAGCCGACCTTGCCCATATCGCCCAGGGCCCAGCCGAATGCCAGCAATGCCGGCGCCACACCAAAGGCAACCATGTCCGACAGCGAGTCGTACTCGGCACCGAAAGCGCTTTGGGTATTGGTCATACGGGCAACGCGACCGTCGAGGCCGTCGAGTACCATGGCGACGAAAATCGCGATCGCGGCAAATGCAAAATATTTGCTCGCGCCGATGGCATCACCGGCACTCAAGGCACTCTGGGCGCTCATCGAGTTGATGATGGAATAAAACCCTGCGAAGAGGTTCGCAGTGGTGAACAGATTCGGCAGAAGATAGATACCACGATGCCGGACTTTACGACCTTCAGCGTCATGCCCTTCTTCGATGTGTTCATCGATGGGCAGAAGGCTTTCGGCGTCAGAAGCCTGCTTTGGCTCTTCGGGACGTTCGCTCATGGACATTTACCTTGCAACGGGGTGGAAAGTTTCGACAGGTGTCCGGGACGACGGTGCGACCACAAACAATGCAGCTTTATACCAGAACCGGCGGATCCAAACGAAAAAACGCGGCCTAGGCCGCGTTTTTCGTACAAGCTCGGAACTTAGTTCTTGGCTTTGTCGACGATCTTGTTGGCACCGATCCAAGGCATCATGGAGCGCAGTTGCTCACCGATGATTTCGATACCGTGAGCGGCGTTGTTACGACGCTTGGCGGTCATCGAAGGATAGCCGGTGGCGCCCTCGCTGATGAACATCTTGGCGTATTCGCCGTCCTGAATACGTTTCAGGGCGTTGCGCATGGCCTGACGGGATTCGGCGTTGATCACTTCCGGACCGGTCACGTACTCGCCGTACTCAGCGTTGTTGGAGATCGAGTAGTTCATGTTGGCGATACCGCCTTCGTACATGAGGTCAACGATCAGCTTCAGTTCGTGCAGGCATTCAAAGTAGGCCATTTCCGGCGCATAGCCAGCTTCAACCAGGGTTTCGAAACCGGCTTTTACCAGCTCAACGGTACCGCCGCACAGAACGGCTTGTTCGCCGAACAGGTCGGTTTCGGTCTCGTCCTTGAAGGTGGTTTCGATGATGCCGGTACGACCGCCACCAACGCCAGCAGCGTAGGACAGTGCAACGTTTTTGGCGTTGCCCGAAGCATCCTGGTAGATAGCGATCAGGTCAGGGATACCGCCGCCTTTGACGAACTCGGAACGCACGGTGTGGCCCGGAGCTTTCGGCGCGATCATGATCACGTCGAGGTCAGCACGCGGCACAACCTGGTTGTAGTGAATCGCGAAACCGTGGGAGAAGGCCAGGGTGGCGCCTTTCTTGATGTTCGGCTCGATTTCGTTCTTGTACAGGGCAGACTGGAACTCGTCCGGGGTCAGGATCATGACCAGGTCGGCAGCCGCTACGGCGGAAGCAACGTCAGTCACTTTCAGGCCGTGGGCTTCAGCTTTGGCAACAGTAGCCGAACCTTTACGCAGACCAACAGTAACGTCAACGCCGGAGTCTTTCAGGTTGCACGCTTGAGCGTGGCCCTGGGAACCGTAACCGATGATGGCAACTTTCTTGCCCTGGATGATCGACAGGTCGCAGTCTTTATCGTAGAAAACTTTCATGAATTTCCCCTTTATATCTGGCCCTTCAGGCCATTCGCTAATTTGGTTTAGATGCTCAGTACTTTGTCGCCGCGGGCAATCCCGGTGACGCCACTGCGTACGGTTTCCAGAATCGAGGCAGTCCCGATCGATTGAATGAAGCTGTCGAGCTTGTCGCTGGTACCGGTCAATTGAACGGTATATACGCTAGCGCTGACATCAACGATCTGCCCACGATAAATATCGGTGGTGCGCTTGATCTCGGCGCGCTGGGCGCCGGTGGCCTTGACCTTGACCAGCATCAGTTCGCGCTCAATGTGAGCACTCTCCGACAGGTCGACCAGTTTTACCACTTCGATCAGCTTGTTCAGGTTCTTGGTGATCTGCTCGATGACTTCATCATGGCCGACAGTGGTCAGCGTCAGACGCGACAGAGTCGGGTCTTCGGTTGGTGCCACGGTCAGGCTTTCGATGTTGTAGTTGCGCTGCGAGAACAGGCCGACTACACGAGACAGAGCGCCTGGTTCGTTTTCCAGAAGCAAGGAAATAATGTGCCGCATGATTAAGTACGCTCCGTCTTGCTCAGCCACATATCGCGCATGGAGCCGTCTTTGATCTGCATCGGGTAGACGTGCTCGCTGGTGTCGACCGAAATATCGATAACCACCAGGCGATCTTTCATGGCGAACGCCTCTTCCATCTTCGACTTCAAATCTTTCGATTCGGTAATGCGCACGCCAACATGGCCATAGGCCTCGGCCAGCTTGACGAAGTCAGGCAACGATTCCATGTAGGAGTGCGAGTGGCGGCTGCCATAACTCATGTCCTGCCACTGGCGAACCATACCCAGTACACCGTTATTCAGAATGACGATCTTCACCGGCAAACCGTATTGCAGGCAGGTCGACAGTTCCTGAATGTTCATCTGGATGCTGCCCTCGCCCGTTACGCAGGCGACGTCATCATCCGGGAAGCTCAGCTTGATGCCCATGGCCGCCGGAAAACCGAAGCCCATGGTGCCCAGGCCACCGGAGTTGATCCAGCGGTTTGGTTTGTTGAACGTGTAGTACTGCGCAGCGAACATTTGGTGCTGACCCACGTCGGAGGTCACAAAGGCGTCGCCCTTGGTCACTTCGCACAGGGTTTCGATCACGGTCTGCGGCTTGATCACGCTGCCGTCGCCCTTGTCATAAGGGAACAGGCCGCGATCACCGCGCCACTCATCGACTTGCTTCCACCAGCTGGCAACGGACTCTTTGTTCGGGGTCTCGCCGATTTCCTTGAGGATCGCGACCATTTCGGTCAGGACACTTTCGACCGGACCGACGATAGGCACGTCTGCCTTGATGGTCTTGGAGATCGAAGCCGGGTCGATGTCGATGTGAATGATCTTGGCATTCGGACAGAACTTGGCCGGGCCGTTGATCACGCGATCGTCGAAACGCGCGCCGACTGCAAGGATGACATCGGCATGGTGCATCGCCAGGTTGGCGGTGTAGCTGCCGTGCATGCCGAGCATGCCAATGAACTGACGGTCGGTGCCAGGGTAGGCCCCCAAACCCATCAGGGTATTGGTCACTGGCAGGTTGAGCATCTTCGCCAGTTCGGTCAGCGGCGCGGAGCCACCACCGAGAATCACCCCGCCGCCTGAATAAAGCACAGGACGCTTGGCCGCCAGGAGCATTTCGGCTGCCTTGCGGATTTGCCCGGAGTGACCGCGAACGGCCGGGCTATAGGAACGCAGCTTGGCTTTTTTCGGGAAGATGTATTCGAACTTCTCGGCCGGGTTGGTCATGTCTTTCGGGATATCGACAACGACCGGACCAGGACGACCGGATTGCGCCAGGTAGAACGCTTTCTTCATGACTTCCGGGATTTCCGACGCATGCTTGATCATGAAGCTGTGCTTAACGATCGGCCGGGAGATACCGATCATGTCGGTTTCCTGGAATGCATCAGTGCCTACCATGGTGCTAGGCACCTGGCCGGAAATGATCACCATCGGAATGGAGTCCATGTAGGCCGTGGCAATACCGGTGATGGCGTTGGTTGCGCCCGGGCCGGAGGTTACCAGTACCACACCGGCTTTACCGGTGGCACGGGCATAGCCGTCAGCCATATGGGTCGCAGCCTGCTCGTGACGAACCAGGATGTGGGTCACTTCCGGTTCTTTGAACAGGGCATCATAGACATGAAGAAGAGCACCGCCCGGGTACCCGTAGATATATTTGACGCCTTCGTCACGCAAAAAGCGGACGAGCATCTCACCGCCAGATAAAAGCTCCACGTTGTTCACCTCTAAAACGCCAGAATACCGCCCACATACAAGAGGACGGGTCTTAATAGGTTTACTTCTCGGCAGAGCATGAGCGACGGTGGTCGCCGACTACGTCAGCACTGACTGAGCAAGTATTGGGATCGTCCCAAGTGTTGCGGGCCTTTCCCACCCAGCGCGAGGTAACGCGTTGCGGGTGTAACAGGTCGGCGCGGATGTGCGCCTCATGATCTACCGAGTGGGTCTGCTTCTGGCAGTCCCTCTACAGCGGACTTTGGATTCTTCTGTTTCGCCCATCGCAAGTCAAGCCGTCAATGTGCTTTATTCGAACTAAGCGCATGAGAACGCAAGAAAAAACCTTTAAACCGCAACTGTGTTAGCTTCGATTGCGCACCCATGACAAGGAAATGGCATGCGAACGTTCTTCTTCACCGCCGGCTTGCTGATCAGCCTGAGCCCTTTGTGCATGGCGGGTCAGATCTATAAATGGGTCGATGCCCAGGGCGTTACCCATTTCGATGCGCAACCGCCCCCAGGCCAGGAGCCCACCCTCGTGGTGACGCCCGCCCCGCCCGTCGGCAAACCGAGCGTGCCGCCGAGCAGCAACGTCATAGGCGATCAACGGGCCATCGACAACAAAGTGAAAAAGCAGGTCGCAGAGCAGCAAGACCAGCTAAAAGTATTCTGCGAACAGGCCCGAACGAACCTGGCTCAACTGCAGAATAATCCGCGACTACGGGAGGATGTCGACGGTGAGATGCGCCGCCTGACCGACCAACAACGTCAGGAGCGCATCACCGAAGCACAGAAACAGATCGCGAAAAACTGCATGTAGGAGCTGTCGAGTGAAACGAGGCTGCGATCTTTTGATCTTGGCATTTTAAAAGATCAAAAGATCGCAGCCTCGTTTCACTCGACAGCTCCTACGACTCCCACGGCGCCTACAACGGCTGGAGTCAGCGAGAGGCGGTGATCAACAGGTCGAACTCTTTGAGCAAGACCTGAAGCTGTCGATCCTTGCCCTGGACGTTGCGGGCGGCGAAGACCATTTCGGCCATCTCCTGGATTCCCGACGCGTTGGGTAATGGCAGGTCTTGCTCCAGGATCGACTTCATTCTTGGCAGGAAGATCCATTGCAGCCATTGCTCGAAATCCAGCGTATCCACCGAAAATGGTTCGACACTGGATAGCGCTTCAGCAGACGGCGCGACTTCGTCCCACCAGCCCTGGACACGCAGTTCGCGCTCGATCAACAGCAACTGCTCGGCAATCTTCGGGAAGCGTGCATCCATCACAGCGAGACCTTGGCCTTCTGACGAGCCAACGCTGCACCGGCGGAGTCACCCTGCTTCTCACGAGCCTGGGCGATCAATTCCCACAGGCTGGCCTGAAGGGCCGGACGACCACTGGCGAACGTCAAACCACGACGAGCGAATTGTTCGGCCTGTGCCGCATCGCCTTGAGCCATACGTACCTGGGCCAGACGATAAAGCACTTGTGGCTCACGCGGCGCGACACGCTGGGCGCGCTCGAGACTGGAAGACGCACCATTAAGGTCGCCGCTGGCCTGTTGCTGCTGGGCAGTGGTCAACAACGCCAGGACCGGACCGTCCAGTTGCTCATCGGCAGACAGGCCGCCGGAGCTCGCCGAAGGAATCCCGCTCGGCGTCGATGGCATGCTGTAGCTGCCCTGATTGATCGGTGCCGACTGAACCGGCGAGGTATCGATCGGCCCCGGAGTGATCGGGCCTGGGGTAATCGGCGAAGTGCTGATCGGGGCCGAGGAAACAGCGCCACCACCCGGCACCATCACAACAACGCCAGTGTCACCTTGAGGGATCGCCTGAGTCTGGGCTTGCGCAGGATGTTTTACCGTCGACTGCCGGAAACCGCCATTCGCCGAAATCCGTTCGCTGTTGGAGACGGCGGTGCCGGAATCCACAACCGGGATCGAACCACGCTGTACGGTGGAGCAGCCGCTGAGCAAAGCCACGGCGGTCACTGCTGGAATCAACCACTTGTTCACTTGAAACCCTCTTTGCTTAATTCATCCAGCCCTTGACCCAATCCATCACCGATTCAGCAGGGCTTTCACCACCGCAAGCGGGACCGGGAGGCGGTTCGCTGCCGCGAATATACGGCATCTGCACTGCGCCTGGGCAGCTGCCTTCAGAACCTTGTCCGGTGCGCGAATCGACCCAGGCCTGAACAATGTTGTCCGGCTGCGGCATGTCCAGCGGCAGCGGATCGGCTTTGCGCATGAAACTGGTCCAGACCTGCAGCGCACCGGTGGCACCGGTGAACGGCGTCTTGCCGTTATCATCGCGCCCCAGCCAGACCACCGCCAGCAGATCCTGACTGAAACCGGCGAACCAGCTGTCCCGCGAATCGTTACTGGTACCGGTTTTGCCGGCCAGGGTCAGGGTTTTCGGCAACACGTTATAAACCGAACTACCGGTGCCTTCACGCATGACTCGTTGCATGGCGCTCTGAACCAGGTAAATGGACGCCGGATCGAACTGCTGCTGAATCTGGAATGGATAACGCTTGAGCGGCTCGCCCTCGGCAGTCAGCACGCTGCGAATCCCGCGCATCGGCGTATTGAATCCGCCGTTGGCCAGTGTCTGGTACATGGTCGCCACTTCGATCGGGGTCAAGCCACCGGCCCCAAGCAACATCGACGGGAACGCCGGGAACTCGCGACTCACCCCCAGACGTGCCAGGGTCTTCAAGACATTCGGTACGCCCACCGCCAAGCCGAGACGTGCGGTCGACAGGTTGTAGGAATGCGCCAGCCCTTGATAAAGGAACACCGTACCGTGGGAACGGCGATCATAGTTCTGCGGTTTCCAGACCTGACCGTCCGCACCTTTGACCGAAAAGGATTCGTCCGACAGCCAACTGGTCAGCGTGTACTGGCTCGGCTTCTCGAGGGCTGTGAGATAAACCGCCGGTTTGATCAACGAGCCGATCGGTCGTACTGCGTCCAGCGCCCGGTTGAAACCGGCAAAACCCGCCTGACGGCTGCCGATCATCGCCTGGACTTCTCCGGTTTCCGGGTTGGTCACGACCATGGCCGCCTCAACCTCATCGGAACCCTTGCGCCCGGCCAGACGCTTGAACGTGTCGTTGACCGAGGCTTCGGCTTTCATCTGCAGGATCGGGTCGAAACTGGTGAAAATCCGCAACCCTTCTTCGGTCAAGTCTTCGTCGCGGTAGTCTTCGCGCAACTGACGTTTAACCAGGTCGAGGAAGCCCGGGAACGAGCTGTCAGCCAACTTGCCGCGAGTGGTCACACCCAGTGGCATTTTCTTCGCCGCCTCAACCTGTTCGGCGGTGGCAACGCCTTGTTCCCCCAGAACATCGAGCACCAGATTGCGCCGCTCCAGCGCCCGCTCAGGGTTGCGACGCGGGTTGTAATAGGACGGCCCCTTGACCATGCCCACCAACAAAGCAACTTGATGCAGTTTCAGCTCAGACAATGGCTGCCCGAAGAAGAACTGACTGGCCAGGCCGAAACCGTGCACCGCGCGCTGACCATCCTGGCCGACGAACACTTCATTGAGGTAAGCCTCAAGAATTTCGCGCTTGTCGTAATGCAGCTCAAGCAACAACGCCATCATGGCTTCGGTGAGCTTACGGGTCAGGCTGCGTTCGCTGGTGAGGTAAAAGTTCTTGACCAACTGTTGCGTCAGCGTACTGCCGCCCTGGGTCATTTTGCCGCCCGAGGTGTTGACGTAGATGGCTCGGACAATCGACTTCGGCGACACGCCCCAGTGACTGTAGAAATCCCGGTCTTCTACGGCAATCAGGGTTTCGAGCAGATACGGCGGAACCTGATCGATTTTGATCAGGATGCGGTCTTCAAGGTTTTTCGGGTAAATCCCGCCAATCAGCAGCGGCTCCAGGCGAACCACAGAAAGCTTCGAACCGTTGGTCGCCGAGAGCTCGGCCACGTAATCGCCGGAGAAGCGCACGCGCACAGGCTGAGCCGTCTCCATGCCTTCATAGAACTGGAAGCCTCGGGTATTCAAGTCGATGGTATTGCCATTGACCGCCGCCGCGCCAGGGCCGTTGCTGACGGCTTCGCGTCGGTAGCCCAAGGCATCGAGCTCGGTGAGGAAGTCTTCCTTGCTCAGCTTTTGGCCAGTGAACAGCTCAAGCGGGCGCGCGTACACCTTGGCCGGGATGGTCCAGCGCTTGCCGGAGAATTTCTCCTGGACCACTGCGTCGAGGTAAACCGCGAACCCGGCAAGCACCACAAGGCCGACCAGGCTGAGTTTAAGGGCCCAGCCCAGCCAGGGGCGCATGCCCTTGGAAGGTGGTTTTTTGGGGGTGCGGGGGGATCGAGTACGAGTCATGGCGGCGGATTATACGCACTTTATTCATCCTCAACAGAAGCCCGCTGAGGTTTGCGTCGGGCAGACTTGCGGCCATAATGGCGGCCTTGAATTTTTCCCAGACTCTGAAGGATCGCCTGTGAGCCAGTCCCTGATCGCTGCCCTGCAAAACCCGGCCCTCTACCCGCATCCCGTAGAAGGGTTTCAGGTCATCGAAACCCATATTTCGTGGGTGCTGCTCACCGGCCCCTACGCTTATAAAGTGAAGAAGCCAGTGAACTTTGGCTTCCTCGACTTCACCAGCCTCGAGGCTCGCGAGCATTTCTGTGCTGAAGAGCTGCGCCTGAACCAGCGCCTGACCCAAGATTTGTATCTTGAAGTGTTGCCTATCACTGGCAGCGCCGAGGCGCCACAACTGGGTGGCGATGGCCCGATTGTCGATTACGCCCTGAAAATGCGTCAGTTCCCACAAAGCCAATTGCTCAGCACCTTGCAAGCCAACGGCGAATTGACCACCACGCACATCGACGAGATGGCGGCGCAGATCGCTCAATTCCACCTCAGCGCGCCAAAAGTGCCTGCCGAACACGAAGCCGGCACGCCGGACAGCGTGATGGCGCCGGTGCGGCAGAACTTCGAACAGATCCGCCCGTTCCTCAGCGACAAGGCCGATCTGCTGCAACTCGAGGCGCTGCAAGCCTGGGCCGAAAGCAGCTTCGAACGCCTCAAGCCACTATTCGCCCAGCGTAAGGCCGACGGTTTCATTCGTGAATGCCACGGTGACATTCATTTGGGCAACGCCACCGTGATCGACGGCAAAGTGGTGATCTTCGACTGCATCGAATTCAACGAACCGTTCCGCTTCACCGACGTTTACGCCGACACCGGCTTCCTGGCCATGGACCTGGAAGACCGCGGCCTGAAAAGCCTGGCGCGCCGTTTCATCAGCCAATACCTGGAACTGACTGGCGACTATCAGGGCCTGGAGCTGCTGAACTTCTATAAAGCCTACCGCGCACTGGTTCGCGCCAAGGTCAGCCTGTTCAGCATGCCGGCCGAGGCCGATCCGGTGCAGCGCGCTACCACGCTGCGTCAGTACCGCAACTACGCCAACCTGGCGGAAAGCTACAGCACCATTCCTTCGCGCTTCCTGGCGATCACCCACGGCGTTTCCGCCGTCGGCAAGAGTCACGTGGCCATGCGCCTGGTGGAAGCGCTGGGCGCCATCCGCTTGCGTTCCGATGTCGAGCGCAAGCGTATGTTCGGCGAGCAAGCCGTACCGAACGACCTGCAGGCCGGTATTTATAGCGCCGACGCCAGCGCCGCTACTTACAGCCGTCTGCATGAAATTGCCGGTGTAATTTTGCATGCCGGTTTCCCGGTGGTGGTCGATGCCACGTACCTCAAGCGCGACCAACGCGACGGCGCGGCAAAAATCGCCGAAGCCACGGGTGCGCCGTTCCTGATCCTCGATTGCGACGCACCGCAAGCGGTGATCGAAAGCTGGCTGAAGCAACGTCAGGCAGACAGTAAGGATCCGTCTGACGCCAACCTGGCCGTTATCGCCGCCCAGCAAGCCAGCCGCGAGGCCCTGACGCCAGCAGAAATTCTCTGCAGCAAACGCGTCCAGACCAATGAAAGTGGCACGCTCGATACCGTCGTTGCGCAGATTCGCCAACGTCTGCCAGGCCTGTAAGAAACTATTTCAACCGTGAAGCCTTCACCGGCTTCACGGCTGCCAAATAGTGGCACTATACTGGCGCCATAAAACCATCAGGTGATGTGACATGAGCCAGCCGAAACTTCTCGACACCCCGCTTTATGCCTTGCTGCACAAAGACGACATCACAGGCTTTAACAACGAACGCCCGAAAGATGGACCTATCGACATGGTCGGCGGCGACTTCCGTGGTCTCGATCTGCGTGAACTGAACGCCGACGGCGTCGACTTCACAGATGCCTATTTCCGCTCTGCCGACTTGCGCGGCATCGACTTTCGCAACGCTTCCCTGGAAGGCGCGAGCCTGGCCCACGCACAGATCTCCGGCGCCTACTTCCCGCCAGAGCTGAGCGCCGATGAGATTCTGATGTCGATGAATTTCGGTACGCGACTGCGTTATCGCACTCGCTAAAAGCGAGGCTCTACCAAGTCCGGCGCCCCTGCCTAGCGCTGGACTTGTACTTTTTTACCCCCCCCCGAAACTCACATCTTCCGACCGCACTCGCAGCCTTTTCCCGCCACTTCTAGAGCCCGCGTCTTAGAAGCTTTTGCGTCGAAACCGACCAAACAATCACGCTTTTCCTACTGATGGCTACACTGCTGAGAGGCTCGCCCACGCACCGTTCGGCTGTCGCAAGGAGGCTTGATGAATGATGAACTGCAACACCTGAAGAATCTTGGCAAGACGTCGGCGCAATGGCTGCATGCCGTGGGCATCCACAGTGCATCGGACTTGCGTCGGCTGGGAGCTGTGGATGCTTATCGGGCCGTGCGCACGCGCGGTTTTCGGGCCTCCAAGGTGTTGTTGTATGCGATCGAAGGCGCACTGATGGATGTTCACTGGAACGACATTCCCGCCGAACGCAAGGAAGCCCTGAACAAACAGCTGGACGCTATCTCGTCACGCCACAAGATTTGAACGGGTAATTACGCTTACGCACACAGCCTGAAGAGCAATGATTGCAAGGCCTTCACCAAGGGAACTGGTGAGATCCACAGAAATTGAAAATCAGCGGTTGACTTGGTAATGAGAATCGCTATGATTATCACAACTGGTCGCGAGACTGGTCGATATTCTGAAAAGCCCTTGGTTCGGACTCTCAGATTATCTCCTCATCAGGCTAATCACGGTTATTTGACCCGGCTCTTGCCGGGTCTTTTTTTGCCTGTGGAAAACTCGCCAGGTTTTACTGCCCTGACTGCTTGCCGAACTGTTTACGCATTTGCGCGCAGTAATCCTGCGGTGGCGTGGCGGGCGTATACCAAACGTAATCGGCCATGGCCGGCGTGACCTCTGCACCCCGCTCCGCCAGCATCAATACCATCGGCGCTTCAGACTCACCCAAGTCCTGAACATGGATCGGCACCCCGACATCCTTGCGTGCGTGGTACGCGCCAGCAAACAACAGAGAAGGCGTCGGTGCGGCCAGTAATCGCCCGGCCATCCGCCGGTCACGTTGCTGCTGGACGGCAAGCATCGCGGGCATTTGCGATGTGGGCAGCAAGCCGCAGTGGGAATCGCTGATTTGTGCCAGCAACTCATCCTTGACCACCGGCGCGTTAGAGAGCGAACCGCTCAATGCCGGGGGTTTGGCGTAGACATTACGGACTTCAAGCGTATCCAGATTGGCCGCCAGCAACGGGTACGGCTGAGTCAGGGCAAAACCAACGATCGGCCCATACAGATTCCAGTCCCAACCCGGTTGCCAGGCCAATGCATTGGGCAAGTCAGCGGGTAGCGGTGAAGAGCGCTTAACATGATCGACGCGCCCTTGTTGATCCGGCGTGAGCATTTCCAGCAGTAGACTGCCTTGGGGTCGCTGCTCATTCAGCGTCTGTAACAACCACAATTGCAGTTGATGGTGATCACGATTGTCATGCTGCTCGCCGACGATCAACCGCGAAGGCTTGGCCAACCGTGCAAGCAGTTCCTGCGCGGTCAGTGTTTGCCCGCTACGCAGGTCCCGGATCTCGCCGCTGACGGGTGGCGATACCGCCGGCACATGCTGACAGGCACTCAGTAACAGCACAGCCAGGATCACCATCACACGCATGTTCTCACCTCGATGAAATGCTTAGCGGGCGATGATCAGCGGATGCCCACGCTCCGGGTGCAGCTGCACCAGTACTTCCAGCCCGAACACGGCCTTGAGCGGTTCCGGGCGCAGCACCTGCTCCGGTGTATCCAGCGCCACGGGACGCCCACCTTCGAGCAGTAATAGTCGATCACAATAGCGTGCCGCCAGGTTCAGATCATGCAGGATCACCAGCACCGCGGCACCGCGATTGGCGAACTCGCGCACCGCTTGCAGAGTGGTGTGTTGGTGCAGCGGGTCGAGCATCGACGTCGGTTCGTCGAGCAACAACGTTTGCCCCGCCTCCCCCGGCCACAGCTGCGCCAGCACCCGCGCCAGGTGCACCCGCTGACGTTCACCGCCAGACAGCGCCAGATAACTGCGTCCACTCAGGTGCCGCGCATCGGCCGCGTGCAGCGCGGCGGCGACGATTTCGTCATCCCTGACCCGGCCGCTTTGATAAGGCAAACGCCCCATGCCGACCACTTCTTCGACGAGAAAGGCAAAGTCCAGGGTCGACACCTGCGGCAACACTGCCAAACGCTGGGCTCGCTGCGCCCCGGCCCAATGATTCAGCTCGCGCTCATCGAGCCAGACACTGCCGTGGTCCGCCTGCAATTCGCCGCAGAGGGCGCCGAGCAATGTGCTTTTACCGGCACCGTTGGGGCCCAGCACGCCGAGGACTTCGCCCGGCTTGAGTTCAAGGGTGATGTCGGTGAGAACAATCTTTCGACCGCGCCGGATTTGCAGGTTCTGCGCTCGCAACATCAGGCACGCCCTCTGAGCAGTAGATACAGAAAGAACGGTGCGCCGATGAAGGCCGTGACGATCCCGATCGGCAATTCGGCCGGTGCCAGGGCCAGCCGCGCCACCAGATCGGCAAACAACAACAGACTGGCACCCGCCAGCACTGAAGCCGGCAGCAGCACTCGATGATCGGGACCGGCCAACAGACGCACCAGATGCGGCACCACCAGACCGACGAACCCGATCATCCCCGCTGCCGCGACCGCCGCACCGACACCCAGCGCCGTGCAGAACACCAACTCGCGCTTGAGCCCTTCGACATCGATGCCCAGGTGACCGGCCTCCGACTCCCCCAAAAGCAACGCATTCAAGGCTTTGGCCCGGCGCGGCAGCCACAACGCCACGCCGGCAGTGACCAGCAACAACGGCCAGAGTCGCGAATAGCTGGCGCCATTAAGGCTGCCCAGATTCCAGAACGTCAGGGTGCGCAGCGTTGCGTCGTCCGCCAGATAGGTGAACAGACCCACGGCGGATCCGGCCAGTGCGGTCAACGCAATACCGGCCAACAGCATGGTCGCGACATGGGTCTGCCCGTTGCGCCGGCCCAGCCGATACACCAGCGCCGTCACGCCGAGCCCACCAAGAAACGCGCACAGCGATAATAGGTAAGGCCCGAAGGATTCAGGTAGACCGCCGAACGCAGAACCACCGACAATCGCGATCGCCGCACCCAACGCCGCGCCGCTCGAGACGCCCACCAGCCCCGGATCGGCCAGAGGATTACGAAACAACCCCTGCATCGCCACGCCAGACAACGCCAACACCCCCCCCACCGCCAACCCCAACAAGGTTCGCGGCAGACGAATCTGCCCGAGGATCAGCTCGGCCTGCTCCAGCCCGTCGGGCGCGATCGGTACACCCACCAACCGCAGGGCTGCACGCAAGGTGTCGAACAACGGCAAGCTCACCGGTCCAAGCGCCAATGACAACCAGATGGCCAACACACACAGCAGGATCAGACCAATGAACAAAGCACGGGGTTTAACCAGGATGGTCATTGGCCGGCCGAATCGGGGTAAAAGGCGTCAGACAGTTTTTTCAACGCAGGGGGTAGCCGCGGTCCCAATCCCCCGACCAACAAAGTCGGATCAAGCTCCATGACTCGCCCGTCCTTGGCCGCGCGGGTCGAGGACAGGATCGGGTTCTCCTTGAACAATGCCGCACGGGCCGCATCGCCGATCAGTGCGCGATCGGCAAACACCAGCACCTCAGGATCCAGACTGACCAGGGATTCGACAGAAAAGGGTTTGTAGCCGGTATGCGTGGCCAGATTGTGCCCTCCGGCCTGTTGCAGCAACCAATCAGCGGCGGTGTCCTTGCCGGCGATGAGCGGTTTGCCGCCCGCGTGACCAAGCAACAACAGCACGCCCGGCGATTTTTGCGTCAGTTGTGACTGAGTGACCCGCCCCCTTTCATGATCGAGCATCTGTTGATAACTCTTGAACAACTGCGTCGCCCAGTCTTCAGCGCCGAGCAACGAGCCCAAATGCTTCAAGTTGTTCTGCAAAGTCATCAGATCCGGCTTAGCGGAAAACAGTTCGATTTGCACACCGGCACTGCGAATCTGCGACAGCACCGGCGGCGGCCCCATTTCTTCGGTGCCGATCAAAATCTGCGGGCGTAAGCTCAAGATGCCCTCCGCCGACAGTTGCCGCTGATACCCGATTCTTGGCAGCGTCTTGAGGGAGTCAGGATACTGACTGGTGGTATCGACACCGACCAGTTTTGACGCTCCGCCCAGCGCGATGACCCACTCCGTCAGCGCTCCACCGGCACTGACCCAACGTTGTGGCAACTCGGCCGTTGCGCCGTGGTGGCTGACGAGGAGTCCGACACAGAGCGCAACAACACGGGTACTCAGGCGCATAAACAGCTTCCTTTAAGGGTTTTCCCGGGCATCGAAATGACAGGCCACGTATCCTTGGCGTCTGGCACCCATGCCTGAAGGGCAAGACGGCCATTTGATAATTGCTTGCATTTGAACGTCAAGCTCGGACATATCTGGTCACGAGCCGCGGAACTTGAGGATAGACATGAAGTTTCTTTGCGCAGGCGCCGAATTGGCTGACGCCAGCAGTCGCGGTTTCGACATCGACGGCCAGAAACTCCTGGCCGTGCGCCGGGGCGGCCGGGTGTATGTGTATGAAAATCGCTGCCCGCACCGGGGCGTCGGACTGGAATGGAAGCCCGACCAGTTTCTCGACCCCAGCAACAGCATGATCCAGTGCGCCACCCATGGCGCACTGTTCCTGATTGAAGACGGCGAATGCGTCGCCGGCCCATGCGCCGGGCAATCCCTGACTACCATCCCCAGCCGCGAAGACGAGCAAGGAATCTGGCTAACCGTTTAACAGCACCTCCAGGCGCCGATCGACCACTATCTCTTCGTGGGTCAAGTGCACGCCATACGCCAGCACTTCGACCCCGCACGCCACCGCTTCGCGTAACGCCGCGGCGTAGGCCGAATCGATTTCTTCAGCAGGACGCACGGAGTCGATGCCGGTCAGGTTCACGCAATACAACTGCACGGCACGAATCCCGTCCCGGGCCAAATGCGCCAACTCTCGCAAATGCTTGGCTCCGCGCTGGGTCACTGCGTCTGGAAATGCCGCCACCAACGAGCCATCGAAGCCCAGGGTCACGCTTTTGACTTCCACATAAGCCGGCCCGCTCGGGTAGTCGAGACGGAAATCGATGCGGCTGCTCTCCAGACCATAGGCCACTTCGCGCTTCAGTTCGGTAAAGCCGTTCAGCTCGGTGATGACATTGGCCCGCAACGCCTCCTCGATCAAACCGTTGGCGCGCCCGGTGTTTACGCAAAACAACCGCCCTTGCGGGGTTTCCCCGACTTCCCAGGTGCCGGGCAATTTACGCTTGGGGTCGTTGGAACGGCTGAACCAGACCTGCCCGCCTTCAACCTGGCAATTAAGCATCGAACCGGTGTTTGGGCAGTGAATGGTCAGCAACTCGCCGCTAACGGTTTCGATATCGGCGAGAAAACGTTTGTAGCGACGAATCAAGCGACCTTCTTCGAGCGGAGGATGAAAGCGCATCAGCCTTGCCAGCTCTTCAAACCGCGAGCGATCCGTTCGACCGCTTCTTGCAAGCGTGGAAGACTCTGGGTATAGGCAAACCGCACATGATGCCCGGCCTGATAACGACCGAAGTCCAGGCCCGGCGTAATCGCGACGTGCTCGGTTTCGAGGAAATGTCGGCAAAACGCGAAGGCATCGCCGCCGAACTTGCTGATATCGGCGTACAAATAGAACGCACCTTCCGGCTCTACGGCAATACCGAAGCCCAATTCACGCAGGGCTGGCAACAGGAAATCACGACGTCGTCCGAACTCGGCGCGGCGCTCCTCGAAAATTTGAATAGTGGCGGGTTCGAAGCAAGCCAATGCGGCGTGCTGGGCCATGCTCGGCGCACTGATGTAGAGGTTTTGGGCGAGCTTCTCCAGCTCACCAACCGCCGCTTCTGGTGCTACCAGCCAACCGAGACGCCAGCCGGTCATGCCGAAATACTTGGAAAAACTATTGAGGACGAAGGCGCTGTCATCGACTTCCAGCACGCTGGCCGCCTCCGTGCCGTAAGTCAGGCCATGGTAGATCTCGTCGACCACCAAATGGCCGTGGCGGGCCTTGATCGCTGCAGACAGCCCGGCCAACTCGTCGCGGGTCAGGATGGTCCCGGTCGGGTTGGCCGGCGACGCTACCAGCGCGCCGACACTGTCGTGATCCCAGTGACGCGCAACCAAGTCCGGGGTCAGCTGATAACGCACGTCCGGGCCGACCGGCACCAGTTGCGCCGCGCCTTCCACCAACCGCAGGAAATGCCGGTTGCACGGGTAACCCGGGTCTGCCAGCAGCCAGTGTTTACCTGGGTCCACCAGCAAGGCGCTGGCCAACAGCAATGCGCCTGAACCGCCGGGCGTGATAAGAATTCGTTGCGGATCGATGTTCAGCCCGTAACGTTGCTGATAAAAGCCCGAAATGGCTTCACGCAGCTCAGGAATGCCGCGAGCGGCGGTGTAACGAGTCTTTCCCGCCGTCAGCGCGGCCTGGCCGGCCTGGATGATCGGCTCGGCGGTGGTGAAGTCCGGCTCGCCGATTTCCAGGTGAATCACGTCGTGGCCGGCTGCTTGCAGCTCGTTGGCCCGCGCCAGCAGGGCCATAACGTGAAACGGTTCGATAGCGCGACTGCGCGCACTGTAGGACAGAGCCATTAGCCTTCCTTACAACGGGGAAAAGAATCGATTCTACCCAAGCGCAGGAACGAGCGAGAACCTAAAGCGGTCAGAGCCCATATAACGCTGGTCTCAAACGGTTCAAGCGTATGCTCCAGGTTTGACTAAAATCAATAATTGATCAGGTCTCCAGAGCCACCAGGCAAGGCTTTGCAATCTTTTGCAAGCGCCACGGGCCGCGGGCTCGACATCCGGGAGTAGCGCGGTCCGATTTGATCTGGTAAGTTCGCCCGCTTGCAGCCGCAGGGCCGGCAGGTGTCGGTGATGGAGCAATCCTGCGCAATGGATTACAAGAGTAGAGGCGGTCCATTTCATGCCCACCCAAGCAAAGCAGCAAAATCAGTCGATCAGCGGCTTCGAACCCTACAAAGAAGTGAAGGGCGAAGAGTACATGGGCAAGCCCATGCGCGCTCACTTCACCAAGATCCTGAACAAGTGGAAACAGGACTTGATGCAGGAAGTCGACCGTACTGTTGATCACATGAAAGACGAAGCGGCCAACTTTCCTGACCCGGCAGACCGTGCCAGCCAGGAAGAGGAATTCAGCCTCGAATTGCGCGCCCGCGATCGCGAGCGCAAGTTGATCAAGAAAATCGACAAAACACTGCAATTGATCGAAGACGAAGAATACGGCTGGTGCGAATCCTGTGGCGTCGAAATCGGCGTCAAGCGACTGGAAGCCCGCCCTACCGCCGACATGTGCGTTGACTGCAAGACCCTGGCGGAAATCAAGGAAAAGCAAGTCGGCAAGTAATCTTTGCGACTTGAACGAAGAACGGAGCGTGCGAACGCTCCGTTTTTTTGTTTCTGACATTTCCCCTGGCAGCAAACCTGTGGGAGCGGGCTTGCTCGCGAAAGCAGTGTGTCAGGCAACATTAATGTTGAAGCTGATGGCCCCTTCGCGAGCAAGCCCGCTCCCACAGGTGGCTGGTGCACGCCCGGACAACGTAATATCGACCTTATGACCGCCATCGCCTCCCCCGCCTACATTGGGCGTTTCGCCCCTACACCCAGTGGCCACTTGCATTTCGGTTCGCTGGTCGCAGCGCTGGCCTCGTACCTCGACGCCCGTTCGGTCGGCGGCCGCTGGTTGGTGCGCATGGAAGATCTCGATCCGCCGCGCGAAGAACCCGGCGCTCAGGCGGCGATTCTCAAGGCCTTGGAAAGCTACGGGTTCGAGTGGGATGGCGACATGGTCCGACAGAGCGAGCGACACGCTGCCTATGACGAAGTCATCAATCGCCTGTTCAATCAGGGCCTGGCCTACGCTTGCACCTGTTCGCGCAAGCAATTGGAGCCGTATCACGGCATCTATCCCGGGTTCTGCCGCAACGCGGGGCACGGCACCGAGAACGCCGCGATCCGCTTGCGTGTACCGGAACTGGAATACCACTTCATCGACCGGGTGCAGGGCGAATTCCGTCAACACCTGGGCCGGGAAGTCGGTGATTTCGTGATCCGCCGTCGCGACGGGCTCTACGCCTATCAATTGGCGGTGGTGCTGGACGACGCCTGGCAAGGCATCACCGATATCGTGCGCGGTGCCGATCTGCTGGATTCCACGCCGCGCCAGCTCTATCTACAAGAACTGCTGGGCCTGCCGCAACCGCGCTACCTGCACATCCCGCTGATTACCCAGCCGGACGGCCACAAACTCGGCAAATCCTATCGCTCGCCGCCGTTGACCGAAGATCAGGCCACGCCGCTGTTGCTGCGCGCATTAAGGGCGCTGGGGCACAAGCCTGTCACCGAACTGAATGACGCCACGCCACGGCAAGTGCTGAACTGGGGGATTACCCACTGGGATGCATCGCTGATCCCGCGCACACTGACGTTGCCTGAAGCGCAACTGCAGTGATGCCACTTGCAGTGGCGCGCCCATCCGTTACCATCGCCGCACGTTTTCGGGCACGCGCATAAAAAAGAGAGGCCGGGATGTACATCTATCGCTTGGTCCTGCTCCTGGTAGTGGGGATTTATCTGTTCTCCCCGGCCATCATGGATTGGTGGATCGACGCCACGGGCGCCTGGTATCGCCCTTATTTGCTCTGGCTGATTCTGATTGTCGTGACCTTCATCCTGCAGAGCCAAAAAGATGCCGATGAGCTTTAGCCTGACCCAGATGATCCTGATCAGCGCCGCGTACCTGGCGGTGCTGTTCGGCGTAGCCTGGATCAGCGAACGGGGGATGATCCCCCGGGCGATCATTCGCCACCCGCTGACGTACACCCTGTCGCTGGGCGTCTACGCCAGTGCCTGGGCGTTTTACGGCACGGTGGGCCTGGCCTATCAGTACGGCTACGGTTTTCTGTCCAGCTACCTCGGGGTTTCCGGGGCCTTTCTGCTGGCGCCGGTGCTTTTGTACCCGATCCTGAAAATCACCCGCACTTATCAGCTCTCGTCCCTGGCCGACTTGTTCGCGTTTCGTTTCCGCAGTACCTGGGCCGGCGCACTGACGACAATTTTCATGCTGATCGGCGTGCTGCCGTTGCTGGCGTTGCAGATTCAGGCAGTGGCCGACTCCATCAGCATCCTCACCCGCGAGCCGGTGCAGCATCGCGTGGCCCTGAGCTTCTGCGCACTGATTACCCTGTTCACGATTTTCTTCGGCTCCCGCCACATCGCTACCCGCGAGAAACACGAAGGCCTGGTGTTTGCGATTGCTTTCGAGTCGGTGATCAAGCTGATCGCCATCGGCGGCGTTGGCCTCTATGCGCTGTACGGCGTATTCGACGGCCCGCAGCAGCTGGAACTGTGGCTGCTGCAAAACCAGACCGCCCTCGCCGCCCTGCACACACCATTGCAGGAAGGCCCGTGGCGCACGCTGCTGCTGGTGTTCTTCGCCTCGGCGATCGTGATGCCGCACATGTACCACATGACGTTTACCGAGAACCTCAACCCGCGCTCGCTGGTCAGTGCGAGCTGGGGTCTGCCGCTGTTCCTGCTGTTGATGAGCCTCGCGGTGCCGCTGATTCTCTGGGCCGGGCTGAAACTCGGCGCCACGACCAATCCGGAATACTTCACCCTGGGCATCGGTATCGCCGCCAACAACAAAGCCCTGGCGCTATTGGCCTATGTCGGCGGATTGTCAGCGGCCAGCGGTTTGATCATCGTCACCACGCTGGCGCTCTCCGGGATGGCGCTGAACCATCTGGTGCTGCCGCTCTATCAGCCGCCGGCCGAAGGCAATATCTACCGTTGGCTGAAATGGACCCGTCGGGCGCTGATCGTCGCGATCATCATGGCCGGTTACGGTTTCTACCTGATGCTGGGCGCCGAGCAGGATTTGGCTAACCTCGGCATCGTCGCCTTCGTCGCCACGTTGCAGTTCCTGCCGGGGGTGTTGTCGGTGCTGTATTGGCCGACCGCCAACCGTCGCGGCTTCATCGCAGGCCTGTTGGCGGGGATTCTGGTGTGGCTGGTGACCATGCTGCTGCCGCTGGTCGGCAATCTGCAGGGTTTCTACATTCCACTGCTGAACATGATTTACGTGCTGGACGACACCAGCTGGCACATGGCAGCAATCGCCTCGCTGGCCGCCAACGTGCTGATGTTCACGTTGATCTCGTTGTTCACCAACGCCAGCCCCGAAGAGGCCAGCGCCGCCGAAGCCTGCGCGGTGGACAACGTTCGCCGCCCACAACGCCGCGAACTGCACGCGGCCTCGCCTCAGGAGTTTGCCACGCAGCTTGCAAAACCATTGGGCGCCAAGGCTGCGCAGAAAGAAGTCGAACAGGCGCTGCGGGACCTCTATCTGCCATTCGATGAACGTCGGCCATACGCCTTGCGCCGTCTGCGTGATCGTATCGAAGCCAACCTTTCCGGCCTGATGGGGCCAAGCGTGGCGCAGGACATGGTCGAAACCTTCCTGCCCTACAAGGCTGGCGGCGAAAACTACGTCACCGAAGACATCCACTTCATCGAAAGCCGCCTTGAGGACTACCACTCGCGCCTCACCGGCCTTGCCGCCGAACTCGATGCCCTGCGCCGCTACCACCGCCAGACCTTGCAGGAATTGCCGATGGGCGTGTGCTCACTGGCCAAGGATCAGGAAATCCTCATGTGGAACAAAGCCATGGAGGAACTGACCGGGATTGCCGCACAGCGTGTGGTCGGTTCGCGCCTGAGCACCATTGGCGATCCATGGAGAGAACTGCTGCAAGGCTTCATCAATCTGCCGGACGAGCATTTGCACAAACAGCACCTGGCCCTCGACGGTCAGACGCGCTGGCTGAACCTGCACAAAGCGGCGATCGATGAACCGCTGGCGCCGGGTAACAGCGGCCTGGTGCTGCTGGTGGAAGATTTGACCGAAACCCAGATGCTCGAAGACAAACTGGTGCACTCCGAGCGCCTGGCCAGCATCGGCCGACTGGCGGCCGGCGTGGCCCATGAAATCGGCAACCCGATCACCGGCATTGCCTGTCTCGCGCAAAACTTGCGCGAAGAGCGTGAAGAAGACGCCGAACTCACGGAAATCAGCGGGCAGATCCTCGAGCAGACCAAACGCGTGTCACGCATCGTTCAGTCGCTGATGAGCTTCGCCCATGCCGGCAGTTATCAGCACAGTGACGAGCCCGTCTGTCTGGCGGAAGTGGCCCAGGATGCCATCGGCCTGCTGGCCTTGAACCGGCGCAATTTCGAAGTACAGTTCTATAATCTGTGCGATCCCGACCACTGGGTCGAAGGTGACCCGCAGCGGCTCGCCCAGGTATTGATCAACCTGCTCTCAAACGCCCGCGACGCCTCGCCTCCGGGCAGTGCGGTACGAGTCAAAAGCGAAGCCGGCGAACACACGGTCGATCTGATCGTCGAAGACGAAGGCAGCGGTATTCCCTCGAGCATCATGGACCGACTGTTCGAACCTTTCTTCACCACCAAGGACCCTGGCGAAGGCACCGGTCTGGGCCTTGCACTGGTCTATTCCATCGTTGAAGAGCATTATGGACAAATCACCATCGACAGCCCGGCTGATGTTCAAAGCCAACGCGGCACCCGTATCCGGGTAACTTTGCCGCGTCATGTCGAAGCGACGTCCGCTGTGAACTGAGACCGTCGAGAGTATCGAATCAATGCCGCACATTTTGATCGTCGAAGACGAAACAATTATCCGCTCCGCCTTGCGCCGTCTGCTGGAACGTAACCAGTACCAGGTCAGCGAAGCCGGATCCGTGCAGGAAGCACAAGAGCGTTTCAGCATCCCCACATTTGACCTGATCGTCAGCGACCTGCGCCTGCCAGGCGCCCCCGGTACCGAGTTGATCAAACTTGGCCAGGGCACTCCGGTGCTGATCATGACCAGTTACGCCAGCCTGCGTTCGGCCGTCGACTCCATGAAGATGGGCGCGGTGGATTACATCGCCAAGCCTTTCGATCACGACGAAATGCTCCAGGCCGTCGCGCGAATCCTGCGTGACCGGCAATCGGCGCAAGCCAGCGGTGAACCGGTCGTCGGCAAAACGAGCAATGGTGCCGCAAAAAGCGGTGTCGACAACAGCAACGGCGAGATTGGCATTATCGGCTCCTGCCCACCGATGCAGGACCTGTACAGCAAGATCCGTAAAGTCGCGCCAACCGATTCCAACGTCCTGATCCAGGGTGAATCCGGTACCGGTAAAGAACTGGTAGCACGCGCCCTGCACAACCTGTCCAAACGTGCCAAGGCGCCGATGATTTCGGTGAACTGTGCGGCCATTCCAGAAAGCCTGATCGAGTCCGAACTGTTCGGCCACGAAAAAGGCGCGTTTACCGGCGCCAGTGCCGGGCGTGCCGGGTTGGTGGAAGCGGCGGACGGCGGCACCTTGTTCCTCGATGAAATCGGCGAACTGCCACTGGAAGCCCAGGCCCGCCTGCTGCGTGTGTTGCAAGAAGGAGAAATCCGCCGGGTAGGTTCGGTGCAGTCGCAGAAGGTCGACGTACGCCTGATTGCCGCGACGCACCGGGACCTCAAGAGCCTGGCGAAGATTGGGCAGTTCCGTGAAGACTTGTATTACCGCCTTCACGTAATCGCCCTGAAACTGCCGGCCTTGCGCGAACGCGGCGCGGACGTCAATGAAATTGCCACTGCATTCCTCGCGCGGCAGAGCGCACGGGTCGGCCGTACCGATCTGAAGTTCGCCCTGGATGCCGAACAGGCCATTCGGCATTATTCCTGGCCGGGTAACGTTCGCGAGCTGGAAAATGCGGTCGAACGCGCAGTGATCCTGTGCGAAAGCCCGGAGATTTCCGCCGAGCTGCTGGGCATCGACATCGAACTGAGCGATCTGGATGACGACGACTTCATCGGCCTGGCGCCGCAGCAGGGCAACGGCGCCGGTAACACCAGCCACGAACCGACCGAAGATTTGTCCCTGGAAGACTACTTCCAGCATTTCGTTCTCGAGCATCAGGACCACATGACCGAAACCGAACTGGCCCGCAAACTCGGGGTCAGCCGCAAATGCCTGTGGGAACGCCGTCAGCGCCTGGGCATTCCGCGGCGCAAGACCGGGGTGGCCAGCGAGAGCTGAACCGCACCTGTCGTATGTGCGGGTAACACATGACATTGTGAAAAAACTGTTACCTCAGCTTTTTCGCGTAACAGAAGCCGGGGCTTACGGTAACGAAGCCCCGGTTTTTTTTGGCCTCGAACAACACCATCAGCCCGCCTAACCCCTTGTTTTACTAGGCTTCACAAAAGTTGGCACGCACCCTGCTATATGTTCAGTACAAGAACAATAACAAGCACTGTACAAGACAATAAAAATAAGACGAATCGACTCACGCACAATAAAAACAAGACGGCGAGAGGCGTAGCTAACTGATTCTTTTGGAGAGGCGTTGCATTTGGGGCTTGCCCCACGACCAGGCCGAGAATAATAAAAAACTGTCCCGAGACAGTGCCTGAACTGGTTGGATCGAACGATCACAGCAACACAGCGACCAAAGCAATCCGTTTGCTCTTGGCTCCCGATTGGGAGGGTCATGAAGGAAAACTTCATGGCGAGGGCGCTCAACAAAAACAAGAAGCCCGAAACCAATAATAAAAATAGAGCATGCAACTACTTCTTGGGGAGCTTCGGCTCCCCTTGTGGTTTCTGCCGTTTGCCCCTGCTACCGACATCCCCTTCACACGCTTGCGCAGCTTCCTACACCATCCCCCGACTAAATGCTAGAATCCCCGCCCATCATGCGGTCATTCTTCGTTATGGCCGAACATTCCTTCAAACAGTGCATCCCATGCTGAAGAAGTTGTTCCAGTCATTCCGTTCTCCCAAGCGTCATACGCAACACATTCGCAGTACGCCTGAAGTGCTCAACAGCGGCCAACATTCGCTGCAAAAGGCACAGTTCAGCCGTTACGCGGTGAATATCGTCGAACGCCTGCAGAACGCCGGTTACCAGGCTTACCTGGTCGGCGGCTGTGTGCGTGACATGCTGCTCGGCATCACGCCGAAAGATTTCGACGTCGCCACCAGCGCCACGCCTGAACAGGTACGCGCCGAATTCCGCAACGCGCGGATCATCGGTCGGCGTTTCAAACTGGTGCATATCCACTTTGGCCGCGAAATCATTGAAGTCGCGACCTTCCGCGCCAATCACCCGCAAAACGACGAAGACGAAGACAGCAACCAGTCGTCTCGTAATGAAAGCGGGCGCATTTTGCGCGACAACGTCTACGGCACCCTGGAAGAAGACGCGCAACGTCGCGACTTCACCATCAACGCCTTGTATTACGATCCGGTCAGCGAGCGCATTCTCGACTACGCCAACGGCGTACACGACATCCGCAATCATCTGATCCGCCTGATCGGCGATCCGAAGCAACGCTACCAGGAAGACCCGGTGCGGATGCTGCGGGCCGTGCGTTTCGCCGCCAAGCTGAATTTCGGCATCGAAAAACACAGCGCCACGCCGATCCGCGAACTGGCGCCGTTGCTGCGCGAGATTCCGTCGGCTCGTCTGTTCGAAGAAGTGCTCAAGTTGTTCCTCTCCGGCTATGCCGCGGACACCTTCGAAATGCTGGTCGACCTGCAGTTGTTCGATCCGCTGTTCCCGGCCAGTGCGGCCGCGTTGGAGTACAACCCGACCTACACGCACACGCTGATCAGTGAAGCGCTGATCAACACGGACCTGCGAATCAAGCAGAACAAACCGGTCACCCCGGCATTCCTGTTTGCCGCCCTGCTCTGGCCTGCCCTGCCGGCCCGTGTGTTGCGCCTGCAAGAACGCGGCATGCCGCCGATTCCGGCGATGCAGGAAGCCGCTCACGAATTGATCGCAGAGCAGTGCCAGCGCATTGCTATTCCGAAACGCTTCACCATGCCGATCCGCGAGATCTGGGACATGCAGGAGCGCTTGCCACGGCGTAGCGGCAAACGCGCCGACCTGTTACTGGACAATCCGCGGTTCCGTGCCGGTTACGACTTCCTGCTGCTGCGTGAAAGCGCCGGTGAACAGACCGATGGCCTGGGCGAATGGTGGACCGACTATCAGGACGCCAACGACAGCGAACGCCGGGACATGATCCGCGACCTCAGCGGCAAGGACGACGGTACCGGTGCTCCGCGCAAACGTCGCCGTAGCGGCGGTGCCAAGCGCAAGCGCGCTGCCGGCGCACCGAGCGCTACAGGCGAGTAAGCCATGGAACGCATCTACATCGGCATGGGCAGCAATCTGGCTGACCCCGCCGAACAGTTGCGCAGCGCTGTCGCAGCGCTGGCGCAATTGCCGCAAACCGAACTGGTCGGGGTTTCCGGGTTTTATCAAAGCGACTCGCTGCTGCCCGGCCAACCGCGTTACACCAACGCGGTTGCCGCGCTCGACAGCAGCCTGGCACCGCTGGACCTGCTGGATGCGCTGCAAGCCATCGAGAACGGCCAAGGCCGTGAACGCCTTGAACGCTGGGGCCCACGTACGCTGGATCTGGACATCGTGCTGTTCGGCGATCGATTGATCGACGAACCTCGCCTCAAAGTTCCCCACTATCACCTGCAGGAACGGGCCTTTGTGCTCTATCCGTTGGCCGAGCTGGCACCAGCTGATCTGCGCTTGGCCGACGGCCGCCCCCTCACAGAATTACTCGCTGCCTGCCCGTTCGTCGGGTTGGAACGCCTCCCCCCTAATTGACAAAGAACCCTGTGGGAGCGGGCTTGCCCGCGATAGCGACTTTACATTCAACATCAATGTTGAATGATAGTCCGCCATCGCGGGCAAGCCCGCTCCCACAATGGTTCCTGTCGTATCAAAGATCTGCAGCCGCAAAAAAATCTGCTGAATCGCATCAGTAACGCCGGTAACACCCCACGCGTAACAACCCGGTAACACACGCAATTGACTTCCCGGGTTCTCCTCACGACTATAGGCGTCCCGCTGCCGCCAACGCGGCGCCAAAGGGCGCAATCCAGGCCTTACAAGCACCACGAAAGAAGGTGCGCCTGTATAAATGACGAATCACGCGCGTTACTCGCAGTAGTTTCCATAGCGCCTGTAATGAGGATTTTTTCATGCCAGCCATCACCCTGACCACGCTCCAGAGCCTCAAGCAGAAAGGTGAAAAGATCACCATGCTGACCTGCTATGACGCGACCTTCGCCCACGCCTGCAACGAGGCTGGGGTTGAAGTGCTGCTGGTGGGCGACTCACTCGGCATGGTCTTGCAAGGTCACGACAGCACCCTGCCGGTGACCACCGCCGAAATGGCCTACCACGTGGCAGCCGTCAAACGCGGCAACACCGATGCCCTGATCCTCGCCGACCTGCCCTTCATGGCCTACGCCACCCTCGAACAAACCATGACCAACAGCGCCCTGTTGATGCAGGCCGGTGCACACATGGTCAAGGTTGAAGGAGCATTGTGGCTCGCGGACTCGATCCGTCTGCTGGCCGAACGTGGCATCCCTGTGTGCGCGCACATGGGGCTGACGCCGCAATCGGTCAACATCCTGGGTGGCTATAAAGTCCAGGGCCGCAACGAGAACCAGGCGCGGCAAATGCGTGCCGACGCGATTTCCTTGGAACAGGCTGGTGCGGCCATGCTGCTGCTTGAATGCGTGCCCAGCGAACTGGCCGAAGAAATCTCCCAGGCGGTGAAGATCCCGGTGATCGGCATCGGCGCCGGCAGTGGCACCGACGGCCAGGTGCTGGTCCTGCACGACATGCTGGGCTTGTCCATTACAGGCCGCGTGCCGAAATTCGTGAAGAATTTCATGACTGGCCAAACCAGCGTCCAGGCAGCCTTGAGCGCTTACGTCACTGAAGTCAAAGCGGCGACTTTCCCTGGCATCGAACACGGATTCTCTGCATGAACACCGTAAAAACCGTACGCGAACTGCGGGCCGCCGTGGCCCGCGCCCGTAGCGAAGGCAAGCGCATCGGCTTCGTGCCGACCATGGGCAACCTGCACAGCGGGCATATCGCGCTGATTACCAAAGCCACCCAACGGGTGGATTTCGTGGTCGCGAGCATTTTCGTCAATCCGCTGCAATTTGGTGCCGGCGAAGACCTCGACAAGTACCCGCGGACCCTGGCCGCCGATCAGGAGAAACTGCTCCAGGCCGGTTGCCATCTGCTGTTCGCACCGACCGTCGAAGAAATGTACCCCGATGGCATGGCCGGTCAGACCCGCGTCAGTGTTCCGCAACTGTCCGAGGGCCTGTGCGGCGCCAGCCGTCCGGGGCATTTCGAAGGGGTGGCGACCGTAGTCAGCAAGCTATTCAACATGGTCCAGCCGGACTTGGCGATCTTCGGCCAGAAAGACTTCCAGCAACTGGCGGTGATTCGCGCCCTGGTGCATGACCTGAACATGCCGATCCAGATCATCGGCGAACCCACCGTGCGGGCCGCCGACGGTCTGGCGCTGTCGTCGCGCAATGGTTTCCTCAGCGAAGAACAGCGGGCCATCGCGCCGGTGGTCTATCGCACCCTGAGCCATATTGCCGATGCAATTAAACAGGGAGAGCGGGATTACCCGACGTTGATCAACGAGCAGATCAAACAGCTTGAAGCCGCTGGCCTGCGTGCGGATTATCTGGAAATTCGCCATGCGCTGACCTTGCGTCCGGCGACGGCGGAAGATCGGGATCTGGTGATTCTGGTGGCGGCGTTCCTGGGCACGACGCGGTTGATCGACAACCTGCATTTGAACCTCGACGCACCAGCCTGAGCACCGCAAAACCAATGTGGGAGCGGGCCTGTGGCGAGGGGGCTTGCCCCCGTTTGAGTGCATAGCACTCACAAGATCTTTGGTACATCAGAGATTTTGGGGCTGCTTCGCAGCCCAACGGGGCAAGCCCCCTCGCCACAGGCCCGCTCCCACATTAGATCTACGTCGTTTCCAGACTGTATTGCTGCCTCCAAAGCCTTCGGGCAAACTGCCCGCCGTTCGATTCCGACCTGGGGAAACACTCATGCACGCCATCATGCTCAAGGCCAAGCTGCATCGCGCCGAAGTTACCCACGCTGTACTCGATTACGAAGGCTCTTGCGCCATCGACGGTGAATGGCTGGATCTGTCCGGCATCCGTGAGTACGAACAGATCCAGATCTACAACATCGACAACGGCGAACGCTTCACCACCTACGCGATTCGTGGCGAAGAAGGTTCGCGCATGATTTCGGTCAACGGTGCCGCGGCGCACAAGGCCAAGGTCGGCGACCGAGTGATCATCTGCGCCTACGCCCACTACAGCGAAGCCGAACTGCTCAACTTCAAGCCGCGCATGCTCTACATGGCGCCGGGTAACGAGTTGAGCCACACCAGCAATGCCATTCCGGTTCAGGTCGCCTGATCGAGCCGACGCCCCTGTCAGCCTTCCGTTTGTCGGACCGCTCCCTGTTTAAATGTTAAAAAAGTACCGGGAGCAGGTCAGACAAAGTCAAGACAGATTGCAGCGCGAGGTTTACTGTATTCGCCCTGCGCCATGAAATCGTGTCGACGCAGTTGACCGGACGCCCACCCACAGCGCTCCGGGATTTATCGTGTTCAAAAGGCCGTTCAAGTAAAAAGGAAAACCGCAGCGATGGCGTATTACCGCACCCCTCACGACGTTACCGCTCTGCCCGCCTGGCAAGCGCTGAATGACCACCGCCAAGCCATGCAGGATTTCAGCATGCGCGAAGCCTTTAATGCCGATCCGCAGCGTTTTACTCAATTCACCCTCAGCAGCTGCGGCCTGTTTCTCGACTACTCGAAAAACCTGATCAACGCCGAGACCCGCAACCTGCTGGTGGGCCTGGCCAACGAAGTCGACCTCAAAGGCGCGATCAAAGCGCTGTTCAATGGCGAAATCGTCAACTCTTCCGAAGGCCGCCCCGCCCTGCACACCGCACTGCGCCGCCCGGTGGGCGACAAGCTGTCGGTCAACGGCGTCAACGTGATGCCCGACGTGCATAAAGTGCTGAACCAGATCACCGACCTCGTGGGCCGCATCCACGATGGTTTGTGGCGCGGTTACACCGAGAAGCCGATCACTGACGTGGTCAACATCGGCATCGGTGGCTCGTTCCTCGGCCCTGAACTGGTGTCCGAAGCGCTGCTGTCCTACGCCCAGAAAGGCGTGCGCTGCCATTACCTGGCGAACATCGATGGCAGTGAATTCCACGAACTGACCATGAAGCTGCGCGCCGAGACCACACTGTTCATCGTCTCGTCGAAATCCTTCAACACCCTCGAAACCCTGAAAAACGCCCAGGCCGCACGCGCCTGGTACCTGGCTCAGGGTGGTTCGGAAGCCGAGCTGTACCGTCACTTCATCGCCGTATCCAGCAACAACGCGGCAGCGGTAGCGTTCGGTATTCGCGAAGAAAACATCTTCCCGATGTGGGACTGGGTTGGCGGGCGTTACTCGCTGTGGTCGGCTATCGGTTTGCCGATTGCATTGGCCATCGGCATGTCGAACTTCAAAGAGCTGCTGTCCGGTGCCTACACCATGGACCAGCACTTCCAGAGCGCGCCATTCGAACAGAACATGCCGGTACTGCTGGCGTTGCTCGGCGTCTGGTACGGCAACTTCTGGGGCGCGCAAAGCCACGCGATCCTGCCGTACGACCACTACCTGCGCAACATCACCAAACACTTGCAACAGCTGGACATGGAATCCAACGGCAAGAGCGTACGCCAGGACGGCACGCCAGTGTCCACCGATACCGGCCCGGTGATCTGGGGCGGCGTCGGCTGCAACGGTCAGCACGCTTATCACCAGTTGCTGCACCAAGGCACCCAACTGATTCCGGCCGACTTTATCGTGCCAATCGTCAGCTTCAACCCGGTGTCCGACCACCACCAGTGGCTGTACGCCAACTGCCTGTCGCAAAGCCAGGCGCTGATGCTGGGCAAGACCCTGGGCGAGGCCGAAGCCGAACTGCGCGACAAGGGCTTGAGCGAAGAGGAAGTACAAAAAGTCGCGCCGCACAAGGTGATCCCGGGCAACCGTCCGAGCAACACCCTCGTGGTCGAACGTATCAGCCCGCGTCGTCTCGGCGCACTGGTGGCGATGTACGAACACAAAGTCTTCGTGCAAAGCGTGGTCTGGGGCATCAACGCCTTCGACCAGTGGGGCGTGGAGCTGGGCAAGGAACTGGGCAAAGGCGTCTACAACCGCCTGGTCGGCAGCGAAGAAACCCCGGCCGACGATGCCTCCACCCAAGGCTTGATCAACTACTTCCGCGGTCGTCACCGCGGGTGATTTGAGACTCTTTCCCACAGGTCATCACTGACCCTGTGGGAGCGGGCTTGCTCGCGAAAGCGGTGTATCAGTCGACACCAATGTTGAATGACACACCGCTTTCGCGAGCAAGCCCGCTCCCACATTGGTTCTATGTACACTTGAACTCAAAATTCACAGGGCGCATCTTTATTACTTGTTGCAACAAGAATAAGGAACCGTCATGTTCGATATCAGCACGTTCCCCAAAGCCGATGCCGTCCGCCGGGCTGCACAGTTAAGTCAAGACGACTACCAACGCCTGTACCGCCAATCCATCGAGCACCCCAGCACCTTCTGGGCAGAACAGGCCACACGCTTTCTCGACTGGAGCGCGCCGTGGCAAACCGTCCAGCGTTACGACCTGAAAACCGGTGAGGCGAGCTGGTTCGCTGGTGGACAGATAAACGTCAGTTACAACTGCATCGACCGTCACCTGGAAAAACGCGGCGATCAAATCGCGATCATCTGGGAAGGCGATGACCCCGCCGAATCCGCCCAGATCACCTACAAAAAACTCCATCACAACGTCTGCCGACTGGCCAACGTGCTCAAAAGCCGTGGTGTGAAGAAAGGCGACCGCGTGTGCATCTACATGCCGATGATCCCCGAAGCCGCCTACGCCATGCTCGCCTGCGCGCGAATCGGTGCGATTCATTCGGTGGTGTTCGGCGGCTTCTCTCCGGACTCGTTGCGCGACCGGATTCTCGACGCCGATTGCCGCACCGTGATCACTGCCGACGAAGGCGTGCGCGGCGGTAAATTCGTGCCGCTCAAACAGAACGTCGACACGGCGCTGCAAAGCTGCCCCAACGTGAACACCGTGATCGTGGTCGAACGCACCCAAGGCCAGGTTAACTGGGTCGAGGATCGGGACATCTGGTACCACCAGGCTTTGCGCGACGTCAGCAACGACTGCCCGCCAGAGCCTATGGACGCCGAAGACCCGCTGTTCATCCTCTATACCTCCGGCAGCACCGGCAAACCCAAAGGCGTAATGCACACCACTGGCGGCTACTTGCTGCAAGCCGCCATGACCTTCAAGTACGTGTTCGACTATCGCGACGGTGAAATCTTTTGGTGTACCGCCGATGTCGGCTGGGTCACCGGCCATAGCTACATCGTCTACGGGCCGCTGGCTAACGGAGCGACCACGCTGATCTTCGAAGGTGTGCCGAGCTACCCCAGCACCTCGCGCTTCTGGCAGGTGATCGACAAGCACCACGTGAACATCTTCTACACCGCCCCGACTGCCCTGCGTGCACTGATGCGTGAAGGCCCCGAGCCGTTGAAGGAAACGTCCCGCGAGAGCCTGCGGTTACTCGGCACCGTCGGCGAGCCGATCAATCCGGAAGCCTGGGAGTGGTATTTCAATACAGTCGGCGAGCAGCGCTGCCCGATTGTCGATACTTGGTGGCAGACCGAAACCGGCGGCATCATGCTCAGCCCGCTGGTCAGCACCCAACGGATCAAACCCGGTTGCGCCACCCAACCGATGTTCGGCGTGCAACCGGTATTGCTCGACGAACACGGCAAGGAAATCAAAGGCGCCGGCAGCGGCATACTGGCCATCAAGTCCAGCTGGCCGGCGCAGATCCGCAGCGTCTACGGCGACCCGAAACGGATGATCGAAACCTACTTCAAGCCCTACCCCGGCTATTACTTCACCGGCGACGGCGCACGTCGCGACGAGGACGGCGATTACTGGATCACCGGGCGCATCGACGACGTGATCAACGTCTCCGGGCACCGCATCGGCACGGCCGAAGTGGAAAGCGCCCTGGTGCTGCACGACAGCATCGCTGAGGCCGCCGTGGTCGGTTACCCCCACGACGTCAAAGGCCAGGGCATCTATGCCTTTGTCACACCCATGAATGGCACCGAACCCAACGACGAACTGAAGAAACAATTACTGGCGCATGTCAGCAAGGAAATCGGCAGCTTCGCCAAACCGGACTTGATCCAGTGGGCGCCGGCCCTGCCGAAAACCCGCTCGGGCAAGATCATGCGGCGAATTCTGCGCAAGATCGCCTGCAATGAACTGGACAGCCTGGGCGACACCTCGACCCTCGCCGACCCGAGCGTGGTGCAAGGGCTGATCGATCAGCGGCTGAACCAATGAGCCCATGCCGTGCATTGGCCATCACATCCCTGTAGGAGCGAGGCTTGCCCGCGAAGACGGCGGCACAGTCAACATTAATGTCGCCTGACACACCGCTTTTGCGGGCAAGCCTCGCTCCTACAGGTACAGGTTCTTCATCGTCCAAGCTGTTAAACTCCCGCGCCCCAATTCCCTCCTGCAAGGCGCCCAGCATGTCTTCCTTGAATCAGGCGCTGCGCGCCGCCCTCGATCATCGTCAGGACCTGCTTGCCGAGCTGCATCAGCAAGGCACCGATTGCTATCGCCTGTTCCACGGCAGCCAGGAAGGCGCCGGCGGCCTGACCATCGACCGCTACGGTCCGCAACTGTTGGTGCAGAGTTTTCATCAGGCGCTGGAGCGTGACGCTCTGCTGCAACTGCACGAGATCGTCAATCAGCAGTTGGGCCTCGACACCCTGCTGGTCTACAACGACCGCTCCCGTGGCAACTCGCGCATCGACCGCGAAGACACCGTCTACCGCGCCGACGAAGCCGCCCTGCAAGATCTGATCGGTCACGAATGGGGACTGAACTACCGGGTTCGCGGGCGCCACGCCGGCCAGGACCCGTTGCTGTTTCTCGATCTGCGTAACGCTCGCGGCTGGGTCAAGGCGCACAGCAAAAACAAAAGTGTGCTGAACCTGTTTGCCTACACCTGTGGCGTCGGCCTCAGCGCCGCGGCGGGTGGTGCGAGCGAGGTGTGTAACCTGGACTTTGCCGAAGGCAATCTGGCGGTCGGTCGTGAGAACGGTCTGCTCAACCCGCAATTGCCGACGATGGAATTCATCCAGTCCGATTATTTCCCGGCGATTCGTCAATTGGCCGGTCTGCCGATCAGCCAGCGTCGCGGCCAGAAACTGCCGAGCTATCAACGTCTGGACCCGCGTCAGTACGATTTGGTACTGCTTGATCCTCCGGCCTGGGCCAAGAGTGCTTTCGGCACGGTCGACCTGTTGCGCGACTACCAGAGCCTGCTCAAACCGGCGCTGCTGACCACCGCCGACGATGGCGTACTGATCTGCTGCAACAACCTGGCGAAGGTCAGCATGGACGATTGGCGCGAGCAGGTTTTGCGCTGCGCAGAGAAGGCCGGGCGCCCGGTGCGTGAGTGGACAGCGCTGACACCGGGCAGCGATTTCCCATCGTTGGATCAGCAGCCGCCACTGAAAACGCTCATTCTGCAGCTCTGAAAATTCGCACCGATAATCAGATAAATCCTATAAAGCCTGGTTGCTTCGGAACCGCAAACGCATGCCATACTCCAAGGCACTCCGATTCCGACAGATGAAGCCGCACATGCCCAAAGGATTGATTCGCGCTATCGGCGCCTTGTTGACTGCCCTGGCTCTTTATAGCCTGTTGGGATTTCTGATTTTGCCGGGCATCGCGTTGCGAATCGCCAACCAACAATTGGCCAACTACGCCACGACGCCCGCCACGATTCAGCGGATCGAACTCAATCCGTTCAGCCTTGAAGTCACCCTTTGGGGCCTGGTCATCGGCGAGCCGGGCAAAGAGCAAGTGGGCTTCGAACGTCTGTACGCCAACCTGCAGATCGATAGCCTCTGGACCAAGGCGCTGCACTTGTCCGATATCGAACTGGACAAACCCAAGACCGAAATCCTTTTCGGCAAAGACGGCAAACTCAACCTGCTCGGCCTGTTCAAAATCCCCGCCAGCGAACCGACCCCGGTCGATCCGGACGCCAAACCATTCCCTCTGCGCGTGGAGCGAATCAAACTGGCCGGCGGCTCCTTACATTTCGAGGATGCACGGCCCAGCGAACCCATCGAGTTCCTCTATGACAAACTCGATTTCGAACTGAAAAACCTCAGCACCCTGCCTGAAGACAGCGCCGACATGACGTTGGTCGCCATCGGCCCGGCAGGTGGACAGATCGACTGGACCGGTAATTTCAGCCTGATCCCGATCGCCTCCGAAGGTAAGCTGAAAATCACCGACGGCAAGATGAAATCCTTCTGGCCCTATGTGCGCGATGCTGTGCCACTTGCACTCGAAGATGGCGTCATCAGCCTCAGCACCGACTACAAACTCAACCTGGCCAAGGAAACCGAACTGCTGCTAAGTAACGTTGCCGTCAGTGTCGCGCCTTTCGCCATCAAGACGCCGGACGGTCGACCGCTGGCGAAGCTCGAGCGGCTGGACATCAGCGAAACCACCGTAGACCTGGCCAAACAGCAAGTGGTGGTCGGCAAGATACGTAGCAAAAAACTGGAAACCTGGGCCGCCCTCGAAGCCGACGGGCAACTCGACTGGCAAAAACTGTTCGCCAGTCAGCCGTCCAAAGCGGCCAACAAAGCCAATGCCGAGCCAGCCAGCGCGCCGGCAGTGGCCGATTCGCCGAAGCCTGAACCGACCGCGCCGAGCAAGCCTTGGCAGGTGCTGCTCAAAGACGTGCAGCTACGCGATTATCAGGTGCACCTGGCCGACCGCAAGGCACAACCGGCGGTGGCGCTGGAGCTGGGTCCGCTAAACCTGGACCTGCAAAATTTCGATAGCCTCAATGGCTCACCTTTCAACCTCAAGCTCGACTCCGGCGTGGGCAAGCAAGGCAAGATCACCGCGGACGGCGTGGTCAATCTGGCCCCGATCAGCGCCAAACTGAACGTGCAGACGAAGGACATCGACCTGCGCGTCGCCCAGTCCTACATCAACCCGTTCATTCGTCTCGAATTGCGCAGCGGAATGCTGGGCAGTGATCTGGCGGTCGACCTGAAAAGCACCGAACCGCTGGCGTTCAGCGTCACAGGCAAAGCCCAGGTCGATCAACTGCATACCCTCGACACTCTGAAAACCCGCGACTTCCTCAAGTGGCAACAGTTGGTGCTCGAAGGCCTTAACTATCAGCATGGCGACAGCCTGTCGATCGACAAGGTCAACTTGTTCCAGCCTTATGCACGCTTCATGATCAACGATGATCGCACCACCAACGTCGATGACCTGTTGATCCCGCAACCGGCCGACGCCGGCGCCACAACCACCGCTGCGGCCAAACCGGCAGCCGGAAAAGAAAAACCGCTGGGCATCCACATTGGCGGCATTGCCATCAATGACGGTTCGGCAAACTTCGCCGACTTCAGCCTGACCCCGAACTTCGCCACCGCCGTTCAACAGCTCAACGGGAAGATTGGCACCATCGACAGCCGCCAGGCAAAACCGGCCAGCGTCGACATCAAAGGCAAGGTCGACCGCTATGCACCGGTGACCATCAAGGGTTCGGTCAATCCGTTCGACCCGATGGCCAGCCTGGACATCGCCACCAGTTTCAAACGGGTGGAATTGACCACTTTGACGCCCTACTCCGGCAAGTTCGCCGGTTACCGTATCCGCAAGGGCCGGCTCAATCTCGACCTGCATTACAAGATCACCAACGGCCAGCTCCTGGCCGAAAACAAAGTGGTGGTCGAGCAGTTGCAACTGGGTGAAAAGGTCGACAGCCCGGACGCGGTGAGCCTGCCACTGAAACTGGCGATTGCCTTGCTCAAGGATGTCGACGGCAAGATTTCCATCGAACTGCCGGTGAGCGGCGACCTGAACAACCCTCAGTTCAGTGTCATGCCTATTATCTGGCAGACCCTGCGCAACCTGATCGTGAAAGCCGCCGCAGCGCCATTCAAAATGATTGGCGGGCTGGTCAGCGGCGGTGGTTCGGAAGACTTGGGCAGCGTGGCATTTGCACCGGGTTCCAGTGACTTGAGCAAAGACGCCGAAGCGGCGCTGGTCAAACTGTCCCAAGCGCTCAAGGAGCGTCCGGCCCTGCGCCTGGAAATCGAAGGCACCGCCGCCAAGAGCAGCGACGGCCCGCTGATTGCCGAGCAACGCCTGGAGCGGGAATACCAGTACAACTACTACAAAATGCTCCAGCGTCGCGGTGACAAAGTACCGGCCCAAGCCTCGTTGCTGGACGTACCGGACAACGAGAAAGGCCCGCTGCTTGAAGGGATCTACCGCACACGCCTCAAGACCCAGCCGCCCGCCGAATGGAAGGATCTGGGCAAGGAAGAACGCAGCAAAAAAATGCGGGAAGACGTGATCGCGTTCTGGAGTTCCAGCGAGGTGCTGTTGCGTCAACTGGGGCAAGAACGGGCCAGCAGCATCAAGGATTATCTGGTGGACAAGGGGCAATTGGCCGATGACCGCGTGTACTTCATCGACGCCAGCCTCGGCGAGGCAGAAAGCGATGGCCGCGTTATCACGCCCATGCATCTGGATGCCGAATGATGGGCGCACATTGGCTTCTGAGCCTGTCTCTGTTGCTGGTTGCCGGCCAGGCAGCGGCGGCCGATACCTTGCGTTGCGGCAGTCAATTGATCAGCGTCGGGGACAGGTCCAGCGAAGTGCTGCAAAAATGCGGAGAGCCCGTTGCCCGCGACTTGCTGGGCTACAAGCGCAGCGCCAATCGACGGGAAGAATTTCAAGTCGAGGAATGGACCTACGGGCCCAACAGCGGGATGTACCAGTACCTGCGCTTTGAAGGAAACAGGTTGGTTCGAATCACCAGCAAGCGTGGTAATTGAATCCACCACAAACCAATGTGGGAGCGGGCTTGCTCGCTCCCACAGTTGTTTTGCGTAGCCCGCAATAGAACAGGCCCCGACACGAATGCCAGGGCCTGTAATGGCCACGTCCTTGTGGCCTTCGCATGAACTCTCAAGTAGCGGCAGACGTATGACTCGGCCCGTCTACCGCACCTTCTCCCGGTCCAGGCGAGAAGCCTTGTCTTACTCGGATTTCAGGCCGTCAGCGGACACCGCTTTGACGCCTTTGATTTTCTTGGCTATAGCCACGGCGGTTGTTTTCTGAGCATCTGTCAGAACGGTCATGGAAGACAGGGAAACAACGCCTTTGTTGGTTTCGACTTTGATGTCGGTGCCTGGGATGCCTTTTTCGGTGACCAGGTCTGCTTTGACTTTGGTTGTGATCCAGGTATCGGAAACATCCTCTTTCGCTTCAGTGACTTCACCGGCGGCCAGCATCATGGGTGCCTGAGTCGCCTGGGTGGTCTGTGCGAATGCAGCGTTGGCCATGGTCAGGGTCAACGCGGTAGCAGTAGCGGCAGCGATAGCGAACTTCTTCATACGAGTAACTCCTGTATTTCTGGAAAGTCTGCTGCGTGTCTTGTCAGCAGGGTTACAGGAGATAGTGCGAACGCTGTGCCAACTGTCAGATAAAAAATAAATAGTTATAAATCAATAAGTTAGATAAAAAGACAATGTCCGAAATCATGCAAAATGCATGACTGATAAATTATCTACATGCAACTTGCGGGTTTTAACGCAGGCCTAAGGCCATGAATTGTCGGGGGTTTCTTGATAATTCGAACAACAGGGGAAAAGACGAACAAAAAAATGCCCCGCGTCGTGAGAAGCAGGGCATTGGCAGGATGACAATGGATCAGCCAGCAGCGGCAGCACCCGTGCAGCCTTTAGGAGCATATTCCTGTTCAGCCGTGGTGGCGCACGTCCAACCACCAGCGAGTGTGCGTGTTAGCGTAATGGTTTTGCTGAGTACCGGTCCTGGAGCATTGAGGATCGTGCAACCGATAGTACCTGCGCCGTCAGCGGCGGTACCCGATGCTGTAATTGTGCAATTACCTGTGGTCGCCGTACCGCCGATCAGAGCGAGGGTCGGATTAGTACCTTGGTTGATAATGTCTTCGAAAGGCACTTTCAGTGCCGAGATTTCTGCAAGAGCAGCGGTCACTTTCGCCCGCGCCTGGTACTTCGAATATTGCGGCAACGCAAACGTCGCCAGAATCCCGATGATCGCCACCACGATCAGCAGCTCGATCAGAGTAAAACCTTTTTGATTTTTCATAGACAGGCTCCATGCATGAGTCGAAATCTCATGATCTGAACAAGGCACAGCACAGGTCATGCCAAGTTGCGTGCGCCCCTGCCTGCTGGGCGCGAGATCGCGGCAAAGACCTTTCCTACTCCAAGGATCCGCACTATCTGACACTTTTTGTCACCTCACCCCGGCTGGTTTGGTTCCACTGCTTGACTAGGCTATAAGTCATTCACTGTCTGCGTCCGGTATCCCAATGAATGACATCGCCCTTAGCGGTCTGGCCAAGCAATTGGTACTGGCCGAACTGATCACTGACCAAAGTGCGCAACAGGCGTATCAACAAGCCCAACGCAATCGAATTTCGCTGGTCAGCTATCTGGTGCAAAACAAACTGCTGAAAAGCTGGCAGGTCGCCGAGGTGGCCTCGGAGCATTTCGGCATGGCCCTGCTGGACCTCAACTGCCTGGACAAGGACACTCAACCCCGAGGGCTGGTCAGTGAGAAGCTGATCCGCCAGCACCACGCCCTGCCCCTCTGGCGGCGTGGTAACAAGCTGTTCGTGGGGATTTCCGATCCGACCAATCACCAGGCCATCAACGACATCCAGTTCAGCACCGGGCTGAGCACCGAAGCCATTCTGGTGGAGGAAGACAAGCTCAGCGACGCCATCGAAAAATTCTTCGACAACCACTCCACCGGCCTGGAAGACATGGCCGATGTCGACCTCGACGGGGTGGACATCGAGTCGGTCGATGAGCAGAAACAGGACGCCCTCGGAGGGCAAGATGCCGATGATGCCCCCGTGGTGCGCTTCGTCCACAAGATGTTGCTCGACGCGATCAAGAGCGGTTCTTCCGACCTGCATTTCGAGCCCTATGAAAAAATCTACCGCGTGCGCATGCGCACCGATGGCATGCTGCGGGAGGTCGCCAGGCCGCCGACGCAACTGGCCAACCGCATTGCCTCGCGGCTGAAGATCATGGCCAGTCTCGACATCTCCGAGCGGCGCAAACCCCAGGACGGGCGAATCAAGATGCGGCTGTCCAAAAGCAAGTCCATCGACTTCCGGGTCAACACACTGCCGACCTTGTGGGGCGAGAAAGTGGTAATCCGGATCCTCGACCCGTCCAGTGCCCAAATGGGCATCGATGCCCTCGGCTACGAGCCCGACCAGAAAGACCTGTACATGGCCGCGCTCAAGCAGCCACAGGGAATGATCCTGGTGACCGGCCCCACAGGCTCGGGCAAGACCGTGTCGCTCTATACCGGGCTGAACATCCTCAACACCGTCGACATCAATATTTCCACTGCCGAAGACCCGGTAGAAATCAACATCGAAGGCATCAACCAGGTCAACGTCAATCCCAGGCAGGGACTGGATTTCGCCCAGGCGCTGCGCTCGTTTCTGCGTCAGGACCCGGACGTGATCATGGTCGGCGAAATCCGCGACCTCGAAACCGCTGAAATCGCCATCAAGGCTGCCCAGACCGGGCACATGGTGCTTTCCACCCTGCACACCAACAGCGCCGCGCAAACCCTGACCCGCCTGCACAACATGGGAATTCAGGGGTTCAACATCGCGACCTCGGTCAGCCTGATCATCGCCCAGCGCCTGGCGCGCAAATTGTGCAGTCATTGCAAAAAACCCATCGAGATTCCCCGCGAGGCGTTGCTCAAAGAAGGCTTTCCCGAGGAACGCATCGGCTCATTCACGATCTATGAACCGGTCGGTTGCGATCAGTGCAACAGCGGTTACAAAGGGCGGGTAGGGATTTATGAAGTGGTAAAGAACACCCCAGAACTGCAACGGCTGATCATGGCCGAAGGCAATTCACTGGAAATCGACATCCAGATGCGTAAGGACGGCTTCAACGACCTGCGTACTTCGGGCCTGCTCAAGGCCATGCAAGGCATCACCAGCCTTGAAGAAATCAACCGGGTCACCAAGGACTGAACATGGCGGTCAAAGCAGCGAAAATCAGCGTATATGCCTGGGAAGGCACAGACAAAAAAGGCACAAAAATGACCGGCGAATTGACCGGCCAGAATCCCGCGCTGATCAAGGCCCAGTTACGCAAGCAAGGCATCAACCCGGGCAAGGTGCGGAAAAAAACCGCGTCCATTTTCAATGCCGGCAAACGCATCAAGGCCCTGGACATTGCCCTGTTTACCCGGCAGATGGCGACCATGATGAAAGCCGGCGTACCGTTGCTGCAATCGTTCGACATTATCGGCGAGGGCTTCGATAACCCGAACATGCGCAAACTGGTGGACGAGGTAAAACAGGAAGTCGCGGCCGGTAACAGCTTCGCCGCGGCCCTGCGCAAAAAGCCCCAGTATTTCGATGAGCTGTACTGCAATCTGGTGGATGCCGGCGAGCAGGCCGGTGCTCTGGATACCCTGCTGGAACGGGTGGCGACCTACAAGGAAAAGAGCGAAAGCCTCAAGGCCAAGATCAAGAAGGCCATGACCTACCCGCTGGCGGTGGTGTTCGTCGCGATCATTGTGACCGGGATTCTGCTGGTCAAGGTAGTGCCGCAGTTCGAGTCGGTGTTCTCGGGGTTCGGCGCCGAACTGCCGGCATTCACCGTGATGGTCATCGGCTTGTCGGAGTTCCTGCAGGCCTGGTGGTGGATGGTGCTCGGCCTGTTGGGTGCGCTGGTTTTCGGCATCCGCCATGCCTTTAAAAAGTCCCCCGGCTTTCGGGACCGAATGGACACCTGGCTGCTGAAACTGCCGTTGGTTGGCGCGCTCATGTACAAGTCCGCCGTGGCCCGTTACGCCCGCACCTTGTCGACGACGTTCGCCGCCGGCGTGCCACTGGTCGAAGCCCTGGATTCAGTGGCAGGCGCAACCGGCAACATCGTGTTCAAGCGAGCGGTATTACGCATCAGGCAGGATGTTTCCACCGGCATGCAGCTGAATTTTGCGATGCGCACCTCCGGTATATTTCCGAACATGGCGATCCAGATGACGGCCATTGGCGAAGAGTCTGGCGCACTGGATGACATGCTCGACAAGGTCGCGAGCTTCTATGAGGACGAGGTGGATAACATGGTCGATAACCTGACCAGTCTGATGGAGCCTTTCATCATGGTGGTGCTGGGGGTTATCGTCGGCGGCCTGGTGGTTGCAATGTACCTGCCCATCTTCCAACTTGGCTCAGCGATCTGATATGTCCTTGAACGAATTTCTGAGTCACAACTCACTGGCCTTCGTGATCACCACATGGGTGATCGGTTTGCTGATCGGCAGTTTTCTCAACGTGGTGGTCTGGCGCCTGCCGAAAATGCTTGAGCGTGAATGGCGCTTGCAAGCCCATGACGTCCTGGATTTGCCACCCGAAGCCCCCGGCCCGGCTTACAACCTGATATTGCCTCACTCCGAGTGCCCCGACTGTGGCCATCGGATTCGAGCGTGGGAAAACATTCCCGTGCTCAGTTATCTGTTTTTACGCGGGCGATGCTCGAACTGCGCGACGCCGATCAGCAAACGTTACCCGCTGACCGAACTGGCCTGCGGCGTGCTGTCAGCGTTCGTCGCCTGGCATTTCGGTTTCGGCTGGCAGGCCTGCATGGTGCTGGTCCTGAGCTGGGGCCTGTTGGCGATGAGCCTGATCGACGCCGAACACCAGCTGTTGCCGGATGTGCTGGTGCTGCCGTTGATATGGCTGGGATTGATCGTCAACAGTTTCGGGCTCTTCGTGTCACTGCATGACGCGCTCTGGGGTGCGGTGGCCGGCTACATGGCGTTGTGGACGGTGTTCTGGCTATTCAAGCTGATCACCGGCAAGGACGGCATCGGCTACGGTGACTTCAAGCTCTTGGCGATGCTCGGCGCCTGGGGCGGCTGGCAGATCCTGCCACTGACCATCCTGCTGTCATCGCTGCTGGGCGCCATCATCGGGGTGATTTTGCTGCGCCTGCGGGATGCGCAAACCTCGACTCCGCTGCCCTTTGGCCCCTATCTGGCGATTGCCGGCTGGATTGCCTTGCTCTGGGGTGGTCAAATAACCGGCTTCTATTGGCAGTTTGTCGGTTTGAAATGAATACCCCTGTGGAAAAACCCTGGATTCTCGGCCTGACCGGCGGCATCGGCAGCGGCAAAAGCGCGGCCGCCCAGCACTTCATCGATCTGGGCGTGCACGTGGTGGACGCCGATCATGCGGCTCGCTGGGTGGTAGAACCCGGTCGCCCGGCACTGGCGAAGATCGCCGAGCACTTTGGCCCCGGCGTGCTGCAAGCCGACGGCCAACTGGATCGCGCGGCGCTGCGCAAGCTGATCTTCGAAGTGCCGGATGAACGCCGCTGGCTCGAAGCGCTGCTGCATCCGCTGATCGCCGAAGAAATCACCCACCATCTGGCCAAGGCACAATCGCCTTACGCGATTCTGGTTTCGCCGCTGCTGATCGAGTCCGGGCAGTACGCCATGACCCAACGGGTTTTGGTGATCGATGCCCCGGAACAGTTACAGATCGAACGCACCCTGCAGCGTGACCAGACCAGCGAACAGCAGGTCCAGGCGATCCTCAAGGCCCAGTCCAGCCGACAGGACCGCGTGAGCCATGCCGACGATGTGGTGGTCAACGACCGCGACCTCGCCTGGCTGCACAGCGAGGTCGAACGCCTGCATCACTTTTACCTTACTTTGCGTGGAGGCCAGTCATGAGCCAAACCCCAACCGTCGATTGCCCAACCTGCGGCGCCCCTGTCGAATGGAGCCCCGAAAGCAAGTTCCGGCCATTCTGTTCGGACCGTTGCAAACTGATCGACCTGGGCGCCTGGGCGTCGGAAGAACACAAGATCCCGGTGCCTCCCGATGCCGAGGACGAGATGTTCAGCGGCGACTTCGACCCGCGCCACTGATCCCGCCCCTCAGGGCCGCATAAAGCCATAGTCCTGGCCCTCGTCGAGGTTCTCGGCGAGAAACCGCAACTCATCGGCCAGGTCTTCCATATTGCGTACCGCCTTGCTCTGCTGCACCACCGCACTGAGCAAGGCGCGCAGGCTCAATCCCGGATCGAAGCCCACCTCTTGCGCCACATCCAGACTCTGACGCAACTCCTGCCGGGCCCACTCATACACACTCATGCCATTGCTCCTGAAGGTTTTCCAGAGCATGGATTCGGCAACGCTTTTTGGATTTGATGTGGATCAAGATTTGGGATCGTCGTCCTTCCAGGGCGCTGAAAGGTAGCGCGTGCGATTGAACGTCTCCAGCCATTCGGGACAGAACACCACCAATGCGCTGACCACCATGCCGTTGATAAACGCTTCCGGGAAAATCAGTAGCCACAGGTAGCCGACAAAATCTGTCAGCCAGTACGGCATGGCGAAACGTTCGTCATACCACAGCAGCGTGAGCGCCAGAGTCAGGCACAGCAGGGCCGACAACGCAGCGGCAAAAAAACCGGAACAGAAGATGTACACAAAGGGGTTACGCGGCTGCGCGCGCTCCACCAGGATGGCGCAGCACTCGGTGACCAGCACCGGCAGTAGAATCAGCAGCGCGCCGTTGACCCCCATGGCCGCCATGTCCTGCCGTCCGAGCAGCACCAATCCTGCTTGCGCGACCAACCCGCCGACAATCGCCAACGGCCAATCCAGCAGTAACGTCACCGCCGTCATGCCGATGAAGTGATAGGACACGCCGGTATCAAAGTCCCGTCGCACCAGCCAGAGCATGAACAGCGCGAACACCGTGCCGAACAATAGATGCTGGCGGCGACTGTCGCTGAACAGTTCGACCCAGGGTGCTCGCGCAATGGCCCAGATCAGCACCGGTGCATAGATCAGCCACCCCACCGTCAGGGTTTCGGAGGACAGTAACTCGGCACCGATCATGGCTGGGCACACTCCCTTGTCTTGCCGAAAGAGAACAGGCCCTCAGTCTACCGCCCTTCGACTTTGCTCTGGAGGGGTGTTTTAGGATTGGGGGGCGTATCCGTTTCTGCGGTAATGGCGGCTCTTTTCTGATCGTGTACATATCCGTTTCTGCGGTAATGGCTGCTTATGGTCGCCATTACCGCAGAAACGGATATGTACCCGATAAAAAAGAACCAGCGATTGTTACGTTTCCTGTAAGGCTGAATCAGACCCAGCCCCCTTTATCACCCACGGACAAAGCCTAGAATTGAGCCATCGGAATCAACACGGAGTAAGGAAAAATGAAAACCTTGATGAGCCTGTTTTTGACCCTCGCCGCCACCTCGGCCCTGGCCGCCGGCAATGAGCCAGCCGCCACCTCGTACAACCCGGTGCAGCCGTTGGACATCGCCAAGGTGGTTTCAGTGACGAACACCGCAACCGCCTGCGGGGTTGTGCCTGCGACCATGGAGTATGTCGATCATCAGGGCCAGACCCATCGTGTGACGTACGAAGTCATGGGTGACTGCACCACAGATCTGTGACCGCGGGCTCATAACAGCTTCCACGTGTAGCTGAGGATCAGACGGTTTTCGTCGATATCGCTGCGGTAGTTGGAACGCGCCATCACATTGCGAACACGGATGCCGAGGCCTTTGAGGCTGCCACTCTGCAGCACATAACCGATGTCCAGATCGCGTTCGCGATCCTTGCCTTCAAAGCCCTTGCCGGTGTCGACGTTATTGCCGGTGATGTAGCGCACGGTGCTGGTCAGGCCGGGCATGCCGATGGCCGCGAAGTCGTAGTCGTAACGCGCTTGCCAGGAGCGTTCATCGGTGTAGGCGAACTCGTAGGTCGGTACCTCGTTGCCCAGCGGTGAGATGTTGGCAAACACCCGCGGGAAGGCGCTGTCGCCGAACATGCCCTGATAGCCGACATAAAACGTGTGGCCGCCGCGCTTGGCCGACAGCAAGGAGAAGAACGCCTGGTTGTCGATATTGCCCAGCAACTTTTTGCCGTCTTCGTGCGAATCGTAATAGCCAAGGTTGGCGCCCAGGGTCCAGTCTCCCAACGGCTCGCTGTGCTTGAAGCCGAGAAAGCGCTGGTTGTAGATATCTTCCAGTTGCCCGAACCAGGCACTGACCGAACTGCGCTTGTCATTGAAGGCGTAGTCGGCGCCAGCAAAGTTGAAACCATCGCTGCTGACCTGACGCTGCGGAACATGACCGAGCATGGCTTGCATCTTTTCGTCGCCGGCCTCGTTGCGCAGGCTGGTTGAATTCAAGTGGCCGCCTTGCAAGGTCAGACCATCGATTTCATTGGAGCTGATGCTTGCGCCCTGATAGCTGGGCGGCAGCAGCCGGATATCGCTGAAGGCCAGCACCGGCACGTTGGGTTGCAACTCACCCACTTTCAGCTCGGTCTTGGAGTAACGCATCTTCAGCGCACCTTCCAGACGGCTGTAATCATCTGCCGCGCGACCATCATCGTGCACCGGCAGCAAACCGGTATTGACCCGGTCCGGGCTGCTATCGAGTTTGAGGCCGAGCAGGCCGATGACATCCACACCAAAACCGACCGGGCCCTGGGTATAACCGGATTTGACATTGAGGATGAAGCCCTGCGCCCACTCTTCGGCCTTCGACTGTTGATTGGCCCCAACGATGTCGGAAAAGTCCCGGCTGAAGTAATAGTTACGCGCCTGCAAGGTGGCCGTGGTGTCTTCGATAAAGCCCCCCTCGGCGGCCATTACGCCACTGGAAAAACCCGAGACGACCGCCAGGGACAACACTGAACCGGTTGCTGGAAAGATCTGTTTCATCGCTGTTCTCTTATTGTTATTGATCGACAGGTTGAAGTGCTCCACCCGTGGCGGATTCGCCGCGAGGGATGGTGAAAACGGATAAGGATCGGGTTTCGATTAACTACTCGATCAGCGCGCCACCTCCTGCGCAGGGGCCGCTTGAGTCGCCGGCGCGGGACGCCGGGCACTCAACAGCACGTGCGTGACCATGCCGAAAATCAGCCCCCAAAAAGCGGCGGACAAACCAAACAACGACATGCCCGAAGCGGTGGTGAGAAAGGTCACCAGCGCGGCTTCGCGATCACTCGGCACGGCCATTGCGCCGGCCAGCGCCCCGGCTATCGCGGCGAACAGCGCCAGCCCGGCCAGGGCCGCGATCAGTTCCTTGGGGAACGCCGAAAACAACGAAACCAGCGTGGCACCGAAGATCCCCAGCACCAGGTAACACAGCCCGCCCACGACCCCGGCCACATAGCGTTTTCGCGGATCTTCATGGGCCTCGCGACCGGTACAAATGGCCGCGGTAATCGCCGCCAGATTCAACCCGTGACAACCGAACGGCGCCAACAGCGCAGTGCCCAACGCGCTGCTGGCGATGATCGGGCCGGCTGGCGTTGGGTAGCCGCTGGCACGCAGCACCGCCATGCCGGGAACAAACTGGCCGGTCAGCGCCACCATCACCAGCGGCAAGGCGACATTCAGGGTCGCACTCAGGCTGAACGCGGGGGTGATCCATACCGGTGTGGCCAAGCCGATCACCAGTGCTTCGCGGTGCAAATCACCGGCGAGAAACGCAATCGAACAACCCACCAGCAGCACCATCAACACCGCATAGCGCGGCATCACCCGCTTGCAGATCAGGTACGTGGCAAACATCGCCAGCACCAGCAGCGGCTTGCCTTGCAACGAGACGAACAACCCGGTGCCGAAGCTGAACAGAATCCCCGCCAGCATCGCCGCCGCAATCGCCGCGGGCAGTTTGCCGATGATCCGGTCAAACGCCCCCGACACCCCGACCAGAAAGATAATCAGGCTGCTGACCAGGTAAGCGCCCACCGCCTCCGGCATGGAGATCCCCGGCAACAGGGCCACCAGCAACGCCGAGCCCGGTGCCGACCACGCGATGATCACCGGGACGCGGTAACGCAGGCTCAAACCGATGCCGAGCACGGCGCTGCCGATGGAAATCGCCCAGACCCAGGACGACAACATTTCCCGCGAGAGGTGTGCGGTCTCGGCGGCCTGAAAGATGATCACCAAGGGGCCTGCGTAGGAAATCACCGTGGCGATAAATCCGGCGACGGCAGCAGACAGGGAAAAGTCCTGAAATAACGCTTTCATGAAACCTCGCCGCAAGACTCGTCAGGCGATCCGTGGCACAGGCCCGGTCGCTCTTGTTCGGAAAAATGTGTGGGGGACCCAGGCCGGCGACACGGCATGACGCCGTGCCGCCACTACCGGGTTCAGGCACTGGTCGGCGCAAGCGTCTGGGTGGCACCTTTGGCGCTGCGTTGGCTGCTGATGGCGAACACGGTCATGGCGAGAGCGGCCACCGCACCGGGCAAGGCAAACGCCATGAAGTTCAGTTGCAGCGGCAGGCTGATCCCCAGCAAGGCACCGCCCAGCAGTGGGCCGACGATCGCGCCGTTGCGGCCGATGCCTGACGCCCAGCCCAAACCGGTGGAGCGAATGGTCATGGAGTAGAACTGCGCGGCGCAGGCGTACAGCAGAATCTGTGAGCCGATGGTGGTGGCGCCGGCAAGGGCGATCAGCAGGTACAACACCGGCATCGGACTGTTGAAGCCCAGCAAGGTGATCGATACCGCAGCCACAACGAAGAACACCGCCAACACACGCGGCAGGTTGAGCTTGTCGCCCAGCACCCCGCCGCCGACCGCGCCGAAAATGGCGCCGAAATTGAGCACCAGCAGGAACGACAGACTCGAGCCCAGGCTGTAACCGGCGTTGGCCATCAGTTTCGGCAGCCAGGAACTCAAGGCATAGACCATCAGCAAGCAGCAGAAAAACGCCAGCCACAGCATCAGCGTGCGCAGCGCACGACCCTCGCGGAACAGTTGCAACACCGGGGTGCCAGTGCCCTTCACTTCGCTCATGTGCAACTGATCGCTGGCGAGTGCAACGTAAGCCGGGTCAACCCGCTCCAGAACGTTGCGCGCCTCTTGATTGCGCCCCTGACGCAGCATGAAACCCACCGATTCAGGCAGGAAGTACATGATCAACGGCAACAACAGCAACGGCAGCACCGCCACGTAAAACACCGACTGCCAGCCGAAACTGGGGATCAGCACGATGCCGAGCCCCGCCGAGAGCATGCCGCCCACCGAGTAACCGCTGAACATGATCGCCACCAGCGTGCTGCGGATTTTCTTCGGCGCGTACTCGTTCATCAGCGCCACGACATTGGGCATCACCCCGCCAATGCCCAGCCCGGCAATGAACCGGCAGAGGCCAAACTCGGTAGGGTTACGAGCAAAACCATTGAGCACGGTAAAACCGCTGAAGAGCATCACGCACAGGGTGATGGCTTTCTTGCGGCCAATCTTGTCCGACAGCGGGCCGAAAAACAGCGCCCCGAACATCATCCCGAACAGTGCATAACTTCCCAGTGCGCCAGCTTGCAAGGGACTGAGCCCCCACTCTTTCATCAGCATCGGCAACACCACGCCGTAGATCACCAAATCGTATCCGTCGAAGATGATGATCAGGGCGCACCAGAACAGCACCATCCAGTGAAAGCGGTTGAATCGAGCGTTGTCGATAACCTCATGTACGTCGATCTTGCGCATGGCATCTATCTCTTGTTGTTGTTTTTTTAAGAGTCGGTAACGCGGCTAACGTCCGTACAGCCGAGGGTAGAGACGCCGGGCACGGGGCAATAGCCGCTTTGCGCAGATCGCTATCCGTTTTGTGCAATGCCCTGAATCGGGCGTGGGATGAGGAATGCTGCGGGCATGCCACCCTGCAGACGGGTCGGGCAATACGCGTATCGAACCTGATGGGACCTGGCGTGTTCCAGGAACCTGTGGCAACCCTGTAGAGGGTTGATTCATGGACTAGACTCACGCGGTTGGTGATGGAGTTGAACGTCAAGAGCAGAGGGCCGTCCACGACTGACGCCAGGTTTGCTCGAAGCAATGCGCGATCTGCAAGCTGATAGCTGCACCTGCAGGGTCCATCTATCGGTAGTCAGCGACTGGCATAGGTGAGGCTTGGGTCATGGCAAAGGACAAGAAGAAAACCCCTGTTAAAAGCAACTCCGCTGAACCCTTGAAACTGAAGAACAAAGACTATCTTGAGCAGTTACGCCGACTGCATGTCGAACTGGTCAAGTTGCAGGAATGGGTGAAACAAAAGGGCATCAAGATCTGTATCGTCTTCGAAGGGCGGGATGGCGCCGGCAAGGGTGGGACGATCAAGGCGCTCACTGAGAGGGTGAGCCCGCGTGTCTTTCGGGTGGTGGCGCTACCAGCACCGACCGATCGCGAGAAGAGCCAGATGTATATACAGCGCTACCTGGCGCACATGCCCGCGGCTGGCGAAGTGGTGATCTTCGATCGCAGTTGGTACAACCGCGCAGGGGTCGAGCGCGTGATGGGATTTTGTACCGATGAGCAGGTGACCCGTTTCCTGGCCCTGGCCCCCCTCATGGAACGCATGATGGTCGACTCGGGCGTCATGCTGTTCAAGTATTGGCTGGAAGTCAGCGAAGAGGAGCAGACTCGCCGGCTCGAGGCGCGGATCAAGGATGGCCGCAAAACCTGGAAACTGACGCCCATGGATCTCAAGTCATACAGCCGCTGGTATGACTACTCGCGCGCACGTGACGACATGTTCAAGTCGACCGACACCGATCATGCTCCGTGGCTTGTGGCCAACTCGAACGACAAGAAGCGGGCCCGCCTCAACATCATCTCTGATTTGCTCAGCCGTATTCCGTACAAGAATGTACCGCGCGAGAAGGTGGTTTTGCCCAAACGGCAGAAATCAGGCGGCTATCGTGAACCGGATTATCCGTTGCGGCGAATTCCGGAAAAGTTCTGACCGGCACGTTCAAGCGGATCTGCGCTGTACACCAAAGGGCCACCGTCCTATGAGCCATTCGGATGCTTCGCCTCCCGTCCCGGAACCGGGCCGCATTGCCCATCGCAACACCGGCGGCGACACCGGTTGGAGTCGTTGGCTGCCCGGACTACGCACGCTGCGCGGTTACAAAATAACCTGGTTGCGGCACGACCTCGTGGCCGGACTGGTGCTGACCACGATGTTGGTGCCTGTCGGCATCGCCTACGCGGTGGCATCGGGCGTACCCGGCATCTATGGCCTTTACGCGACCATCGTTCCGCTGCTCGCTTATGCGCTGTTCGGACCCAGCCGGATTCTGGTGCTGGGGCCGGATTCCTCGCTGGCTGCCGTCATTCTCGCCGTCGTCCTGCCACTGTCCGGCGGTGATCCGCATCGTGCCATCGCCCTTGCGAGCATGATGGCGATCGTATCGGGGGTGGTGTGCATCTTGGCCGGCATAGCGCGCTTGGGCTTTGTCACGGAGCTTCTTTCCAAACCGATCCGCTACGGGTACATGAACGGGATCGCGCTGACGGTATTGATCAGCCAACTGCCCAAGTTTTTCGGTTTTTCGATTGAATCCGACGGCCCGCTGAGAAACCTGTGGGCGATCGCTACGGCTGTAATGGAGGGGAAAACCAACTGGACCGCCTTCATGGTCGGCGCAGCCACCTTGGCCGTGATTCTGCTGCTCAAGGGCAACAAACGCGTGCCGGGCATTCTGATCGCCGTGGCAGGGGCGACCGTCGCCGTGGGTGTGCTGGACCTTGCCGCGCGCACTGGAATATCGGTCCTCGGCTCTCTTCCGCAAGGCCTGCCTGCGTTCGCCATCCCCTGGATCACTAGCGCCGATATTGTCCCCGTCCTGATCGGTGGTTGCGCCGTTGCCCTGGTTTCGTTCGCCGATACCAGCGTGCTCTCACGTGTCTATGCGGCGCGGACCCGCACCTATGTGGACCCGAACCAGGAAATGGTGGGCCTCGGCGTCGCCAACCTGGCCGCCGGATTTTTTCAGGGTTTTGCGATCAGCAGCAGTTCGTCACGTACGCCCGTGGCCGAGGCTGCAGGCGCCAAAACCCAGTTGACCGGAGTCATCGGCGCGCTTGCTGTTGCCTTACTGCTGGTGGTGGCACCAGACCTGTTGAAGGATTTACCTACCAGCGCACTGGCTGCGGTGGTGATCGCCTCCGCCATCGGCCTGATTGAGGTCACCGACCTGCGACGCATTTATCGAATCCAGCGTTGGGAGTTCTGGCTGTCAATCGTCTGCACCGTCGGGGTGGCCGTGCTGGGGGCGATTGAAGGCATCGGCCTGGCCATCGTGATCGCCGTCATCGAATTTCTGTGGGATGGCTGGCGTCCTTACTCTGCCGTCCTGGGACGCGCGGACGGCGTGAAGGGTTATCACGACATCAAGCGCTATCCCGACGCGCGCCTTGTACCCGGCCTGGTCCTGTTTCGCTGGGATGCGCCGTTGTTTTTCGCCAACGCCGAGTTGTTCCATGACCGAGTGCTGGACGCCGTGGCTGCATCGCCTACGCCAGTGCGCTGGCTGGTTGTTGCGGCGGAACCCGTCACCAGCGTGGACGTGACCTCTGCCGACATGTTGGCGGAACTGGACGAAACGTTGCACGCGGCGGGTATCAAGTTGTGTGTGGCCGAGATGAAGGACCCGGTCAAGGACAAGCTGAAGCGATTCGGGCTTTTTGCGCGGCTTGGCGAAACAGCGTTCTTTCCAACAATAGGCTCTGCAGTCGACAGCTATCTCGCGATACATCCGGAGGATTGGATGGGTCGGGAGGACAAGAGTCGCTGAGCGGCATGTTCACCGGCTCACTTGCGACCAAGGCTGGACTTACCAAATGCAGGCCCTTGCCACTCTCTACAGGAGGTAATCCATGGTTCCCATCCCCCTTCTCGAAAAGGTTTTTTCCCGAGACCTGCTCGATGTGCTGATTCGTGCCGGAGTGATTGCCGTTCTGGTGATGTTCTGCTTTCAGATATTCAGCCCGTTCCTCGATCTGATGCTGTGGTCGGTGATCCTGGCAATCACCCTCTACCCCTTGCAAGTCAGGTTCAAAAGCAAGCTGGGGAATAAAGACGGGATCACCGCGACGCTGATCGTATTGGTCGTCATCAGTATTCTTATGGTGCCTATTTATTTGTTGGGAGCCTCGCTTGCGGATTCCGTGGAGAAGGTCATGACCATGGTCAAAACCGACAGTTTCCATATTCCACCACCCTCCGATGCGATAGCCAGCTGGCCACTGGTGGGCGAACCTCTTTATAACTTGTGGGCGCAAGCCACCACTGACCTGCCCGATCTGGCACACAAGTTCATGCCGCAGATCAAAGGTGTCAGCCTCTCCCTGCTGAGCAAGCTTGCGGGTGTCGGCATGGGGCTCCTTTTATTCATCGTTGCCCTGATTATTGCCGGTATTTTTTTAGCGTATGGCGAGAGCGGCCACCGCAGCGCGGTGCAAATCGTTTCGCGCTTCAGCGGTCCGATCAACGGGCCGAAAATCGCCGATCTGTGCACCGCGACCGTCCGGGCAGTGGCGTTGGGGGTGGTCGGTATCGCCTTCATCCAGATGCTGTTGGTGGGCATCGGCTTTGTGTTCATGGGCGTCCCCGGCGCCGGCCTTCTCGCCCTGGCGGTGCTGCTTCTTGGCATCATGCAATTACCGGCCACCCTGATTACCCTTCCGGTCATCGTTTTTGTTTTCATGAGCGAAGGTGCCAGTACGGCGACCATTGTGTTTGCCATTTATGTCTTCATCGCGGGATTGGTCGATAACGTCCTCAAACCGCTGCTGCTGGGTCGTGGTGTCGATGTGCCGATGCCCGTGGTGCTGATCGGCGCCTTGGGCGGCATGGTCACGGGCGGTATCCTCGGCCTGTTTATCGGCCCTGTGATACTCGCGGTCGGCTATCAGCTGTTCTGGGAATGGGTGGATCAAGCGCAAGAACCCGGGCCAGATAATCAGGGACAGACCTGACACGGCGGTAGAGGATATTCGGTGATGAACACCCATAGGCATGCCAGAAAAAACGGCTGAAGAAATCCCGACAGACTTTTTTCTTTTGCGACAGACTTATTATTCAGATCACATTTGAACGCTAAGCTTGGGCCTATGGATGATTCAGATTATTTACGCCTGCTGACCATTGCGGCCGAGCAAGCCAACACGTTCCTCTCCAATGCCCGCAAATGGGAGCGTGAGCGTTGGGTTTGCCAGCGCCTGCTGCAAGGCCTGAACATTCCCTATCGCGCCGACGAATTTGCCCCCGCCGGGGAGCCACCGGACGTGTTGTTCCGCGACGCGAACTTCGAAGTGTTCTTCGTGCTCGACGAGGGTCGGCGCCTCAACGATGAATGGCGCGACGAGCTGCAACGTCGACGCAGCGCGTTTTCCCTGAGCCAGCTAGTGCGCCGTGAGGCCAAGCCCCGGCGCATCCCGGCCAATGAGTTTCTGCTGAGACTGGCGCCGACCTTGCGCAAAAAAGCCCACAACTACAAAGAGCGCGGCATGGACCTGGGGGAGCTGGACATCATCGCCTTCGCCAGCCTCAAGCGCGAAGTGCTGGACCTCAACAGCCACTTTCCGCCGCCCACCGAATACTTGCGTCAGGGCTGGCGCTCGTTGTCGCTGGTCGGCCCGACCTTCGCCCGAGTGTTGTTCGCCCACCCGGAAGCCCCGGATTTCCTGCGCAGCAACCTGGGGCGCAGCATCGTTTTCGACGTCGGGATCAGCCTGTGAGTCCATTGCAGGAGTTGGTCGCCGAGTGTTACAAAGTGGAATCATTCGCCATTCCCGCCAGCAACTATGCTCCGTTCCATACCGGATAGGTCGCGACATCGCTGCGCGCTGTAGCGTCTACACATTCAGCAACGTCTACCTGACGAGGCCTTTATGACCAGCCGCCTGAACCCCGACGACCAGAAGCATGTCGAAGAGTACCTGAACCTGTCCCAGCACCAAGTCGAGCGCCGGCCTTTCCGGCCGTGGATGCTCCTTGTGCTGGTGTTGGCAGTGACCATGGGTTTAGGCCTGTTGAGCCGACTTATCAGTTACCTGACGCTATGAGCTGCATCGCGCTCGCTCGGGTAATTGCACCGATTTCTTTTAGCCTTGCGAGATATCCCCATGACTCATCGTATTGTCATCGTTGGCGGCGGCGCCGGCGGTCTGGAGTTGGCTACCCGTCTGGGTAAGACTCTGGGCAAGCGCGGCACGGCCAGTGTGATGCTGGTCGACGCGAACCTGACCCACATCTGGAAACCGCTGTTGCACGAAGTGGCGGCAGGTTCCCTGAACTCTTCCGAAGACGAACTCAACTATGTTGCCCAGGCAAAATGGAACCACTTCGAGTTCCAGCTGGGGCGCATGAGCGGGCTCGATCGCACACAGAAGAAAATCCAGCTGGCCGCCACCTACGACGAGGCCGGCCTGGAGCTGGTGCCGGCGCGCGAAGTGCCTTACGACTCGCTGGTGATTGCCGTCGGCAGCACCACCAACGACTTCGGCACGCAGGGCGCGGCGCAGCACTGTCTGTTCCTTGATACCCGCAAACAGGCTGAGCGCTTCCATCAGCAACTGCTCAATCACTACCTGCGCGCCCACGCTGGGCAAACCGACGCGGTGCAACAGATCAGCGTGGCCATCGTCGGCGCCGGTGCCACCGGAGTCGAACTGGCAGCGGAACTGCACAACGCCGCCCATGAACTCGCGGCCTATGGCCTGGACCGGATCAAACCGGAAAACATGCACATCACCCTGATCGAAGCCGGGCCACGGGTGTTGCCAGCCCTGCCGGAACGAATCGGTGGGCCTGTGCATAAAACCCTGGAGAAACTCGGGGTCAACGTGATGACCAATGCCGCGGTCAGCGAAGTGACGGCAGACAGCCTGATTACCGCCGATGGCCAAGTGATCAACGCCAGCCTCAAAGTCTGGGCCGCCGGGATTCGTGCGCCGGGTTTCCTCAAGGACATCGATGGCCTGGAAACCAACCGCATCAATCAGCTGCAAGTGTTGCCGACCCTGCAAACCACCCGCGACGAGAACATCTTCGCCTTCGGTGACTGCGCGGCCTGCCCACAACCAGGCACCGACCGCAATGTGCCGCCGCGCGCCCAGGCTGCGCACCAGCAAGCTTCGTTGCTGGCCAAATCGCTGAAACTGCGGATCGAAGGCAAAGCCCTGCCGGAGTACAAGTACACCGACTATGGTTCGCTGATTTCGCTGTCGCGTTTTTCGGCTGTGGGTAACTTGATGGGCAACCTGACCGGCAGCGTCATGCTCGAGGGCTGGCTGGCGCGGATGTTTTACGTGTCGCTGTATCGCATGCACCAGATGGCGCTATATGGCGCGTTCCGCACAGCGATGTTGATGCTGGGTAGCAAGATTGGGCGCGGGACTGAGCCGCGGCTGAAGCTGCACTAAATACTCGGCGTCTGTCAGGGCCTCATCGCGGGCAAGCCACGCTCCCACAGGTTATGTGTTGGACCCATGGTCGATGCATAACCTGTGGGTGCGTGGCTTGCCCGCGATGCAGGCGCCTCGGTCCAACCTGCGGACAGTTGTGTGTCTCACTGTATCTTCCCCACTAATTCCATCCCTTCGCTTACAAAGCCCCCCTTGCGCGACACAGTAGCGATACACCACGCCCGCTAAATGGCCACACCCGAGCAAGGCACTGCCTGCTTCGGTCATCGCCGCACTCACGTGGCGTCCTTTATCGAGCGGTTGTGTTGTGCAACCCAGGAGATTTGTAATGTCCCGTACCACTACTCTCAGCAAAAACACCGTTGGCCTGCTCGGCGCTGTCCTGGCCGGCGGCGTGATGTTGTCCGGTTCTGTCTTCGCTTCGCAGCCGCTGACTCAAGGCTACCTGCTGGCCTCGGCGGAACAGGTCGTGAAGACGCCTGAAGGCAAATGTGGCGAAGGCAAGTGCGGCGATGCTTCGATGGCCCGGACCGATACCGATGATGATGGCCAGGTATCCCGCGCGGAATTTTTGAAAGTGGCGCCCAAGGCCGATTTCGACAAGATCGACACCAACCATGATGGTCAAATCTCGGAACAAGAGGCTTTTGATAACGTGAAAGCCAACTACGAAGCCAATGGTAAAAAGATGCCAAAGGGCTTGTTCGAGCACCTGAAAGACAATAGTTAAGCCTCTGAAGGCCCAAGCCCTGCCTCTGCGTCGAGAAGCAGGGCTTTTTTGCATTTGCAGCAGACAAAAAAAATCCCCGTATCTTTCGATACGAGGATTTTTAATATGGTCGGGGTAAGGGGATTCGAACTCCTGACATCCTGCTCCCAAAGCAGGCGCGCTACCGGACTGCGCTATACCCCGGTAAAAAAAAGGCACCTTTGAAAGGCGCCTTCTGCGAACAGAGCTTTTGGCGTCTGATCTTAAGATTCGATTCCAGCGTTAACTGGTTTCAAAAATGGTGGGTCGTGTGGGATTCGAACCTACGACCAATTGGTTAAAAGCCAACTGCTCTACCAACTGAGCTAACGACCCAAAAATGGTCGGGGTAAGGGGATTCGAACTCCTGACATCCTGCTCCCAAAGCAGGCGCGCTACCGGACTGCGCTATACCCCGGTTTGAAATTGGCTCCGTGACCAGGACTCGAACCTGGGACCCAATGATTAACAGTCATTTGCTCTACCGACTGAGCTATCACGGAACTACATATTTCAATTTACAACTGGTATTTCAATTTACAACTGTGAAGCTTGCTTCACCTCTTCGACCCGTTCGCATCGCTGCGTTCGTGTGTCTGAGGCGCGCTATTCTACAATCTTAAGCACCTCTGTCAACCCCCTAAATTGCTTTCAAGTTAATGATTTGCAACTTATTTCAGATTCCTGCTTGGGGAGCAGAAACCCTTCAGGGCGACTTACTGCGGGGCGCACTTTACAAGCCTTTTCCTTTGAGTTCAACAGCCTGGCGAAAAAAAGGCCTCGCAATGCGAGGCCTCTTTCAATTTGCTGCCGGCGGGAATCAGACGAAAACGATTTCGTCGTTTTCCACGGTGCCCTTGGCCGTCTCGCCTGGCATGTATCGACCCGACAGAATCAGCTGTGCCAACGGGTTCTCGATCCAGCGCTGGATCGCCCGTTTGAGCGGCCGTGCGCCATAGACCGGGTCGTAACCGACGGCGATCAACTTATCCATCGCTTCCGGGCTCAGCTCAAGCTTCAGCTCGCGCTCGGTCAGGCGGCTACGCAGGCGACCCAACTGGATTTCGGTAATGCCGGCAATCTGATCCCGAGCCAGAGGCTCGAAAATCACCACTTCGTCGACCCGGTTGATGAACTCCGGCCGGAAGTGCGTGGAAATCGCATCCATTACCGCCGCGCGCTGCGCTTCGCGATCCCCTACCAGCTCCTGGATCTGCACCGAGCCAAGGTTGGAGGTCATAACGATCACAGTATTTTTGAAATCCACTGTGCGGCCATGGCTGTCGGTCAAACGGCCATCTTCAAGCACTTGCAGCAAGATGTTGAACACATCCGGGTGGGCCTTCTCGACCTCGTCCAGGAGGATCACCGAATAAGGCTTGCGACGCACCGCCTCGGTCAGGTAACCGCCCTCTTCATAGCCCACGTAGCCCGGTGGCGCGCCGATCAGTCGAGCCACGGAATGTTTCTCCATGAACTCGGACATGTCGATCCGCACCATCGCCTCTTCGGTATCGAACAGGAACTCGGCCAGCGCCTTGCACAGCTCGGTTTTGCCGACACCGGTCGGGCCGAGGAACATGAACGAACCGCTCGGGCGATTCGGGTCGGACAACCCGGCGCGGGAACGCCGCACCGCGTTGGAGACAGCGATCACCGCTTCGTCCTGACCGATCACACGTTGGTGCAACAGGCTTTCCATCTTCATCAGTTTTTCGCGCTCGCCCTCGAGCATTTTCGCCACGGGGATGCCGGTCCACTTCGACACGACTTCAGCGATCTCTTCTTCAGTCACCTTGCTGCGCAGCAACTGGTTTTCACTTTTGCCGTGCTGGTCGACCATTTGCAGGCTGCGCTCCAGGTCCGGGATAACCCCGTATTGCAGCTCGGCCATGCGGTTCAGGTCGCCTTTACGGCGTGCGGCTTCCAGTTCCTGACGGGATTGTTCGATTTTCTGCTGGATCTGCGCCGAACCCTGGACTTCGGCTTTTTCCGAGTTCCAGATTTCTTCGAGATCCGAGTATTCGCGCTCGTGACGGGCGATTTCTTCCTGCAGTTTTTCCAGACGTTTCTTCGCCGCGTCGTCGCTTTCTTTCTTCAGCGCCTGGGATTCCACCTTCAGCTGAATCAGGCGACGCTCCAGGCGGTCCAGTACTTCCGGCTTGGAGTCGATCTCCATGCGGATGCGGCTGGCGGCTTCGTCGATCAGGTCGATGGCTTTGTCCGGCAGCTGGCGGTCGGTGATGTAGCGATGACTGAGTTTGGCCGCGGCGATGATCGCGCCGTCGGTGATCGCCACCTTGTGGTGAACCTCGTAACGCTCTTTCAGGCCGCGCAGGATGGCGATGGTGTCTTCTTCGCTTGGCTCATCCACCAGGACTTTCTGGAAGCGTCGCTCGAGAGCTGCGTCCTTTTCTATATATTGGCGGTATTCGTTGAGCGTGGTCGCACCGACGCAGTGCAGCTCACCACGAGCCAACGCAGGCTTGAGCATGTTGCCGGCGTCCATCGAGCCTTCGCCCTTGCCGGCGCCGACCATGGTGTGCAGTTCGTCGATGAACAGAATGATCTGCCCTTCCTGCTTCGACAGTTCATTGAGCAGGGATTTGAGGCGTTCTTCGAACTCGCCGCGGTATTTGGCACCGGCAATCAGAGCCCCCATGTCCAGGGACAATAGACGCTTGCCTCTCAGACCATCCGGCACTTCGCCGTTGATGATGCGCTGGGCCAGGCCTTCGGCGATGGCGGTTTTACCCACGCCTGGCTCACCGATCAGTACCGGGTTGTTCTTGGTGCGGCGTTGCAGGACCTGAATGGTGCGACGAATTTCGTCGTCACGGCCGATCACCGGATCGAGCTTGCCCTCTTCGGCGCGCTTGGTCAGGTCGATGGTGTACTTGTCGAGCGCCTGACGTGACTCTTCGTGGTTGGCATCATTGACTGCCTCACCACCGCGCAGGTTGTTGATCGCATTTTCCAGGGCTTTCTTGCTCACGCCCTGGCCCAGCAACAATTTGCCGAGCTTGCTGTTCTCGTCCATGGCGGCGAGCAGCACCAGTTCGCTGGAGATGAATTGGTCGCCCTTCTGCTGGGCCAGGCGATCGGCCTGATTCAGCAGACGCGCCAGATCTTGCGACATGTTCACATCGCCAGTCGGGTTCTGGATTTTTGGCAGCTGATCGAGGGCTTTGGTCAGCTCTTTACGCAAACTGTTGACGTCGAAACCCACCTGCATCAGCAGGGGTTTGATCGAACCACCCTGCTGTTCAAGCATGGCCTGCATCAAATGCGCCGGCTCAATCGCCGGATGATCGAGGCCGACGGCCAGGGATTGGGCGTCGGACAAGGCTAACTGCAACTTGCTGGTTAAACGGTCTATACGCATGGGTCACCTTCCTTTTGAGCAGGCCGGACCTATAAACATCCTGAATGAAGAAACCTGCCAGATACCTCACTAGATGTGGTCGATTCTGGGAGTTTCAAGCGTCTTGACGTTGATGCAAGTCAGGTAAGTCTAGCGTTCGAGCCAGATCAGAGAGGCAAACCGGCCGGTGCGTGGACTGCGGCGGTAAGAAAAGAAGCGTGGATCGGTCACGGTGCATAAACCGCCACCATAAACAGCGGTAACCCCGCGAGCGGCCAGACGCAAACGCGCCAGCTCATAGATGTCGGCCATGAACTTGCCGGCATTCTGGCTCGGTACAAAGGCTTTATCGGCTTCAGGCAATTGCTGGACGAAGGTTTCGCGCACTTCCGAGCCGACTTCAAAGGCTTGTGGGCCAATGGCCGGGCCAAGCCAGACCAGCACGTCTTCAGGCGGTACGGCCAGACTGTCGAGGGTCGCCTCCAGCACACCCGCCGCCAACCCGCGCCAACCGGCATGGGCGGCAGCGACGCGGGTGCCGGCGCGGTCGCAGAACAGCGCTGGCAGGCAATCAGCGGTCATCGCCGCGCAGGCGATACCGGGTGTTGCCGTCCAGCTGGCGTCAGCTGTGGCTACCAGGCCTGGATCCGCTTGGGCCACGACAATGCCGTGAACCTGCTTTAACCAGGCCGGCTGAATAGAGAAATGATCGGTAAGGCGACGGCGGTTTTCGGCGACAGCTTCGGGGTTGTCGTCGACATGATCGCCGAGGTTGAGGCTGTCGAACGGCGCCAGACTGACGCCGCCCGCACGGGTGGTAACGCAGGCTTTCACCCCGGCAGGCGCAGGCCAGTCGGGAATCAGCCAGTCATTCATCCGATGAACGCCTCACGGTCTTGCTTGAGCAGCGACAGCAACCAGACGAAATCGTCCGGCAGCGGCGATTCCCAGCTCATGCGTTTACCGGTGGTCGGATGATCCAGCTCCAGGAATCGCGCATGCAGCGCCTGACGCGGGAAATTTTTCAGGGATTCGACCATGGTCACACTGGCGGCCGGCGGAATTCGGAAACGACCGCCATAGGCAGGATCTCCGACCAACGGGTAGTTGATGTGCGCCATGTGTACGCGAATCTGGTGCGTACGGCCGGTTTCCAGCTTCACCCGCACGTGCGTGTGGGAACGGAAACGCTCGAGCACGCGGTAATGGCTGACGGCTTGCTTGCCACCTTCCATCACGGCCATGCGCTGGCGTTGCTGGCCATGACGACCGATCGGCGCGTTGATCTTGCCGCCGGCTGTCACCACACCGATCACGATGCACTCATAGATCCGGCTTACGCTGCGGCTCTGCAATTGCGTGACAAGCTGTGTCTGCGCCTGAATGGTCTTGGCCACCACCATCAGACCGGTGGTGTCCTTGTCCAGGCGATGCACGATACCGGCGCGGGGCACATTGATAATGTCCGGCACGTGGTGCAGCAAAGCGTTGAGCAAGGTGCCGTCGGCGTGGCCGGCAGCCGGATGCACCACCAGGCCCGCAGGTTTGTTGATCACCAGGATGTCGTCGTCTTCATAGACGATGTCCAGCTCGATGTCTTGAGCGATCCATTCGCCCTGAGCTTCCTGCTCGGCAGTCAGTTCAAGAACGGCGCCACCGTGAACGATGTCTCGCGGGCGGATAACCGCCCCATCCACAGTCAGGCGGCCGTCTTTGATCCAGGCGGAAAGGCGCGAGCGCGAGTGCTCAGCGAATAATTGTGCGGCGACTTGATCGAGGCGTTGGCCGCCCAATTCGGACGGCACCTCTGCGCGAAGTTCAATTTTATCGGACATGCTCAGACTAGGCGTCGGCACAGCCTTTGGTTTCGGCTGCGCGCTTGTGGTTAAATACGGCGTCTTTTGCCCCGAGGCTTTTCAACGGGGCACTCATCATAACAGGACGGCCCCGCCCAAGACAGCGGCCGTCATAGGGACGCAAGCCGCCATGCAAGTGAAACACCTGCTGCTGATCGCCATCCTCGCATTGACCGCTGCTTGCTCATCGAAGGAAGTCGTAGACGAAAACCTGAGCGAAGTCGAGCTGTACCAGCAGGCTCAGCACGATCTGGACAACAATAGCTACACCGCCGCCACAGCCAAGCTGAAGGCCCTGGAGTCACGTTATCCGTTCGGTCGCTACGCCGATCAGGCTCAACTCGAGCTCATCTACGCCAACTATAAGAACACCGAGCCTGAGGCTGCGAAATCCGCCGCCGAGCGTTTCATTCGCCTGCACCCGCAGCACCCGAATGTCGATTACGCCTACTACCTCAAGGGTCTGACTTCCTTCGACCAGGACGTCGGCCTGCTGGCGCGCTTCCTGCCGCTGGACATGACCAAGCGTGACCCGGGCGCCGCTCGCGACTCCTACAACGAGTTCGCCCAGCTGACCAGCCGCTTCCCGAACAGCCGCTACTCGCCGGACGCCAAGCAGCGCATGATCTACCTGCGCAACCTGCTGGCTTCCTACGAGATTCACGTTGCCGACTATTACCTGACCCGTCAGGCCTATGTCGCCGCCGCGAACCGTGGTCGTTACGTGGTGGAAAACTTCCAGGAAACACCTTCGGTCGGTGACGGCCTGGCAGTGATGACTGAAGCCTACCAGCGTCTGCACCTGGACGAACTGGCCGCAACCAGCCTCGAAACCCTGAAGCTCAACTACCCGAACCACCCAAGCCTGGTGGACGGTCAGTTCGTGCCCTCGAAGGACGAAGCCGACAACCGTTCGTGGCTGAGCAAGGCCACCCTGGGCCTGATCGAATCCCGTCCGCCGCTGCCACCGGGTGAAACCCGCGCCAACCAGGACGTGCAGAGGCAGTTCCAGGACGCCAAGGACTCGATTCCGAACGAGCTCAAGCCTAAAGATGAAAACGGCGATGTGATCGAAGAAGAGCAGCACGAGTCTGAAGCCAACAACGCCGACCGCTCGTGGTTCAGCTACATGACCTTCGGCGTGTTCGACTGACGCTGAGTGTTGTGCCAAGAAGGCGCCTTTCGAGGCGCCTTTTTTATTACCGGATTTCAGGGGTGAGCGTATTGCGCTGTGCGACCGACCCGTCCTTGGCTAAACTGCCAATTCACTACTCAAAAAGCAGCTCACCATGCTTCGTTTATTATTCTGGATCGCACTGATTGCCGCTGCGGTATGGCTCTGGCGCAAGTTCAAGGCCCCGGTTTCGGGCGCCAACACGCCGCGAGAGCAAGATGCTCCGCCCATGGTGCGTTGCGCTCATTGCGGCGTACATCTGCCCCGCGACCGCGCGCTGAGCCTTCAACAACAGTGGTATTGCAGCCAGGCTCACCTTGAGCAAGGCCCGGGTTCCAGTGATCGCTGAGACGTCCAGTCCCGGCAACAAACAGGCCCAGCGACTGCTGCGCCTCTATCACCTCTACCGTTTAAGCATCGGCATCACCTTGGTGCTGTTGATCTCCAGCAATATGGACAGCCAGTTGCTGACGTTTGCCAATGACGACTTGCTGCGCAACGGCAGCTGGTTGTACCTGGTGCTGAATATCCTGCTGGTGGTCTTTCTGGAGAACACCCGTCGCCCGGCGCAGTTGTTCGGCCTGGCGCTGGTCGATGTCCTGCTGCTATGCGGTCTGTTCTATGCCGCTGGCGGCATGCCCAGCGCCATCGGCAACCTGTTGATCGTGTCAGTGGTCATCAGCAATACCCTGCTGCGCGGGCGCATCGGCCTGCTGATTGCGGCTGTTGGCGCCCTCGGCATCGTGGGTTTGAGCTTCCTTCTGAGCTTCAGCCACCCCACCAGTCCCAATGATTACCTGCAAATCGGCACGCTCGCTGCTCTGTGCTTTGTCGCGGCATTGCTGGTGCAAGGCTTGATCCGAAGAGTTGAAGTCAGCGAAACCCTGGCCGAGCAGCGGGCCAGTGAAGTGCTCGGCCTCGAAGCCCTCAACGCACTGATCCTGCAACGCATGCGCACGGGCATTCTGGTGCTCGACGACCAACGGCGTGTGCAACTGGCCAATCACAGCGCCTTGACCTTGCTGGGACAGGAAAAACTCGATGGCCAACTGATCGACGACCATTCGATGCCTTTGGTCGAGCGACTCCAACTTTGGTTCAACAATCCGACTTTGCGCCCGCAAAGCCTGAAAATCGCCAGCAATGGCCTGGAGCTGCAACCGAGCTTCATTGCCCTGGACCAAAGCCCGCACCACCAGACGCTGGTTTTTCTCGAAGACCTCGCCCAAATCGCCCAGCAGGCCCAGCAACTTAAACTCGCCGCCCTCGGCCGCCTGACTGCCGGTATTGCCCATGAAATCCGCAATCCACTAGGCGCCATTAGTCATGCCGCGCAGTTACTGCAGGAATCCGAGGAACTGAACGGCGCGGATCGGCGTCTGACGCAGATTATTCAAGACCACTCTCAGCGAATGAATCGGGTAATCGAAAATGTCCTGCAACTGTCCCGTCGCCAGCAAACCGTGCCGCAACGGCTGGATTTGCGGCCATGGCTGGAGCACTTCGTGGCCGAAACCCGCGAGGGTGCGACTGAGCGTCAGCTAGTTCACCTGCGAATCGGTTCGGGGGACTTCACAACCCTGATGGATCCGAATCAGCTGACCCAGATTCTCGACAATCTGTTGCGCAACGCCTGGCGCCATAGTGCCCTGAACCATGATCAGGCACAGGTCTGGCTCGAGTTGTTTATTGACCCGGACAGCCAGTTGCCTACCCTTGAAGTCCTGGACAATGGCCCCGGCGTGGCGCCGGACCAGCGCTCGCATTTGTTCGAACCGTTCTTCACCACCAGCAGCCAGGGCACTGGCCTGGGGCTTTATCTGTCCCGTGAGCTGTGCGAAAGCAATCAGGCCCGCCTAGACTTCAAACCACGCCAAGGCGGCGGCTGCTTTCGCATCACTTTTGCTCACGGACGGAAACAAAGTTGAACATGAGCCCACGGCAAAAAATCCTGATCGTCGACGATGAGCCGGATATCCGCGAACTCCTGGAAATAACCCTGGGACGGATGAAACTCGACACCTTTAGTGCCCGCAACCTCGCAGAAGCGCAAGCTCTGCTGGCACGGGAGACATTCGACCTGTGCCTGACCGACATGCGCCTGCCCGACGGCACCGGTCTGGCACTGGTGCAGCACATCCAGCAGCGCTATGCGCAAGTGCCAGTGGCGATGATTACCGCCTACGGCAGCCTGGAAACGGCAATCAACGCCCTCAAGGCTGGCGCGTTCGACTTTCTGACCAAACCGGTCGACCTCACCCGCCTGCGCGAACTGGTCACCAGCGCCCTGAGTCTGCCGGCACCAGGCGGTGCCAGCAGCGTCATCGACCGTCGGCTACTGGGCGACTCCCTGCCAATGCGCAGTCTGCGCAAACAAATCGACAAACTGGCCCGCAGCCAGGCCCCGGTGTACATCAGCGGCGAGTCCGGCAGCGGCAAGGAGCTGGTCGCCCGACTGATCCACGACCAAGGCCCACGCGCCACCCGACCATTTGTGCCGGTGAACTGCGGGGCGATCCCTTCGGAATTGATGGAAAGCGAATTTTTCGGCCATCGCAAAGGCAGTTTCAGTGGTGCCATCGAAGACAAACCCGGGCTATTCCAGGCCGCCCATGGCGGCACTTTGTTCCTCGATGAAGTGGCAGACCTGCCACTGGCAATGCAGGTCAAACTTTTGCGGGCCATTCAAGAGAAAGCCGTGCGTAGCATCGGTGGACAGCAGGAAACCGTGGTGGATGTGCGCATTCTCTGCGCCACCCACAAAGACCTCGATACCGAAGTCGCCGCCGAACGCTTTCGCCAGGACTTGTACTACCGCCTTAATGTGATCGAATTGCGGGTACCGCCCTTGCGCGAACGCCGCGACGACATTGAGCTTCTGGCCAACAATATGCTCAAGCGACTGGCAACTGGCACTGGCCAACCTGCGGCAAAACTCCACCCGCAAGCCCTCGACGCACTGAAAAGCTATCGTTTTCCAGGAAACGTGCGGGAGTTGGAGAACATGCTTGAGCGGGCCCACACCTTGTGCGAGAACAAACAGATCGAAGCCAGCGACCTGCGGCTGGCCGAAGGCAACTGCAACCCGGATGGCGGCGTGCCGGACCTGACGCAGATCGACAACCTGGAAGCCTATCTGGAAAACGTCGAACGCAAACTCATCCTCCAGGCCCTGGAAGAAACCCGCTGGAACCGCACGGCAGCGGCTCAGCGGTTGAATCTGTCGTTTCGGTCGATGCGTTACAGGCTCAAGAAATTGGGGCTGGATTGAAAAGATCGCAGCCTTCGGCAGCTCCTACAGATTCAGTGTTCGCCGCCATATCGCGGTCAAACACAATTCAATGCAGGAGCTGCCGAAGGCTGCTCTTTTGATCTTCTGTCAAATACGCCCGGCCGGTGCATACGGCGCAGGATCGATAATCGGTGCCCGACCCAGCATCACATCCGCAAACAACTGACACGACGCCGGCGCCAGCACCAACCCATTGCGGTAGTGCCCGCAGTTAAGCCAGAGCCCGTCAAACCCCGGCACCCGACCGATATAGGGAATCCCTTCCGGCGACCCCGGCCGCAACCCGGCCCAATGCCCCACTACCTCGGCATCCGCCAGCGCCGGAATCAACTCCACCGCCGAAGCCTTCAGGCTTTCCAGCGCGGTATCGGTCGGCGTTTTATCGAAGCCTTCATGCTCCAGCGTACTGCCGATCAGAATGTGCCCGTCACGCCGAGGAATGGCATAACGACCCTTGGCCAGAACCATGCTTGGGAGGAAGTCCGCCGCGCACTTGTAGAGAATCATCTGGCCTTTGACCGGCTCGACCGGCAGTTCCAGGCCCAGGCTTTTCAGCAAGTCACCGCTCCAGGCCCCTGCGGTCAAAACCACCTGATCACCCGCAATGGCCCCCATCGAAGTCTGTACCCCGACCACCGCAGCGCCCTCACGGATAAACCCGCTGACCTCGCACTGCTCATGAATTGTCACGTTCGGCAGCGCCAGCAAGGCTGCCTTGAGGGATTTCACCAACCGTGGATTGCGCACATTGGCCACATCGGCCATGTAGATCGCCCGCGAAAAACCAGCGCCCAATACCGGCACCGCATCGTGTGCCGCAGAGATATCCACAGCCCGCAACGGGCGGTTTTCCCGTTTGGCCCAGGCGAGCGCTTCGGCTTCGTCATCCAGGTCCAGCCAGTACAACCCGGTGGTGTGCACTTCAGGATCGACACCCGTGGCGGCGTACAGACGTTCCGCCAGCTGTGGATAAAAATCCTGGGACCAATGAGCCAGCGCAGTGACCGCCGGGCTGTAGCGCCACGGGTAGAGCGGCGAGACGATCCCGCCACCGGCCCAGGACGACTCCTGACCGACATTCGAGCGGTCCAGCAGCACGACGCTCTGTACTTCGGACGCGAGATTGAACGCCGTCAGCAGGCCAATCACGCCGCCGCCGACAATCACCACTTGCTGTTGCCTGCTCATGTTCTGATCCAACCGTTCAATAGACAGAAGGCGCAAAGGGCGCCTGAAAAATAAACTCAGCGCCCCCAGCAATCCTTGGTGGTCAGGCCGGACGTTGCATTGACCATGCCCCGAACGCCAGTATTGGTCAGCGTGAAATTACCGCACTTGTCGCTCGCCATGCTCGAACCGGCCTTGCGTGTTGCCGTCAGCAGGAAGGTCTGATCGGTCAGGGTCGGGGTGATGGTATAGAAATCATTGCCGACACTCAGACCGCTGGCATTGGTATAGACATTATTCTTCGAATAGAAGCGCTCCAGGATCTGTGCCTGCTCGGAAAGCAGACCCGCCACTTCAGTACGACGGCCCTTTTTTACATACTCGGTGAGGCTCGGATAGCCAATGGTGATAACGATCCCGATGATCGCAATCACGATCATGATTTCGATCAGGGTAAAACCTCGATTGGATCTGCGCATGCCTCAACTCTCACTTACTGTATTTGTCGCCACATGATGCGGCGGCCGCTGCCGCCACCGGATTTTTCCACCAGAGTGGTCACGCCACCGCCGGAGTCGTTCACAATCTTGCGGGATGCGTCATTGACGACCGCATTCAGGGTCGGGATCCCACCGGTGAAGATCACCCCGCTGGAAATCGTGTCAGTGCTGTCGACCACTCCGTCAGCATTGGTGTCGAGCACCGCATAGTTGAGCATCTTACCGCTGAACGCATCGAGTTCGACCAGTTTGCCGGAGCCGAAGCCGGCACAGGGGTCAACGGTATCCATACTGGCCGTGGTAAAAACGATTCGCCCTGCCACGAGACTGGCCTGATTGATCACCCGCTCCCCCGTCAGTACGTTGTTGTAGACCAGCGGCAAGTACCAGCCTTTCTTTGCCGGGTAGGTCACCTCATTCTGGCTGGTGGTGATGAATTGCCCGCTGCTGCCAGAGAACACGCCAGTCACCGCCTGCGCCTGCAAGCTGGAAGTGGTGATTTGCCCAGCCCCCCCCTCCGCATCCCATACCGCGTAGAACGCCTGCAGATCCTTATTGGTCTTGTCGGCGCTCTCATTGAGTTTGCCGGTGCCGAACAACACTTGCTTGCCGCCCGATGCATGATCGGCGAGCAGCGGTTGTACCGTGATCGGCTGAGTCGCGCCGCCCGCGGTGGTGAACAACGGCTTGCCGGAAAACGCCACGCCCCAGGTATCGGTGGTGGTGCCGCTCAAATCGAACTTCCACAACCGCCCTTTCAGGTCGCCCCCATAGGCGGCCTGCACCACATTCTGCGAGTTGACCCGAAGCTTCACCGACGACAGGCCGTTGTTGGTTTCTGTACTGTCGACCACGATTTTCTTGATCAGCGAGCCGTCGCGGATATCCACCACATAAAGTGCTGCCACCCCGGAGTTGCTGCCATAACCGTTGGAGATAAACGCGGCCCAGCGACCATCGGCCAAGCGTGCCACTTCGGGGCGCGCATAGGCATAACCCAGATCATTGAAAACGTTCGCCGTACTGGCTGTGGTCGGCGCACTGATTTCCCACAACGCGTTAATCACGTTACCGGCCGAGGCGTCGAACAGCTGCAGCGCATAGAAGGTTTTGCCGCCCGCCCCTGTTCCACCAATCGCCAGGGTTTTCCAGGCGCTGTCGAGTTGGGCATCGAACACGCCGACCTGACCGTCGACCAGATATTTGTGGCTCACACCGTTGATATAAGTGGGATCAGCGATGTAGCGCAATGATGGCAGCACACTGGAGGGCATATAGCCGTAGCGTCTGACACCATTGGTCGAGTTGATGACGTTTACAAAACCGTCGTTGGCGTTCACCACCAGGCTGGCATTCATGTTGGCGGCTTTGGTAGCCAAATAGGTGCTGTAGGTAGTATCCCCTACCAGGTCGGACGCGGTTTGGTCCGTGGGCGCGGCCAGTACGAGAGGCGAATTGATGATATCGCCGAGCAATACACTGCGCGCTCTCAACCCGGTTTTGTTGGTGCCCTTGCTCCACTCCACCAGATCGCTGCCGGTAATACCGACGGGCAGGCTCTGGTTGAGGGAAGTCTGTTGGACCGTAGAGAAATTGTTATAGGCCAGGGTAACGACGGCGTTGGTCAGGGTATTCCAGGACTGGTAGGTCGGGACGGTAGCACCGGGCACGATGGTGGTGTCGGTCGTCCACAGCACCGCGGCCGTGTTCACCGCGCCCGCCGAGGTGAAGCCAAAAGACTTGATGGTGCCGCGCCAGTCCTTGGGGTCGTAGGTGGTCTGGAAGTAGGCTGAGTTGCTGGTCAGGGTCGTGCCGCTGGTAACGCCGCTGCCACCTGATCCGGCCTTGGCGGTGATGTCGCTCAAGGCTGAAGACAATGCGCTGTTGAGCCCCGCACCGTCGGTCGCCTGGTAGTACTTACCCTGTCCATAGCTGGCGGCATCCGACAACATCTGGTTTGCCGTGGTGAAACCCACGGTATAGGTGTTGAGGTTCTGCTTGGGAAAATCCAGGGCGTTCCAGCCTTTTCCTGTGATGTCGGTACCCGTGGACCGCATGTCAATATCGAAGGCGAACTTGGCGATGTCATCCAGATAAAAGGTGTCACCCTCTTTGTCGCCGACGGGGTTGGCGCCATCGTTACTGCTGATACCGTCCCAGTTCGGTAACTTGCTGGTACCCAGCGGATCGTCAGTCGGAAAGGTATGGTCGAAGGTCGGCAAACCACTAGTGATTACTACGCCGTAATTTCTCTGGCAGCGATACTGAATCGGACTGGTGTAGGTGGTAGGCGTCGAGTTGTTGTATGGCGCCATGCCACGGAAATAGCGGGTGATCTCGTAATAGGCTTCAGCCAGCGGCGTATCCGCCTGTGCGCTCAGTTCGTCGATTCCGGCGATCAGATCGTTGTAGTTGGCATCGGCCTGAGCCTGGGTCACGGTGCCGCTGACCGCCGACAAATCGCTGACCGAACGAACGATATAACCGCCGTCATTCTTATGGTTGCCGACCGCCAGGTTGAACGTCGACAGACCGATGCGCAGCGAGCGGTTGCTGGCCACCAACGCCTTGGAAACGTTGCGCGCTACATTCATCCGGTAGTCATTGGGAATCGAGCCATCGGTGAAATCCCGGTCGGAGTTGTTGGCCAGGCTTATCAGATAGGACAAGTAATTCGCCGTATAGAGCGTGTCTTCGCTCCCCACCGGATCGGGAAGCTTGAGGCAAAGCGACTCCAGACCGAGAAGGCTGTTCTTATAAAAACCGTACCATCCGTCCTTCGTGCATGTTCCATGAGTCAAACTCGACAAGGGAATATTGCCATCGGCCATGCCAAGCTCACGGCCTTTGTTGCACGAACCATTGGAGAGGCAAATAGTCACCGGGGCACGTGCGACCGTCGGATCGAAGCCTGCCGCCCAGATAATGCTGTTCATACTCTTCGAGTCGTCGAGCAACAGCATCACATTGGGCGCCACGGCGGCGGCGTTCAACAGCGGCGAATCCGAGGGTGTGAAGGCGTAAGTCGGTGCTGCCAGATAAAGGCTCAACGCCGCGCCGCAGAACAACTGCAACAACCAACGGCGCCAGCCTGTGCGTGCCTCAGTACTTCGCATAGATACTCTCCACCACACTGCGCGAATTGCCCGCGATGCCCACGGCGGTCACCCGGTACAGCGTTGTCGACGTGTTGCTCGGTACGTTCACGGCCGTCAGGGTGGTGCCGATGTTCTGCACCCCGTAAAAGCCGCTGCCGGAGGCGATCCAGGTCACCCCCGAGGTGGAGTTGAACCCGGCGGCGGTAATGACCGACGCTTCGGCCGGAGGTGCGCATTGGCTGGTACCGCTGCAGACCGGCAATGAATAGGTGTTGAGTTGCACCGCGCTTTCGCCAATACGCAATGCCGCTTCTGCGCCCTGGAACGACTGATTGCGCAGGATCACGCTGCTGGCCATTTTTTCCTGCAACGTGGCGCTCTGCATTGATGAAAGCCCGATCAACGTCAGCACCAGGAGAAACACCAGGCTGACCAGCAGCGCCATGCCGCGCTGGGCGTGAGGGGTCATGGGAGCAATACTCATCGGCTCTCCCCTCATGGCAACCGGTTGCGCAAGGCGGCAACCACGTTGAAGGTTTGATCGCTGACCCGGTGGTTCGGGTCGGTCAGTGTCAGCGTCAGTCGCACACTTCGGATTCGTGCCGGATCGGATGGGTTGCTGCTGTAGCTGGAGGCAGCCGTATCCGTGGCGGAGCTCGCGAGGCCGAAGCTCACCTTGAAGGCACTGACATTGTTCACCAGCACCTGCTGCGTCGGCGTGCCGGCACCAGAGCCCATCAGCAGTTGATTGTTGCTGAAGCTGTAGATCAGCCGCCGGATCGGAAATGCCAACTGCCCGGATGTTGTCGTTCGTAGGCCGGAGTAGGCCGTTGCAGTGTTGCGACAGTCCGAAACCACCGTCCAGGTCGGCACCCCGCCACTGCCGCCGACATCGGCGGTGACAAGCGTTAATTTGAGGTTGGCATTGTCCCAACTGATCGGCGTGATCTGACTGGCATTGAAATTCCCTGCCGAGCTGGCGTCGATAATCGTGCCCAGGCAACCGAACATGCCGACCATGCGGATTTCCTGAATCATCTTGCTCAAGACGAACCGTGCATCTTCCTGCATGCCGGCGGCGGTATTCTGGCTGACGTAGGTATTTTTAGCTGCGATGAAGATCTGCGCCACGCCAAGAACCACGACCAGACTCAACGCCAGGGCGATCAGTAACTCGATCAGGCCGAAACCTTTGCTGGCTCTGATCATGGTGTCGTCGCCGGATCAACGGTGGCGCGACTGGTGAGGACGAAACTGCGGCGCGAGTCGGCGGTATTGGCGGCCCGCGAGTCATCCCAGGTAATGGTGATGGTGTATACCCGTTGGTTTCGGGTAATGCTGCCGGTCGCCGTGGCGCCGCCGAAATTGACGATGTTGGTGGTGAAATCGTAAAGATCCTGATCCCGGGCCACGCTCAGGTTGCCCGAGGTCGGTGGCGTGACGGTGTAATCGGCGCCGGAGTTGGCGCGAATGCGGTCCATCATGTCGTAGGCGATAAAACTCGCCTGGCTGGTCATCCGCGAGCTGTCGGTGTACTTCAGCGCATTGAGCTGAATCGCCGCCGCGCCCAATAACCCTACGGCCAGAACCAACAACGCGACCAGTACCTCGATCAGCGTCATGCCCTCCTGTGCGCGCTTGCTCCAACCCCTCATCCGCAACTTCCACCCAATAGAATTCGTCCGTTCAAACACACATTCAGCGTCCTGCTCTGTGCCCCCAGTACATAACTGATCACGACGGCCGTGGACGGCGCCGACAAACCGCCCAGATTGTTGAAATCAATAGCGGTCACTCCTGAGGTTAGCGTCAGAGTGGCGCCACTGCTCATCGCTGGAACAACCCGCAATACATTGGCCGGATTGCCGGTACCGTCATAAACGGTCAGCTCGCCGGTCCAGACACTGCCGCCGGCTGTCGGGCGAACCCGGGTGGTGAGGCCCCGGTCAATCGCCTCAAGCCGGGCGAAATTGAGCGCGCGTTGCAGGTCGCCGATCTCGGTGTCGGCCTTGGTGCTTTGCACCGAGCGGGTAAACGCCGGAACAGCCAGGCTGATCAGGATCAGAAACACGGCGAGCGTGATCAGCAGCTCGATCAGCGTGAAACCTTTTGTACGATGATCCATCGGTGCCCTCCGTTGCCGTCGGCTATACCTGCTTCTACACGCTAGAACATTCGACCGACAGATGTACGGTTGTTTTGCCATTACTCGCGCAGGGATCGCGCGGACCGCAGCACTCCAGGGAGGGAGATAACATGCATCAGCAAGGTTTCAGCCTGATCGAACTGCTCATGGGACTGACAATTGTCGGGATTGTTCTGCTGTTGGTCAGTCCGGCGTTCGCCGCACTGACAGAATCGAACCATCGAGAACAGGCGGCGCAGTCGATTGTCAGTGGTATGCGTAATGCCAGAACCGCTGCCATCACACGCAATCAGAGTGTGGTGATACACGGAATCAACGGCGACTGGGGCCAGGGTTGGCGGATCATTCTGGATGTCAGCGGCAAAGGCCCGGAGGACAGCAGCAATCCGCTGCTGGTCGAGCAACAGAGCGACGCTCGAGTGCCAGTTGTCGGCAATCGGCCGGTCAAGAATTTCGTACAGTTCAGCAGCCTGGGCGAACCGCAGTTGCCCAGCGGTGCCTTTCAAGCGGGGACGGTACATATTTGCGCCAGCCGCAAACCGGTCAGCCTGCACCAGGTGGTGCTGTCCCGGACCGGACGCGTCAGCCTGCGCAGCGATAAGACTGAACAGGCGCTGTGCGCGGGAGGAGAAGACTCAGAGCAGGGAGCGGACGCGTAGCTCTTTAGGCATCGAGAACGTGATGTTCTCTTCACGCCCGGCCAACTCATCGGCCCCGGTGGCACCCCAAGCCTGCAACTGCTGGATCACGCCACGCACCAATACTTCCGGAGCGGAGGCACCGGCAGTGATGCCAATCCGCTCGACACCATCGAACCAGCTCTTTTGCAGGTCTTCGGCGCCGTCGATCAGATAGGCCGGGGTGGCCATGCGTTCAGCCAGTTCACGCAGGCGATTGGAGTTGGAGCTGTTCGGGCTGCCGACCACCAGCACCACGTCGCATTCGTCTGCCAGCTGCTTGACGGCGTCCTGACGGTTTTGCGTGGCGTAGCAGATATCGTCCTTGCGCGGACCGCCGATCGCCGGGAACCGAGTACGCAGGGCGTCGATCACGCGACTGGTATCGTCCATGGACAGGGTGGTCTGGGTGACGAAGGCCAGTCTTTCAGGGTTGTTTACCTGCAGCTCGGCGACATCTTTCTCGTCCTCGACCAGATAGATCGCGCCACCATTGCTGCCATCGTACTGGCCCATGGTGCCTTCTACTTCCGGATGGCCGGCATGGCCAATGAGGATGCATTCACGGCCGTCGCGGCTGTAACGCGCGACTTCGATGTGCACCTTGGTCACCAGCGGGCAGGTAGCGTCGAACACCTTCAGGCCACGGCCTGCTGCTTCGGTACGCACGGCCTGGGAAACGCCATGGGCGCTGAAGATCACGATCACGTCATCCGGCACCTGATCCAGCTCTTCAACGAAGATCGCCCCACGGGCGCGCAGGTCTTCGACGACGAATTTGTTGTGGACCACTTCGTGGCGCACGTAGATCGGCGGCCCGAAGACTTCCAGGGCGCGGTTGACGATTTCGATCGCCCGGTCCACACCGGCGCAGAAGCCACGGGGATTGGCGAGTTTGATTTGCATGCTGTGCCTCGTGTCTTGCGCGCAAGAAATAGTAATGCCACCTGTCATTCGAACACCGGGCTCGAAAACAGTGAAAATCTTAATGTGGGAGCGGGCTTGCTCGCGAAAGCGGTGTGTCAGTCGACATTGATGTTACATGTGATGACGCTTTCGCGAGCGAGCCCGCTCCCACATTGGACCGAGTTCAGTCAGTTACAGCGCTTTGACGTTGATGATCTCGACGTCAAAGGTCAAGGTTTTACCGGCCAGCGGGTGGTTGAAGTCGATGGTCACTTGCGTGTCATCGAATTCTTTCACCACACCGGGCAACTCAGTATTGGCCGCATCGTTGAAGATCACCAGCAAGCCAGGCGACAGTTCCATATCCTTGAACTGCGAGCGCGGGATGATCTGCACGTTTTGCGGGTTCGGCTGACCAAAGGCGTTTTCCGGCTCGATGTTCAGGGTGCGTTTGTCGCCGGCCTTGAAGCCGAACAGCGCGGCTTCGAAACCTGGCAACAGGCTGCCGTCGCCAACCTTGAAGGTCGCCGGGGCTTTGTCGAAGGTACTGTCGACGGTGTCGCCGTTCTCCAGGCGCAACGCAAAGTGCAAGGTGACTTCCGTGTTCTGGCCAATGCGTTGCTCAGCCAATACCTGTTCAGTCATGAACGGTTTCTCCGGTCTTTTTACTTTTGAACATATCCAGTGCAAGCATCACGGCACCGACAGAAATTGCACTGTCGGCAAAGTTGAATGCCGGGAAATACCAGCGGTTCTGCCAATGCACCAGAATGAAATCGATCACATGGCCCAAGGCAATGCGATCGTACAGGTTACCCAGCGCGCCACCCAGCACCAGCGCCAAGGCGACTGCCAGCCAGGTTTCGTTGCGCCCCAGGCGCTTGAGCCAGACTACCAGCACCGCACTGACCACCACCGCGATCAGGGCGAACAGCCAGCGCTGCCAACCCGAGCTGTCAGCCAGGAAACTGAACGCCGCGCCGGTGTTGTAGGCCAGGGTCCAGCTGAAGTAATCGGGGATCACCACGATTTGCTGGTACATGCTCAGCGAGCCTTCGAAGTAGAACTTGCTGGCCTGGTCGATGACCAGGACCAGCAAACTCAACCAGAGCCAGCTCAGCCGTCCGAAACGGCCAACGGCATTAGGCATAGTGACGAACCTCGCCAGCGCCGCTGATGTTGTCGACGCAACGACCGCAGATTTCCGGATGCTCCGGGTTCACGCCGACGTCTTCACGGCAGTGCCAGCAACGGGCGCACTTGGCATGGCTCGACTTGACCACTTTGAGCTTCAGGCCGCCGACTTCGGTGACCACCGCGTCTGCCGGAGCCTGCACGAACGGTGCAACGGTGGCAGTCGAGGTAATCAACACGAAGCGCAGTTCGTTGCTCAGCTTGGCCAGATCGGCGCTCAGCGCGTCTTCGGCGAACAGCGTCACTTCGGCTTGCAGGTTGCCACCGACGGCCTTGGCCGCGCGCTGGATCTCCATTTCCTTGTTGACCGCTACCTTCACCGCCATGATCCGCTCCCAGTAAGCGCGGTCCAGCTCGAAGCCTTCCGGCAATTCGGTCAGGCCTTCGTACCAGGTGTTGAGCATCACAGACTCGTTACGCTCGCCCGGCAGGTACTGCCACAGCTCGTCGGCGGTGAACGCCAGGATTGGCGCGATCCAGCGCACCAGCGCTTCGCTGATGTGGTACAGCGCGGTTTGCGCCGAACGACGGGCCTTGCTGTTGGCGCCAGTGGTGTACTGACGGTCCTTGATGATGTCGAGGTAGAAACCACCCAGCTCCTGCACGCAGAAGTTGTGGATCTTGGAGTAGACGTTCCAGAAGCGGTATTCGCCGTAGTGCTCTTGCAGCTCGCGTTGCAGCAGCAGGGTGCGATCCACGGCCCAACGGTCCAGCGCCAGCATTTCTTCGGCCGGCAGGATGTCGGTGGCCGGGTTGAAACCGGTCAGGTTGGAAAGCAGGAAGCGCGCGGTGTTACGGATGCGCCGATAGGCGTCCGCACTGCGTTGCAGGATCTGCTCGGAAACCGCCATTTCACCCGAGTAGTCGGTAGAAGCAACCCACAGACGCATGATATCGGCGCCCAAGGTGTCATTGACCTTCTGCGGCGCGATCACGTTGCCCAAAGACTTGGACATTTTGCGGCCGGACTCGTCGACGGTGAAACCGTGGGTCAGCAGCTCGCGGTACGGGGCGTGGTCGTCGATGGCGCAACCGGTCAGCAACGACGAGTGGAACCAGCCGCGGTGTTGGTCCGAACCTTCCAGGTACAGGTCGGCGCGTGGACCGGTCTCGTGGCCCATCGAGTGCGAGCCGCGCAGGACGTGCCAGTGCGTGGTGCCCGAGTCGAACCAGACGTCCAGGGTGTCGCTGATCTTGTCGTACAGCGGCGCTTCTTCACCGAGCAACTCGGCGGCGTCCATCTTGAACCAGGCTTCGATGCCTTCGACTTCGACGCGCTGGGCAACGATTTCCATCAGTTCGACAGTGCGTGGGTGCAGCTCGCCGCTTTCCTTGTTCAGGAAGAACGGGATCGGCACGCCCCAGTTGCGCTGACGGGAAATGCACCAGTCCGGACGGTTGGCGATCATCGAGTGCAGACGCGCCTGGCCCCAGGCCGGAACGAACCTGGTCTCTTCGATGGCTTTGATCGCCCGCTTGCGCAGGGTGTCGCCGGTCACAGGCTCTTTGTCCATGCCGATGAACCACTGCGCGGTGGCGCGGTAGATCAGCGGGGTCTTGTGACGCCAGCAGTGCATGTAGCTGTGTTCGATGATGCTGGTGTGCAGCAACGCACCGACTTCGGTCAACTTGTCGACGATGGCCGGGTTGGCCTTCCAGATGAACTGACCGCCGAAGAATTCCAGCGACGGTACGTAAACGCCGTTGCTTTGAACCGGATTGATGATGTCATCGTTGACCATGCCGTACTTTTTGCAGGTCACGAAGTCATCTACGCCGTAGGCTGGCGAGGAGTGAACCACACCGGTGCCCGCGCCCAGTTCGACGTATTCAGCCAGGTAAACCGGCGACAGACGATCGTAGAACGGGTGACGGAAGTTGATCAGTTCCAGTTCTTTACCGGTGGTGGTCGCAATGACCGAACCTTCCAGGCTGTAGCGGGCCAGGCACGACTCGACCAGCTCTTCAGCCAGCACCAGCAGTTTATCGCCGACGTCGACCAGTGCGTAGTTGAATTCCGGGTGAACGTTCAGCGCCTGGTTGGCCGGGATGGTCCACGGGGTGGTGGTCCAGATCACGATCGAAGCAGGTTTGCCCAGCGATGGCAGACCGAACGCGGCAGCCAGTTTGGCTTCGTCGGCGATCGGGAAGGCCACGTCGATGGTCGCGGATTTCTTGTTCTCGTACTCGACTTCCGCTTCAGCCAGGGCCGAACCGCAGTCAAAGCACCAGTTCACAGGCTTCAGGCCCTTGAACACGAAGCCACCCTTGACGATTTCCGCCAGGGCGCGGATTTCACCGGCCTCGTTTTTGAAGTCCATGGTTTTGTACGGGTTGGCGAAATCGCCCAACACACCCAAACGGATGAATTCGGACTTCTGGCCTTCGATCTGCTCGGTGGCGTAGGCACGGCACAGTTCGCGGGTTTTGTCCGCGCCCAGGTTCTTGCCGTGGGTCACTTCGACTTTGTGTTCGATCGGTAGACCGTGGCAGTCCCAGCCCGGCACATAAGGCGCGTCGAAACCCGACAGGGTTTTCGAGCGGATGATCATGTCCTTGAGAATCTTGTTCAGCGCATGACCGATATGAATCGTGCCGTTGGCGTACGGAGGACCATCGTGAAGTACGAACTTCGGACGATCCTTGCCAATCTCGCGCAACTTACCGTACAGGCCAATGCTGTCCCAGCGCTGCAGAATCTGCGGTTCGCGCTGAGGCAGGCCGGCCTTCATTGGGAAGGCGGTGTCCGGAAGGTTTAGCGTGGCTTTATAGTCGGTCATTTAAGGCTCTTCATTAGCGATTGGCGCTAGGTGCGACAGGGCACGGGCGGCGGCGACATCCGCATTGATCGCCGTCTTAAGCGCCTCCAGAGAGGCGAAACGCTGCTCTTCACGCAGCTTGTGGTGGAAAACCACCGTCAAACGCCGGTCATACAGATCGCCGGCAAAATCTAAAAGGTGTACTTCCAGGTGGGCTTTGCCATCACCTTGGACCGTTGGCCGCACGCCGATATTGGCGACGCCTGGCCAGGTCTTGCCGTCGATGTCGACGTTGACCAGATAAACCCCGGACAGCGGTACACGACGACGCTTGAGTTGTATGTTGGCGGTCGGCGTACCGAGCTGGCGCGCCAGCTTCTGGCCATGCAGGACTCGCCCGGCAATCCGGTACGGACGACCGAGCAGCCGCTCGGCCAAGGCAAAATCGGCAGCGGCCAGGGCGTTACGCACCTGAGTGCTGCTGACACGAATGCCGTCCAGCACAACGGTCTGCGCCGCTTCGACGGTAAACCCCTGAAGGACGCCAGCCTGTTGCAGGAAATCGAAATCCCCTAGCCGGTCGCAGCCGAAACGGAAATCGTCGCCGACCTCCAGATGCTGCACGCCGAGGCCGTCCACCAGAATAGTATCGACGAATTCGCTGGCGCTGAGTTTGCTCAGGCGCTGATTGAACGCCAGGCACAGCACCCGGTCGACGCCCTCTTCGGCCAGCAGCTGCAGTTTGTCCCGCAAGCGGGCCAGACGGGCCGGGGCGGTGTCCGGGGCGAAGAATTCTCGCGGCTGCGGCTCAAAAATCACCACGCAGCTGGGCACGCCCAACTCGAGCGCACGCTCACGCAGCCGGGCCAGGATAGCCTGGTGACCACGGTGAACACCGTCAAAGTTGCCAATAGTGGCGACACAGCCCCGATGCTGGGGGCGCAGGTTGTGGAGGCCTCGAACCAGCTGCATAACGCGCTTCTTGCTCATAAAGTGGTCGATTATAACCACACCCGGCGGCCGACGACAGGCAACACCGTAACCCAAAGTGATCGAGCCGACAAAACCGTCGGCCCGCCCGTGTTTATCGAGACAAAAGCCTCAGTTCAAAGCCTTGCGATTGAAGTCGCGCAAACGGAAGCCCATCAACAGCAACATGCCGAAATAGACCACCACGCCAGCGATCACCAATGCACCCAGACGCAGCAAACGCTCTAGCATATGCCCTTCCGCCCAAGCCGGCATGAAGTGCATTGCGCCCAGCAATACCGCGGACATCACCGCCACCGCCACCAGCAGTTTGAGACCGAACTTCGCCCAGCCCGGTTGCGGCTGATACATCTGCTGCTTGCGCAACTGATAGAACAACAGCCCGGCATTGATGCAGGCCCCCGCGCTGATGGCCAGGGCCAGACCGGCATGAGCCAGCGGACCGATCAACACCAGGTTGAACAGCTGAGTGACTATCAGGGTGAAAATCGCGATTTTTACCGGGGTCCGGATGTTTTGTTGCGCATAAAAGCCTGGCGCCAGCACTTTGATCACGATAATCCCCAGCAAGCCGACGGAATAGGCAATCAACGCGCGCTGGGTCATGGCCGCATCGAGCGCGCTGAATTGGCCGTACTGGAACAACGAAACCGTCAGCGGCTCAGCCAGAATCCCCAGCGCCAGAGCGCACGGTAATACCAGCATGAAGCACAGGCGCAGCCCCCAATCGAGGATCCGCGAGTATTCGTGGCGATCCTGGCTGGCATAGGTCCTGGCCAGGGTCGGCAGCAGAATCGTGCCCAGTGCCACACCCAGCACACCGGATGGCAATTCCATCAGGCGATCGGCGTAATACATCCAGGAAACGGAGCCCGCCACCAGAAACGAAGCAAATATGGTGTTGATGATCAGCGAAATCTGGCTCACCGAAACGCCGATGATCGCTGGCAGCATCTGCTTCATGACCCGCCAGACACCGCTATCGCGCAGACTCAGGCGCGGCAGCACCAACATGCCGATCTTCTTCAGGTGCGGCAGTTGAAACAGCAACTGAGCCAGACCACCTACCAGAACGGCCCAACCCAGCGCCATGACCGGCGGATCGAAATACGGCGTCAGGAACACCGCAAAGATGATCATGCTGACATTGAGCAGGGTCGGCACGAAGGCCGGGACCGAGAAGCGGTTCCAGGTATTGAGGATCGCGCCGGCCAATGAAGACAGGGAGATCAGCAATATATAAGGAAAAGTGACCCGCAGCAGATCGGTGGTCAGCTCGAATTTTTCCGGGGTAGTGACGAAACCCGGTGCCGTGGCCCAGATAACCCAGGGCGCGGCGAGCATGCCCAACGCGGTGACCAGCGCCAGTACCAGCGTCAGCAGGCCCGAGACGTAGGCAATGAAGGTTCGTGTCGCCTCCTCGCCCTTCTGGCTTTTATATTCGGCGAGAATCGGCACGAACGCCTGGGAAAATGCTCCCTCAGCGAAGATCCGCCGCAGCAGATTGGGCAGTTTGAAGGCGATAAAGAAGGCGTCAGTCGCCATTCCCGCACCAAATGCGCGAGCGATAAGGGTGTCGCGAACGAACCCCAACACCCGGGAAACCATCGTGATAGAGCTGACAGCGGCCAACGATTTGAGCAGATTCATTGAAAGAGTTTTTGCCTGTCGATAAACAGCAGGCGAACAACGCGCCCACTTATGCGATACTCCGCGCCGCAACAGCACAGAGCCAAAGCTCGCGAGTTTACAGGTCGCACGCCGGAAAGAAATATCCCGGCGCTCTATACCTGCCACTTAGCGGATCGTCTCAACCGCCCTTGACAAGACATCAACTCATCGGCATGATTCGCGGCCTATTTTGTTTGCTATTTCCTAAAAAGTCTTTCGAGGAGCTCGACGGTGGCCAACACACCTTCCGCCAAAAAACGTGCAAAACAGGCTGAGAAGCGTCGCAGCCACAACGCCAGCCTGCGTTCCATGGTTCGTACCTACATCAAGAATGTAGTTAAGGCCATCGACGCAAAAGACGCTGCCAAAGCTCAAGCTGCTTACGTTCTGGCTGTGCCAGTTATCGACCGTATGGCCGATAAAGGCATCATCCACAAGAACAAAGCTGCTCGTCATAAGAGCCGCCTGAATGGCCACGTAAAGGCCCTGAACGTTGCCGCTGCTGCCTAAGCGACACGCTCATTAAAAAACCGACCTCAGGGTCGGTTTTTTATTGCCTGCGATTTGGCAAACACCACGCAAAAAAAGTGGGGGCGGGCTTGCTCGCGAAGGCGGCGTAACAGTCAACATAGATGCTGAATGTCAGCCAGTCTTCGCGAGCAAGCCCGCCCCCACATTTGGATCTTCGCTAGATTATTGAGCGTGCGCCCACGGCAAAATCGGAATCGCCGTCACCGCATTCTGCGGGCTACCCTCGATCAAGCGATCGCTGTAGACCAGATACACCAGCGTATTGCGCTTCTTGTCGAGGAATCGCACCACTTGCATGGTCTTGAACACCAGGGACGTGCGCTCCTTGAACACCTCCTCGCCATCCTTGAGCTCACCCTTAAAGTTGATCGGCCCGACCTGACGGCACGCAATAGACGCTTCAGCGCGATCCTCCGCCAGACCCAGCCCACCCTTTACCCCACCAGTCTTGGCGCGTGACAGGTAGCAAGTCACGCCCTCAACTTTCGGATCATCAAACGCCTCGACAACGATACGGTCGTTCGGGCCGACGAACTTGAACACCGTCGACACCTGGCCAATTTCATCAGCCGAAGCCAACAGCGGCATCGCCAACAACAAGCCCAATAATCCTTTTGCCACACGCATTCAGGTATTCCTTCAGACCAGAATCAGGTTATCGCGGTGAACCAGTTCCGGCTCCGCCATGTAACCCAGCAGACCGACAATCGCCTCAGACGACTGACCGATGATTTTTTGCGCTTCCAGAGCACTGTAGTTAGCCAGGCCACGGGCGATTTCACGACCGTCCGGCGCCACGCAGACCACCATTTCGCCGCGACGGAAACTGCCCTGGACCAGTTTGACGCCCACCGGCAGCAAACTTTTATTGCCCTGGGACAACGCCGTCACCGCCCCTGCATCCAGCACCAGCGTGCCGCGGGTTTGCAGATGCCCGGCCAACCACTGCTTACGCGCCGCCAGCATGCCGCGCTCAGGTGACAACAAGGTACCGATGCGCTCGCCAGCCTTGAGACGATCCAGCACGCGATCAATGCGCCCGCCGACAATGATGGTGTGCGCACCGGAACGCGCCGCCAGACGCGCAGCGCGCAACTTGGTCTGCATTCCGCCACGCCCCAGTGCACCGCCCGTGCTGCCAGCCACCGCATCCAGCGCCGGATCATCGGCACGCGCCTCGTAAATCAGCTTGGCATCGGGATTGTTGCGCGGATCGGCGTCGAACATGCCGTCGCGATCGGTGAGGATCACCAGCAAATCAGCTTCAACCAGATTCGCCACCAACGCTGCCAACGTGTCGTTGTCGCCGAAACGGATTTCGTCAGTGACCACGGTGTCGTTCTCGTTGATCACCGGGATCACCTTGAGCTCGACCAGCGCGCGCAAGGTACTGCGAGCGTTCAGGTAGCGCTTGCGGTCGGACAAATCGTCGTGAGTCAGGAGAATCTGCGCGGTATGCCGGCCATGCTCGGCGAAGCTCGACTCCCAGGCCTGCACCAACCCCATCTGACCGATGGCGGCAGCGGCCTGCAACTCGTGCATTGCACTGGGTCGTACAGTCCAGCCCAAGCGGCTCATACCCGCCGCCACTGCCCCGGAGGACACCAGCACCAGCTCAACACCCGCCTCGTGCAGGGCAACCATCTGTTCGACCCAGACACCCATTGCCGCGCGATCCAGGCCTTTGCCGTCCGCCGTCAGCAAAGCGCTGCCGATCTTCACGACCCAACGCTGCGCACCTGTCACCTTGCTCCGCATCATCTTCAACCTTAGCTTGAGGACAGCACGACCCAGCGCTGCCCGTAACGTTATTCGTGACTACCGATTTCCAGATACTAAAACGCCGCTCTAGTGAGCGGCGCTTAAGTTTATCGCAACGAATCAGTCACGCACGTAAATGATTTCCGGACCGTCTTCGTCATCCACATCTTCTTCGTCCCAATCGTCGTCACCGATGTCATGAACCGACTTCACGCCACTGCGGCGCAGGGCACGCTGATCGTCCAGCGCCTGCAGCTGGGCGCGCGCTTCGTCTTCGATACGCTGATCGAGCTCGGCCAGCTCTTCCTTGTAGGCCGGGTCATTAGCCAGACGATCGGCACGATCTTCCAGGTAACGCATGATGTCATGACAAAGACGCTCGGTGCCTTGCTTGGCGATCGCGGAGATCACGTAGACCGGACCGGTCCACTCCAGACGATCAACGATTTCCTTGACGCGAGCGTCGTGCTCTTCTTCAAGGATCTGGTCGCACTTGTTCAGCACCAGCCAGCGATCACGCTCAGCCAGGGACGGGCTGAACTTGGTCAGCTCGCTGACGATTACTTCAGCGGCATCCGGAGCACTGGTGTCATCCAGCGGCGCCATGTCGACGAGGTGCAGCAGCAGACGGGTACGCGACAAGTGCTTGAGAAAACGAATCCCCAGGCCCGCGCCGTCGGAAGCACCTTCGATCAGACCCGGAATGTCCGCCACCACGAAGCTTTTCCAGCGATCTACGCTGACCACACCCAGGTTTGGCACCAGAGTGGTGAACGGGTAGTCGGCGACTTTCGGCTTGGCGGCCGATACCGAGCGAATAAAGGTACTTTTGCCGGCGTTCGGCAAACCGAGCAGACCGACGTCCGCCAACACCTTCATTTCCAGTTTCAGGTCGCGCTGCTCACCCGGTTTGCCCGGCGTGGTCTGGCGCGGCGCCCGGTTGGTGCTGGATTTGAAACGAGTGTTACCCAGACCGTGCCAGCCACCATGAGCCACCAACAGACGCTGGCCAGCCTTGGTCAAGTCGCCGATCACTTCCTGAGTCGCGGAATCGATAACGGTAGTGCCAACTGGAACGCGCAGCACCAGCTCCTCACCTTTCTTGCCGGTGCAGTCAGTGCTGCCGCCGTTGGAACCACGCTCGGCATCGAAGTGCCGGGTGTAACGGTAGTCCACCAGGGTGTTGAGGTTTTCGTCGGCGACCATGTAGACCGAGCCGCCATCACCACCATCACCGCCGTTCGGGCCGCCGTTTTCAATGAATTTTTCGCGACGGAAGCTCATGCAACCGTTGCCGCCGTCCCCGGCCTTTACTCGAATCGATACTTCATCAACAAACTTCATAACAAAACGCCTCTCGCCATACGGACGAGCCGAAAAAACCTAGACATAAGACTCTTGCAAAAATGAGCGCAGCGACCTCAATCAACGACCGCCAATACAGCGCTGGAGCCCATCACAAACAGCTTTGCAAGAGACTCACCCCACAAACGAAAAAGCCCCGTCGCAAGACAGGGCTTTTCCAGCAACTACGTAATTATGCCGCGACGACGTCAGTCTTCGGGACAATGCTTACGTAACGACGACCGAAGGCGCCTTTTACTTCGAACTTGATCACGCCGTCGATTTTAGCGAACAGAGTGTGATCTTTGCCCATGCCAACGCCGTAGCCAGCGTGGAATTGGGTGCCGCGCTGACGCACGATGATGTTGCCCGGAATGATAACCTGGCCGCCATACATCTTCACGCCAAGGCGTTTGGCTTCTGAGTCGCGACCGTTACGGGTACTACCACCAGCTTTTTTGTGTGCCATGAGTTCAATTCTCCTAGTGAGGAATTAGGCTGAAATTAAGCCTGAATACCGGTGATTTTGATCTCGGTGTACCACTGGCGGTGGCCCATACGCTTCATGTGGTGCTTACGACGACGGAACTTGATGATGCGGACTTTATCGTGACGACCTTGGGAGATCACTTCAGCCACAACGGTAGCGCCAGGAACAACTGGAGCGCCGATATTCACGTCGTCGCCATTGGCAACCAACAGAACGCGATCAAAAGTAACGGATTCGCCGGTAGCGATTTCCAGTTTTTCGATCTTCAGGTATTCACCTGGAGCAACTTTGTACTGCTTGCCACCAGTAACGATTACTGCATAAGACATGGTATTTCTCCGATAATCCTGCTCACCCAGCTCTTTATAAGAAGAGGTATTGGCTGGCATGGCTGCATAAGGCTGGAAGGCCTGTTTGCAATTGCGTAAGGCAGGTGCTGCCCAGGAAGTTCAGGGTGCGCGATTGTACGCAAGCTGCTTGAGCGTTGCAAGTGGTCGTCTATCGTGCCTTGACACCCGCCGACGTGGGTCCTAGCATGCCGCGCAACCCTTCTGGAGCAACTGTCGCTGATGCAACCCCAAGCTTTCTACCGCGCGGTGGCGGACGATTTTAGCGCCGTCGACGGCATCATCAAGAAACAGCTGACTTCCCGAGTGCCGCTGGTATCGAAAATCGGCGACTACATTACCTCGGCTGGCGGGAAACGCCTGCGCCCGTTGCTCGTGCTGCTGTGCGGCAAGGCACTCGGCCGTGAAGGCGATGACCTGCGCCTGCTGGCCGCGACCATCGAGTTCCTGCACACCGCCACTTTGCTGCATGACGACGTTGTCGATATGTCCGGTATGCGCCGTGGCCGCTCGACCGCCAACGCCATGTGGGGCAATGCGCCAAGCGTGCTGGTGGGCGACTTCCTGTATTCGCGCTCTTTCGAAATGATGGTCGAACTGGGCTCCATGCCGGTGATGAAGATCCTTTCGCAAGCCACGCGCATCATCGCTGAAGGCGAAGTGTTGCAGCTGTCGAAGGTCCGCGACGCCAGCACCACCGAAGAAACCTACATGGAAGTCATCCGCGGCAAAACCGCGATGCTCTTCGAAGCCTCGACCCACAGTGCCGCCGCTCTGGCCGGTGCCTCGCCGGAACAGAGCGAAGCACTGCGCACCTTCGGCGATCACCTGGGGGTGGCCTTCCAATTGGTCGACGACCTGCTGGATTACCGTGGCGATGCCGAAACCCTGGGCAAGAACGTCGGCGACGATCTGGCCGAAGGTAAACCGACTCTGCCGCTGATCTACACCATGCGCGAAGGCACTCCGGAGCAGGCCGCACTGGTTCGTCGGGCGATCCAGAAAGGTGGCATCGAAGATCTGGAAAGCATTCGCGAAGCTGTTGAAGCTTCCGGTTCGCTGGATTACACCGCGCAACTGGCCCGCGATTACGTGGCCCGTGCGATCAAGTGCCTCGACGCCCTGCCCGCCAGCGAATACCGCGATGCGCTGGTTGAGTTGAGTGAGTTCGCGGTCGCCCGCACGCATTAAGATCAAAAGATCGCAGCCTTCGGTGCTCCTACAGGTGTCCACAAAACCCTGCAGGAGCTGCCGAAGGCTGCGATCTTTTGCTTTCAGCTCCCTGCGCCTTAAAAACCCTATACAATGTGCGCTTTTTAGCGATCCTGAATCCAAGGAGCCTTAGTGAGCACGCTGCCACCCTGCCCAAAATGCAATTCCGAATACACCTACGAAGACGGCACCCAGCTGATCTGCCCCGAGTGCGCCCACGAATGGTCCGCCAGCGGTGAAGCCGAAGCGGCGTCCGATGACACCGTGAAAAAGGATTCGGTCGGCAATGTCCTGCAGGACGGCGATACCATCACCGTGATCAAGGACCTCAAGGTCAAAGGCACATCGTTGGTGGTCAAGGTCGGCACCAAGGTCAAGAACATCCGCCTGTGCGATGGCGACCACGACATCGACTGCAAGATCGATGGCATCGGCCCGATGAAACTCAAATCCGAGTTCGTCAGAAAAGTCTGAGTCTGCTGCATTCCATCCCGCGCCCGGCGCGGGATGGTGCTTCGCCCTTCCCCGAATCACCCAGCATTCCCGCGCAATAGCCAAACGCCAGTCGTTTTGACACTCAGCAATTTCCCCACAGAAAAAAACACAAACCGCCAATAGGCCCTTGCTATTTGATGAATAAGAATTATTCTCATTGAAACCCATCAATGGAGATGAGACTCATGACTTATTTGATCGATGCCTGGCTGGACCGCCCACACCCCTACCTCAGAATCCTGCATCGGGAAACCGGGGAAGTTTGTGCGGTACTTGAAGAAGAAGCCTTGAACGAACTGCAGGATCAGGGTGATCTGGACGTCAACGGTTTAAGTTCCAGCGAGCCGGTGGTGCTCAAGGAACTGGTGCGCAATCTGTTTCTGTTCTGCTATGCCCGGGCGTTGCGCCCGACCAGCGATCTGAACCATAAGATCGAACTATGAGACAACGCAAAAAACTGTGGGAGCGAGCCTGCTCGCGATGGCATCACCTCGGTTTCACGGAAAAACAGAGTTGACTGCATCGCGAGCAGGCTCGCCCCCACATTAGCCCGTCATGACGACAGGCCGGGCATTACAGAACGTCGAGCAGTTCGACGTCGAATACCAGTACGCTGTGCGGCGGAATGCTGCCAACGCCTTGAGCGCCGTAAGCCAGTTCGCTCGGCACGTACAGACGCCATTTGCTGCCGGCGTTCATCAGTTGCAGGGCTTCGGTCCAGCCAGCGATAACGCCGCCTACCGGGAATTCTGCAGGCTGACCACGATCGTAGGAGCTGTCGAACACAGTGCCGTCGATCAGGGTGCCGTGGTAGTGAGTGCGCACTTGGTCTTCACGGGTTGGCTTGGCGCCTTCACCTTGAGTCAGCACTTCGAATTGCAGGCCGGAAGCCAGAGTGGTGATGCCTTCGCGCTTGGCGTTTTCAGCCAGGAAAGCCAGGCCTTCGCCAGCAGCGGCTTCAGCCTTGGCTGCAGCTTCGGCTTGCATGATTTCGCGGATAACCTTGAAGCTGGCGGACATTTCTTCCTGACCCACACGGCTTGGCTTGCCGGCGAACGCGTCGGTCAGGCCAGCCAGGATTGCGTCCAGGCTAACGCCCGGAGGCGGATTGTCACGCAGCTGGTCGCCCAACTGACGGCCAATGCCGTAGCTGACGCGGGTTTCGTCGGTGGACAGATTTACTTCGGACATGACACTGCTCCGTTGTGCGGACGGCCCTGGAACTTGCCGTGCATGCACAGCGCATCCCGGAGCGCCCGGAATCAAAAGGGCGAGCAGACTAGCACAGATGCCGTCACGTTGATGAGCCGTGTCGGCCCTGTCACGCGGAACGGAAAGTGATCGGTACTTTCAGGCTTTCCTCGGTGCTGGCACCGCACATTTCATCCTGAACCGAGGTATGCACGACGTTGAACGACAACTTGGGAAAGGCATGAAGCACTTCACGCGCATGCTCGACCGAGCGCAGATGCAATATCTCGCCGTGCGCATCGCGCAATGGATGCCCCGCGCCATGCATCCGTGCCTCCAGCACGTAAAACACGCCTTCCATCGAGATCAGGTTCAGCTCATCGATCTTTCCGGCGACGGCATACGCATTCAACTCTTGCAGGTTCATGAGCGCACCTCAGGCAGTGGCGAGCCAGGACCTCTACATGGATATGCCTCGGCGGGCCAAAGTACAAGCCACAGACGACACCACCCGTCTGTTTCACAAAACTGTAGGAGCGTGGCTTGCCCGCGATGGCATCACCGCGGTTTATCGTCAGACCGAGGCGATGCTATCGCGGGCAAGCCACGCTCCCACAAGGATTAGTCGATCAGTGCTTGGTCAGCTTGTCCAGATAGCCCATGGCAAACGCCGACACCACGAAGGTCATGTGAATGACCACGTACCACTTCAAATGCTCGGGATCGACGTTCTTGGCGTCCATGAAGATCCGTAGCAGGTGGATGGACGAAATCGCCACGATGGACGCCGCGACCTTCATCTTCAACGAAGACGAATCCATGGTGCCTAGCCAGTTGAGCTTTTCCTTGCTGTCGTCGATATCCAGCTGAGAAACGAAGTTCTCGTAACCGGAGATCATCACCATCACCAGCAAGCCGCCCACCAGCGCCATGTCGATCAGCGACAGCAGGACCAGAATCAGATCCGACTCGGCCATCGAGAACACGTTAGGGATGACGTGGAAGACTTCCTGGAAGAATTTCAGTGCCAACGCCAGCAAGCCCAGGGACAAACCGAAATAGATCGGCGCCAGTAACCAGCGGGAGGCGTACATTGCATTTTCGATAAAGCGTTCCATTGAATCTCACACAAGGGGCTGGAAATGGCGGCGAGTATAACAGCCACCTGTTACACCCAGAAACCGCCGGAAAATCCGCAACCTGCGTGTGTGTGACAAAGTTTTTCTGCTAGTGTCCAGATGATTGACAGGTCAGCGACGTCGGACAGGAAGACTGGAAATGGATGTGCGATTGCCGTTAACGAGTGCCGGGCTTTGCTTCGCATTGTTGCTCGGTGGCTGCTCACCCAACGATGAGAAACGCCAGGTCAGCCTCGAAGAAAAGATCGCACAGTTCGAACAATCCCTGGAGACGATCGAGGACCCCAAACTCAAGGATGCCGTGGCCGAGCTAGGCGGCTCCCTATTGTTACTCGAGCGCGCACAACTCAAACTCGACACCAAACCAGTGGTCACCGAATACGGCGAAGACGCCCTCGCCGTGCTCAAGCACTACCCCACACCCCAGGCCCTGGTCGACACCTACATTAACGGTCTGCTCGTGTTACACAAGGAGTCCAGCTCGGATTACCTGACCGATCTGCAACCGGTATTCCCCTTCAACTTCAACATTCCGGGCGCGTTCCTTTTTCCTCATGGCCTGGAATGGCAATCGGTGACCCTGAGCAACAAGCGCGTCATCGCGTTCCAGCCGGAATGGTCGGAAACCGATCCCGGCATTCAGCTGAGCCCGTCGAGCTCCAACCTGACCAACCCCGATGATTTGACGGTGACCTACCCCTTCATCGAAGGCCTGGATGTGGACAAGAAGAACCAACCACAACCGGTGAGCCTGCAAGGCAAGGTGGAAGTCATCGCCCCACGCCGGCTCTACAGTTTCGACCTGACGAAAAAGGACGTCGGCCAGACTCGCACCAACGACAATCTCAGTGTCACCTTATTGAAACTGGGGGATAACTACGCCGAAATCGAATTCAGTAATAGCACGCCGCTGGCCCCCGAGATACGCGACATATCACTCACCCCATTGATCGTTCAGGCCAGGGACGCCACCGGGCAATTCCTCTCTCGTTCAGGTGCGATCAACGAAACCGCCGCGCAAATTGCGTTTTATCAAAAACAGCTGGCGCAGATGCAACTGCAGAAGGCGTGGAACGAAGCGTTCGAAAAACAGCTCGATGACGAGCAGCGTGCGTTTGAAAAGCAACAAACCCGGCATTACACCAAGGTCTACTTCAACGGGCCGATCGACACGGTCGAAGTCAGCCTGCTGGACTTCTCGACGGTCACGGTGACTCACAAGGACCTGGACCTGCCGATACGCCGCTTCGACCCGCACACCACGGAAAAAACCATCCAGCCACTGACCTTGCCGGTGGTGGTGTATGACGACCAGGCCGCGACTTGGCTCAAGGGCGCAACGCTGGGCGAGAAACAACTGAAAAAAAGCATCAGCATCAGTCAATCGGTGGATGACCCGAGTGCCGCGCGCATCGAGTTCGATCATCCCAGAAGCTTCAATGACGAGTTGCTCGGCACTTCTTTCAATCCCGGCGAAAGCCCGGTGACGTTCTTTACCCAAGATCGCAACGGCCAGCGCGATGGGCCGATCGAGCTGCCGCCGGAAGCGTATCAGGTCGATCCGATACGCGGCGCCATCACCTATGATCTGAACCTGTTCCCGGAAACCCCGGCCTACGCCGTGGGCTCCATGCCGCAGTACCTGGCGACTGTCGAGCAGCAAACGTACGACGCCCGCCAATTGCCCAAAGGCCTGGAATTCAAAGGGAATGCGTTGGTGGTTGATTTGAAACTGTTTCCCGCCCAGGACTGGCGTTTTTTCGCCAAGGACGACAGCGGCAATTATTTGAAAGAGATTCTGTCGGTCAGTCACGACGCGAGCGCGCAAGGCCCGGCGTTATTTGCAGTGCATTACTTCTATGGCCAGCCCACACGTCTGGAAACTTATCAGCGAACGAACCTCACCACCGTGCAATATGGGTTTGAGGTCAAACTCGACAAGGCTGAGCCAGGCAGCCTTGATCAATAGCCTGTTCAGTGCTCGGGCCGAAACTCGGGTCCGCTAAGGTTGCGGTAACGACCACCATTGATCTCTCGCAACTGGGCTTGCAGATGCAGGCACCAGATTTGCGGGTCGTCGGCCAGCTCGTAACCATGCAAGGTCAGACTTTCAACGATGGTGTCGAGGATCGATTCCGCCACGACCGGCCCACGGAACGGGCCTTGGGCCTTGATGGCAGAAGGCTGCTCGCCGGCCATTCCGGCGGCGAAGAGCAAGGTCCACATGCCCGTATCTCCCGCCAGCGGGCGGATAGCACATTCGATACGGGTCACAAGGCCCAGGCATTGACGGGTGAGACAGAGGTTGCGCGACATGGCGGCGACCCTCGGTAGATCCGGTATTCAGCCTCCACGGGAAGGCTGTCTCGATCCAGTGATTACTGTCGATATCCTTGAGCAGATAATAGAAGAAAAGTCTGGCTCGCACGCGAACCAGAATCAGAAGGTGCCGAGTGGTCACTGCGTGAATATTGACGCCATTTCGATGGCGCTCTTTTGCATTGAATACAGTTTGCAAAAACAACCTGTGGGAGCGGGCTTGCTCGCGAAGACGGCATAACAGTCGACATTGATGTTGAATGTTAGTCAGTCTTCGCGAGCAAGCCCGCTCCCACATGGGGGTTGTGTCAGGCCGGTTTGATTTCCAGCATCGCTTCCTGCGCCAACTCCTTTTCGGCTTCCTTGAGGTCTTCCTCGCTGATCATTTCCGCAATCACCCGCAAGCGTTCCACTACCCGCGCGTTGATGCTGCCTTCAGGGAATGCGCCATTCTCATCCGGCGCGCCGGCTGGCTCGCCGACCAACAGGCTCAGAGCCTCGTCGGCCTGGCGCACTGCGTAGACATGAAACTGCCCTGCGCGCACCGCCGCCAGCACCTTCTCGTCGAGCATCAACGTGGCAACGTTGGCCTGAGGAATGATCGCCCCTTGCTCACCGGTCAAACCACGGGCTTCGCAGAGTCGGAAGAAACCTTCGATCTTCTCGTTGACCCCACCCACCGCCTGCACTTCACCGAACTGGTTGATCGAACCGGTAATCGCGAAGCACTGCTTGAGCGGGGTTTTCGACAAGGCCGAGATCAGCGTGCACGCTTCGCCAAGAGACGCGCTATCGCCGTCGACATAACCATAGGACTGCTCCAGAGCGATACTCGCGGAAATCGCCAGCGGGAATTCCTGGGCATAACGGCTGCCCAGATACCCGGTGAGGATCATCACGCCTTTGGAGTGGATCGGCTGACCAAGGTTGACCTCACGCTCGATGTCGACGATGCCGCTGCCGCCCGGATAAACCGTGGCGGAAATCCGCGCCGGCACCCCGAAGGCCGAATCGCCGACTTCCAGTACCGTCAGCCCGTTGCACTTGCCAACCGCCGCGCCATCGGTGTCGATCAGAATGATCCCGGCCAGCATGTCATCGAGAATCCGCGCCGAAACGCGCCCGGTACGGGTGGCCTTGGCCTTGAGCGCACGCTCGATGTGCCCGGCGTCGGTCATGTCGTCGCCCGCCAGGTCGCGAATGAAATCCGCCTCGCTGACCAGCTGGAACAGATCGCCGATCCGAGCCGACAGACGCCCCTGATGTTCTGCCAGACGCGCGCTGTAAGTCGCCAGGCGCGCCACCGCATCGGCGGTCAGCGGCGCCATGCCTTCCTCGGACGTACGGGTTTTGAGCAACTGGGCGAACTGCTCCAGGCTCTCGTCGACCATCGGGATGTCTTCATCGAAATCCACCAGGACGCGGAACATCTCCTGGAAGTCCGGATCGAGGTCTTGCAGCGTGTAGTAGAGCTGTCGGGCGCCGATGATGACGACTTTGACCTGCAACGGAATGTGTTGCGGTGTCAGCGTCACGGTGGCCAGACGGCCCAATTCACCCAGCGGTGACTCCATTTTCAGCTTGCGCGATTGCAGGGCGCGCTTGAGCGCATCCCAGACAAAAGGCTCGCTGAGCATTTTTTCCGCTTCGAGAATCAGGAAACCGCCGTTGGCCCGGTGCAGCGCACCCGGTCGCAGCTGCCGATAGGTGGTGTAGAGCGCGCCCTGATCGGTGCTGTATTCGATGCGGCCGAACAGGTTGTCGTAGGTCGGGTGCGGCTCGAAGACCACTGGCGCACCGCCGCTGAACGGATGACCGACCACCAGGCTCGGGGCGTATTGCTCTTCGAGCAATTTGCGGGCGATGGCGTCGGTCTTGCTGTCGTCCACCAGTTGCTCGACCACCGTCTTGAGCAGGTACACCTGCATCGCTTGCAGGTAACCGCAAACACCGGCGTTTTCCGCGTACTTTTCCGACAGCGGAGCGAGCAATGGCTGCAAGGCCAGGGTGATGGTTTCTTCGTTGAGCTGACGCAGTTGATTGCTCGACTCGCGCTTCCATTGCGGCAAGCTGGCGAGTTCTTCGTTCAACCGCTCTTCCAGCCCGGAAATGTCGTCGTGAAAACGTTCGCGCTCGGCTTCCGGCAACTGGGCGAATTCCGCCTCATCCAGCGCCTTGCCTTCGCTCATCGGGGTGAAGGCAATGTTGCTGCTGTCGCGGTAGAGCGCGACCTCTTTCTCCAGCGCCAGACGCTCGATCACATCCAGTGCACGGTCATAACGCTGATTGAAAGCGCGGTCGATGGCGCTTTTCTTCTGCTGGTAGGACGGGTGCTCGAACACCGCCGGAAAGGTCGCCAGCAGGTTGTCGATCAAACCGTTGATGTCGCCGATGAAGGCACCGGCGGTGCCCGACGGCAATTCCAACGCACGAGGCTCGCGTGGTTCATCGAAATTATTGACGTAAACCCAGTCCGCCGGGGTCTGCAGGCGTTTGCCTTCGGCCTTGAGGTAGCGTTTGACGAACGAAAACCGACCGGTGCCGGGCTCGCCCATGACGAATACGTTGTAACCGGGGCGTGGCATGGCCACACCGAACTGCAAGGCTTCGACCGCGCGTTCCTGGCCAAGCACACCGCGGAAGGGCTCCAGATCATTGGTGGTAGAGAAGCTGAACTGTTCAGCGGAAAACGGACGGGTCAGCGCTTCAGGCGCTAGACGCAAGCTGGCAGCAACAGGATCAGGCATCGGGCTTCCTTACATCAGGCGGGGCAGATAGCGGCATTCTGGCGCTGCCCGTACCTCACTGGCAAGGCGCGCCTCAAGCCAAAGTCTAGACAAAGCGTCAGCCCCGGGCCGAGCGGGTCAAAATCAGTGTTTTCAAGGAATGTTTCGCAAAAGATTACGGAACCCCCGGAACCTGCCTAAACTCCAAGCTGCGCGGCTGGATGATAACCGGCCCACTGGCACCATTAGGGGCCAGCACCCTTGTCCATTGGTATGCACACAAAGAGAACATAGCTATGAAACGGATTCTTCTCGGTACTCTCTTCACCGCTGTATCCATCAACGCCATGGCTCAGGCGCCAGGCGGTCCGGACTGCGGTTGGGGCAACATGCTGTTCGAAGGTCAGCGTGGCACCCCGGCACACTTCCTGGCATCCACCACCAACGGCACTTCCGGTAACGCAACGTTCGGTATGACCTCCGGCACCAACGGTTGCTCGACCAATGCGTCGCTGACCTATGGCGGCAAATCCTGGATCGCCATGAATGGCATGATGAACGAGCTGTCCGAAGACATGGCCAAAGGTCAGGGCGAAGCGCTGACCACTTACGCCGTGGTACTGGGCGTGGCGCCGGAAGACCGTGCGCATTTCGCCGCTGTGACTCATCAGCACTTCCAGCAAATCTTCAGCAAAGCTGACGTGACCGCTGATGACGTGCATACCAACACCCTGGCCGTGCTGAAAAGCGACCCTCGTCTGGCCAAGTACGCTACTCAAGCTTAAGCTCGACCCACCCGCTCCTTCCGGGGAGCGGGTTTTGTTTTTTGGACCTGGCCCTTTTGGCCTGCCCCTTTGGGTCTTTGTTTCTTTCGACTTAAGTTGCTCACTATGCTCAAACGCCTTGCCTGGCTGGCGCTCTGTGTCTGCGCCCCGCTGTCCGCCGCGCCACACATCGACAATCAACGTTTGCAGCAACTGGCCAACGACCCCTTCTGGATTTCCCTGGGGCATTACGAAACCGCCAAGCTCGGTGGCTGGCGCAGCTATGTCAGCGACAAGAAATTCTTTCTCGCCCCCGATGGCAACGAACACCCCGACCGTGAACTGGCGGCGACCGTGCAGGCACTATACGCCCCGGCCAGTGCCGGCGAGCAGCATGCCCAATGCGTTTATCCGGCCCGCACCCGCTGGCTCAAGGCGCAACTTGAGTTGAGCGATCTGCCGACGCAGGACTGTGCTGAGTTCAAGCAATGGTTCAAGGATGTTTCGCCCCACAGCGCGGTGATGATTTTCCCGGCGGCCTACCTGAACAGCCCATCGTCGATGTTTGGCCACACCTTGTTGCGCATCGATCAGGCCAATGTGCAGAGCGACAAGACATCACTGCTCAGTTACGCTATCAACTTCGGCGCCTACATCGAAGGTTCGGACAACAGCATTCTTTACGCCTGGAAAGGCTTGATGGGCGGTTATCCCGGGCTGTTCGCGCTGGTGCCGTATCAGGAAAAACTCTCGGAATACCGCAGCCTCGAGAACCGCGACCTGTGGGAATACCGCCTGAACCTGACCCAGCAGGAAACCGAGCGTATGGTCGAACACGTCTGGGAACTCAAGCAGATCCAGTTCGACTATTTTTTCTTCGACGAAAACTGCTCCTACCGCCTGCTTGAGCTGTTGCAAGTGGCACGGCCGAGCCTGCATTTGACCGAGCAATTCCCGTTGACCGCTATCCCCACCGACACGGTCAAAGCGGTGAAAGAAGCCGGACTGGTGGAATCGATCGAGTATCGCCCGTCCCGTGAGCGCGAACTGCTGAGCCGTGCCGAGCCATTAACCTTTGAAGAACAGGAATGGGTACTGAACGTCAGCGCCGATCAGCAGCAATTGCAGACTCCGGCGTTCATGGCCCTTCCTCGCGACCGTCAGGCGTTGATCATCGATGCGGCTTATCGTCTGGAGCGTTATCGCGCCAACGGTCAGGAGCGTGACCCGCAACGGTCTCAACGCAGTTTCGAATTGCTGCGCGCAATCAATCAAAACCCGCCCCCGGAGCTGGAAATCCCGCAACCCGGCTTGCCCGAGGACGGTCACGAATCCCGCACCTGGCAGGCCGGCATCGGCACTCGAGGCGACAAAGCCTTTGGCGAATATGGCCTGCGCATGGCCTATCACGACCTCAATGACAACATGGAAAGCTTCCCCCTCGGCGCGCAGATCGAAATTCTGCAGATGAAGCTGCGTCAATACGAAGGCAATGACTGGCAGTTGCAGCAACTGGACCTGGCGACCATCCGCTCGCTGACGCCTCGCAATGAATTGTTGCAGCCGCTGTCATGGCAAGTCACCGGCGGCCTGGAACGCGTACCGGGCAAGCATGATGACGAAACCCTGGTCAGCCATGTCAATGGCGGTGGCGGTGGGACCTGGCAACTGGGTGACGATATGCTCGGTTTTGCCTTGGGCACCGTGCGTGTTGAGCATAACAACGACTTCGCGGGTTTCATCGCCCCGGCAGCGGGATTCAACAGCGGCCTGCTATGGAAAAACCCGCTGGGCAATTTCAGCCTGGAAGCCAAGGGTGATTACTTCACCAATGGCGAAGTGCGCCGCAGCATGAGCCTGAATCAGCAGTGGGAACTGTCGCGCAATCTGGGTGTGCGTCTGAGCGCCCAGCGCGAATTCAGCCACCTGGCTTCGCCCGAAAACGAAGTGATGCTTGAGGTGAAGTGGTATCACTATTGACGCAAGTCCCTGTGGGAGCGGGCTTGCCCGCGATGAGGGAGTGTCAGTCGGCATCAATGTTGTCTGACACTCCGCCTTCGCGAGCAAGCCCGCTCCCACATTGAATCCTTGTACGCCCACAGATTAATCACAAGCCTTTCACATACACCCGACAAATCCGCTTCTAGACTTCCCTTATAGGCCGTTGAACGGCCCAGGAGTCCGGGATGTGGCGTTGCGTGGGTGTGTTGGGGTTATTGGTAGTGATCACGGGGTGCCAATCGACCCACGAGGATCTGATCGCCAAGGGTTATCCGCCGGCATTCGCCGATGGCTTCGATGACGGTTGCAGCAGTGGCCGGCAAGCCGCTGGGGCGATCACCGGTGAGTTTCGCAAAAATGTCCCGCGTTACCTCAAGGACAAGCAATACGCCGAAGGCTGGACCGATGGCTTCCGTCAGTGCCAGGCCATGCGTGAAAACGAGGATCGTAACGAGTACAAGGACCGCCATTGGGACGAGCGCGAACGGGCCTGGCAACAAGAGAAAGACAGGGACGCCGCGCGAGCCTATCGCTCGCAATAAGTCGTTTACAGACATTCGTCGAAACTTAAAGCCTGCGACCATGGCCCAAACCCTATAACGGGAGAACAGCATGAGTCGCGCCTTCGTCAATGAAGATAACGCCGCCGCGCAAGCCGATCAGCCAGTCGAACGGCAGGTCAGCGCGCAGCCCAATTACGTCACGCCAGCGGGCCTGGCGCAGCTTCAGGCAAAAGTTGCCGAGCTGCAAAGCCTGCTTGACCAGGAAAGCGCCAAAGGCGAACTGGCCGATAAGCAGCGCCAGGCCGACCTCGATCGCGACTGGCGCTACTTCAAGCAGCGCCTGCAAAGCGCCCAGGTGGTCGCACAAGCCTCCTCGACCGACAAAGTGCAGATCGGCAACTGGGTGACCTTTGCCGACGAACACGATCATGAGCAGCGCGTGCAATTGGTCGGAGAAGACCAGGCGGATGCCACCCATGGCTTGATCAATTGGAGCTCGCCGCTGGGACGGGCGTTGCTCGGGACGCAAGTGGGCAATGAAGTGTTGTGGAAGCGACCGGCGGGGGATTTGGTGATTGAGGTGTTGGCCATAGAGGCCGGGTGAGTTCGATGACGCCTTCGCGGGCAAGCCCGCTCCCACAAGAGTTCTCGAGCGCTCTCAAAATCCGAGCCTGAAACAGATCCCTGTGGGAGCGGGCTTGCTCGCGAAGGCCGCGACTCGGTCTTACTGAACACCCATAAAAAAACGGAGCCCCAAAGGCTCCGTTTTTTCTATGCGACCAACCTGATATCAGGCCAGCTTCTTGTGCCGTACCCGGTGCGGCTGGGAAGCCGCTTCGCCGAGGCGTTTCTTGCGATCGGCTTCGTACTCGGTGTAGTTGCCTTCGAAGAACACCGCTTGCGAGTCGTCTTCGTACGCCAGGATGTGAGTCGCGACGCGGTCAAGGAACCACCGATCGTGGGAGATCACAATGGCGGCGCCCGGGAAGTCCAGCAAGGCCTCTTCCAGGGAACGCAGGGTTTCAACGTCGAGGTCGTTGGACGGTTCGTCGAGCAGCAGGACGTTGCCGCCCTCTTTCAGGGTCAGGGCCAGGTGCAAGCGACCACGCTCACCACCGGACAGGTCCTTGACGAACTTCTGCTGATCGCCGCCCTTGAAGTTGAAGCGACCAACGTAGGTGCGCGACGGGATCTCGTAGTTGCCGATGCGAATCTGGTCGGAACCGTCGGAGATCTGCTGGAACACAGTCTTGCTGCCATCCAGGTCTTCACGGCTCTGGTCGACGCACGCCAGTTGTACGGTTTCGCCGACTTCGATGGAGCCCGAATCCGGTGTTTCCTTGCCCATCAGCATGCGGAACAGGGTCGATTTACCGGCACCGTTACCGCCGATCACGCCAACGATGGCGCCTTTAGGCATGGAGAACGACAGGTTGTCGATCAACACGCGATCGCCGTAGCCCTTGCTGACGTTCTTGAACTCGATAACCTTGTCGCCCAGACGCGGACCGGCCGGAATGTAGATCTCGTTGGTTTCGCTGCGCTTCTGGAATTCCTGCGATTGCATTTCTTCGAAGCGTTGCAGACGAGCCTTGGATTTGGACTGGCGGGCCTTGGCGCCTTTGCGCACCCACTCCAGTTCTTCCTTCATGGCCTTTTCGTGAGCCGATTGCTGCTTGGATTCGGCCGCCAGACGATCGGACTTGGCTTCGAGCCAACCCGAATAGTTGCCCTCGTAAGGGATACCGGCGCCGCGGTCGAGCTCGAGGATCCAGCCGGCGACGTTGTCCAGGAAGTAACGGTCGTGCGTGATCGCAACCACGGTGCCCGGGAAATCGTGCAGGAAGTGCTCCAGCCAGGCGACGGAATCGGCGTCCAGGTGGTTGGTCGGTTCGTCGAGCAGCAGCATGTCCGGAGCGGACAGCAGCAGGCGGCACAGGGCCACACGACGCTTTTCACCACCGGACAGGACTTCGACCTTGGCATCCCACGCTGGCAGACGCAGCGCATCGGCGGCGACTTCCAGTTGGCGATCCAGGTTGTGACCGTCGCTGGCTTGCAGGATGGCTTCAAGCTTGGCCTGTTCTGCCGCCAGTTTGTCGAAGTCGGCATCCGGTTCAGCGTAGGCCGCGTAAACCTCGTCCAGGCGCGCCTGAGCGTCCTTGATCACGCTGACCGCTTCCTCGACCACTTCACGCACGGTTTTGGTCGGGTCCAGAATCGGTTCTTGCGGCAGGTAGCCAATATTCAGGTCCGGCATCGGACGGGCTTCACCGTCGAACTCTTTATCGACGCCCGCCATGATTTTCAGCAGCGTGGACTTACCCGAACCGTTGAGACCGAGTACACCGATCTTGGCGCCAGGGAAGAACGACAGCGAAATGTTTTTCAGGATTTCCCGCTTCGGCGGAACAACTTTGCCCAGCCGATGCATGGTGAAGACGTATTGAGCCATGGAGAACCTTGGGTCAGTGACTGATGAATGATTGGAGCGCAGGCGATGCCCGGCCAGGCCATGCGCGTCGTTCGTTTGATGGGTATCAAGGCGTGCGCGCTGAAAAAAACCTGATTCTAGGAGCTGGAACGCTCCCGCGTAACCGGCAAAGCTACCTTATTGATAGGAGGCAGTCCAGCCGAGCGAGGGCTGGCACTTCGCCACAACTCAAGGCATGCTAGCCGCCCTTCGGGCGTCCGGCTTATAGTGCACGTCGCGCCAGTCCAGCCAAACCGCAGGATTACAGTTTGTCCAAGGTCACTCCGCCATCGTCCGTGAGCGCACTCAATCCTGCGACCGGCTCGCCCCTGCGCGGAACCTTGAAGGGCGCGCTGGCAACCCTCGTACTGTTGCTGCTCGCACTGCTGTTCTGGCAGCTGCTGGATCAGCTTCGTGAAACCCAGAAAAACCAGCGCCAATACACCATCGACTACTCCGCCGATCTGGCTGCGCAAGTCAGCCTCAACATGGCGCTCAATGCCCAGATCGCCCTCAACCTGCTACCGATCATCGAACAACCACAAAGTCCCGACGAACAGCAGGCGTTGCTGCGCAAACTGCAACAATCGCTGCCCGATTTGCGCAGCCTGGCGTTGCTCAGTCCCTCCGGAAAAATCCTCAGCGACAGCGCCGCCGACAGCCAGGACGCCAGTTACCTCGGCGAACTGGTTCAGCGTAGCCGCGCCCAGGCCCACTATTTCAGCAATGCCGACGACGGCTCAGTGGTGCATCTGCTCCTGCATCAAGCCAGCGGCAGCAGCCGCGGTTATTGGGCCCTGCGTCTGACACCGACGTTTTTCTCCTCATTGACCAAGCAGGGCGACGCCGGCATCCGCCCCCTGTGGCTGGTGGAAAACCGCATCAATCATCAGATCATCAGCCGCGATGACACCCAGCCCTCGGCCAAGCCGGCCGTGCTGACAGCCGACGAACTGGCCAACAGTGTGCTGACAGTCCCTCTGAGCAGCAGCGACTGGCAATTGCGCGGGTTGTTCGACCGCCAACGGGTGCTCGAACAACTGCTGCCGGCGTTCATCGGCAAATGCCTGCTGGGCCTGGCCTTTTCGCTGTTACCGTTCATCGCTCTGCTGAGCATTCGTCGCCGTCAACGCCTGTTGCATGAAGGCCGCCGACGCTATCAGGACATTTTCGAAGGTACCGGCGTTGCGCTGTGCGTGCTCGACCTGTCCGGACTCAAAAGTTTTTTCGACAAGGCTCAACTCAACAGCAGCGAGCAGTTGAAGGCCTGGCTCCAGACACCGGAACAACGCCAGCAACTGCTGCAGGAACTGCGCATCACCGAGGTCAACCAGGTCGCCCTGCAACTGCTCAATGTCAATTCCTGCGATCAAGCCTGGAAACTGCTGATCAACGGCTGCCCATTGGACTGCACGGCCATCGGCAATCAAGTGCTCGAAGCGGTGCTCCAACAGCAGAAACAGCTTGAGCTGGAAATCAAACTCCAGGACGCCAATGGCCGCGACCAGCATTTGTGGCTGGTGCTGCGTCTGCCGGAAGATCAGGCCGACTATAAAGCGGTGATCCTGAGCATCAGCGACATCACCAGTCGCAAGCTCATCGAATTGTCGCTGCTGGAGCGTGAAGGGTTCTGGTCCGACGTGGTGCGCACCGTGCCGGATCATCTGTATGTGCAGGATGTAATCAGCCAGCGGATGATCTTCAGCAACCATCACCTGGGACAAACGCTGGGTTACAACCGCACCGAACTGCACCAGATGGGCGAGTACTTCTGGGAAATCCTGTTGCACCCCGAGGATGCCGACTACTACCACCGATCACGCCAGTCCCAACGTCACGCGGGTTACACCCAACTGATGCAATGCCAGCTGCGTTTCCGCCATCGCGATGGCAAATGGCGGCGTTTCGACATTCGCGAACAGGCCCTGGCCCGGGACAAACACGATCAGGTCACGCGCATCATTGGCGTGGCCAAGGACATCACCGAGCAGATCGAAGCCAGTGAGTCCCTGCGCGACAGCGAGCAGCGTTACCGGATGCTCGCCGAAAGCATCAGCGACGTGATTTTCTCCACCGACAGCAAGATGTCGCTCAATTACGTCAGCCCCTCGGTACAAGCCGTGCTGGGTTTCGACGCCGACTGGATATTCCAGAACGGCTGGCAATCGACCATCGCCAACCCGCAACAACTGACCGGCATCTACAGCCTGATGGACCGGGTCAGCAAAGCGCTGGATAAACCCGAACAACTGGCGCTGCTGCGCAGTCAGGTACAGACCCAGCTGTTTCTGTTCGACTGCCTGCGGGCCGACGGACGCAAGATTCCCATCGAGCTGCGTCTGGTGCTGGTCTGGGACGAACACGGTGCCTTCGAAGGTGTGCTCGGGGTCGGCCGCGACATCAGTCAGCAACGCCGGGCCGAGAAAGACTTGCGCATGGCGGCCACGGTATTCGAGCACTCGACCTCGGCGATTCTGATCACTGACCCGGCCGGCTATATCGTCCAGGCCAACGAGGCTTTCAGTCGCGTCAGCGGCTATGCAGTGGCCCAGGTCCTCGACCAATTGCCGAATATGCTCACCGTCGATGAGCAGCAGGAAGCCCATCTGCGCTACGTGCTCAAGCAATTGCATCAGCACAGCACCTGGGAAGGCGAAGTCTGGCTCAAACGACGCAATGGCGAGCATTACCCGGCCTGGGTCGGGATTACGGCGGTACTCGACGATGAAGGCGATCTGGCCAGCTACGTGTGTTTCTTCAGCGACATCAGCGAGCGCAAGGCCAGTGAACAACGGATTCACCGCCTGGCCTATTACGACGCCCTGACTCACCTGCCCAACCGCACGCTGTTCCAGGATCGCCTGCACACCGCGCTGCAATCGGCTGAACGGCAGAAGTCCTGGGTGGTGCTGATGTTCCTCGACCTCGACCGTTTCAAGCCGATCAACGACTCCCTGGGCCACGCCGCCGGCGACCGCATGCTCAAGGAAATGGCCACGCGCCTGCTTGGTTGCGTCGACGATGACGACACCGTGGCACGCATGGGGGGTGATGAGTTCACTTTGCTGCTGCAACCGCGGGTCAACCGGGAGATCGCGTTGAACCGGGCGATTCACGTGGCCGAACAAATCCTCGCCAGCCTGGTGAAACCGTTCGTGCTGGAAGGCCGCGAGTTCTTTGTCACCGCCAGTATCGGCATCGCCCTGAGCCCTCAGGACGGCAGCGAACTCAGTCAGTTGATGAAGAACGCCGACACCGCGATGTACCACGCCAAGGAGCGTGGCAAGAACAACTTCCAGTTCTATCAGGCCGACATGAACGCCAGCGCCCTGGAGCGTCTGGAGCTGGAAAGCGACTTGCGCCATGCCCTGGAGCAAAATGAATTCGTGCTGTACTACCAGCCGCAATTCAGCGGCGATGGCAAACGCCTGACCGGTGCCGAAGCCCTGCTGCGCTGGCGTCACCCACGACGTGGCCTGGTACCGCCGGGGGATTTCATTCCCGTGCTCGAAGAGCTCGGGCTGGTGGTGGACGTCGGCGACTGGGTGATCAGCGAAGCCTGCCGTCAGCTCAAGACCTGGCATCAAACCAAAGTCCGGGTACCGAAGGTTTCGGTGAACATTTCGGCCCGGCAGTTCTCCGACGGTCAGCTCGGCACGCGGATCGCCACCATCCTCAAGGAAACCGGCCTGCCGCCGGCGTGCCTGGAGCTGGAGTTGACTGAAAGTATTCTGATGCGCGAAGTCAGCGAAGCGATGCACATCCTCGCCGGGTTGAAAAACCTTGGTCTGAGCATTGCAGTCGACGACTTCGGCACCGGTTATTCATCGCTCAACTACCTCAAGCAATTCCCGATCGACGTGCTGAAAATCGACCGCACTTTCGTCGATGGCCTGCCCTCGGGGGAACAGGACGCACAAATTGCCCGGGCGATCATCGCCATGGCCCACAGCCTCAATCTGGCGGTGATAGCCGAAGGCGTGGAAACCCACGAGCAGCTCGACTTCCTGCGTGAGCATGGGTGCGATGAGGTCCAGGGGTATCTGTTTGGCCGGCCGATGCCGGCGAGTCGGTTTGAGGCGCAGTTCAGCAATGATGCGTTGTTCATGTTTGACTGACTGATCGTTCCCACGCTCAGCGTGGGAATGCAGCCCGTGACGCTCCGCGTCACATGCCGAAGCGGACGCAGAGCGTCCAATGAGGCATTCCCACGCAGAGCGTGGGAACGATCACCTGACTCTGGCCAGCCCAGACACCGCAAATCCGGCGCATGAACACCACTTGTCTGCGACATGATGTCCTTTCATATGCCATCTAAAACCCATTGGGTTAGAATGCCCCCCTTTTCTGCCCCGATCCTTGAGGACCGCCATGTTCAGCCGTGATTTGACTATTGCCAAGTACGACGCCGACCTTTTTGCCGCCATGGAGCAAGAAGCTCAGCGCCAGGAAGAACACATTGAGCTGATCGCTTCGGAAAACTACACCAGCCCTGCGGTGATGGAAGCTCAAGGCTCGGTACTGACCAACAAGTACGCCGAAGGTTATCCGGGCAAGCGCTACTACGGTGGTTGCGAGTTCGTCGACGTGGTTGAGCAACTGGCCATCGACCGTGCCAAAGAACTGTTCGGCGCCGATTACGCCAACGTTCAGCCACACGCCGGCTCCCAAGCCAACAGCGCCGTTTATCTGGCCCTGCTGCAAGCGGGCGACACCATCCTGGGCATGAGCCTGGCCCACGGCGGTCACCTGACCCACGGTGCCAGCGTTTCGTCCTCCGGCAAGCTGTACAACGCTGTTCAGTACGGTATCGATGCCAACGGCCTGATCGACTACGACGAAGTCGAGCGTCTGGCGGTCGAGCACAAGCCAAAAATGATCGTGGCCGGTTTCTCTGCCTACTCGCAGATCCTCGACTTCCCGCGTTTCCGCGAAATCGCTGACAAAGTCGGTGCCTACCTGTTCGTCGACATGGCTCACGTGGCCGGTCTGGTCGCCGCTGGCGTCTACCCGAACCCGGTTCCATTCGCTGACGTCGTGACCACCACCACCCACAAGACCCTGCGCGGTCCACGTGGCGGCCTGATCCTGGCTCGCGCCAACGCCGACATTGAGAAGAAGCTGAACTCCGCCGTATTCCCGGGCGCCCAGGGTGGCCCGCTGGAGCACGTGATCGCTGCCAAGGCGATCTGCTTCAAGGAAGCGCTGCAACCTGAGTTCAAGGCCTACCAGCAACAAGTGGTGAAAAACGCCCAGGCCATGGCCGGCGTGTTCATCGAGCGCGGTTTCGACGTGGTGTCGGGCGGTACTCAGAACCACCTGTTCCTGCTGTCGCTGATCAAGCAGGAAATCTCCGGTAAAGACGCCGACGCCGCACTGGGCAAAGCGTTCATCACCGTGAACAAGAACTCGGTACCGAACGATCCACGCTCCCCGTTCGTCACCTCCGGTCTGCGTTTCGGCACTCCGGCTGTGACCACTCGCGGCTTCAAGGAAGCAGAGTGCAAAGAGCTGGCCGGCTGGATCTGCGACATCCTGGCAGATCTTTCCAACGAAGCGGTGATCGACGCCGTTCGTGAGAAGGTCAAGGCCATCTGCAAGAAGCTGCCGGTGTACGGCGCTTAATTGCCCCGCTGAACTGCAGCAATGAAAAAAACCGGCCAGTGATGGCCGGTTTTTTTTCGTCTGCCATAAAGATCAAAAGATCGCAGCCTTCGGCAGCTCCTACAGAGGTTGTGTACATTCGTGAAATCATGGGTGTACGCGGTTTTTGTAGGAGCTGCCGAAGGCTGCGATCTTTTGACCTTGATCGGCATCTCCTGCCCGGCCTCGGCCACTGGTCAGACCGGTCATGCCAATTTTTCGATTTCCACTTGTAATCCTGAAAAAATCCAGCGTAGACTGCGCCTGCACTGGACATACCGGTAAGACCACAATAATTAAGTCCTGAATCTGATGCGCATCGCGCACGGCAGCCAGGACACCGACCAGGATTCCTCCCATGCTCAGATGGTGCTCGCGTTCAATCTTCCTTCAAGTGGTTCTCGGACTGGTGCTCGGCATCGTCTGCGGGCTGACCCTTCCCGAATACTCCGCTCAGCTTAAACCGCTCGGTGACGGTTTCATCAAACTGATCAAGATGCTCATCGGTCTGATCGTGTTCTGCGTGGTGGTCAGCGGCATCAGCGGTGCCGGCGACCTGAAGAAGGTCGGACGCATCGGCCTCAAATCGGTGATCTACTTCGAAATACTGACCACCATCGCCTTGGTGATCGGCCTGGTGTTCGCCTTCACGACCGGTATCGGTAGCGGTGCGAACATCCATCTGGAGCAACTCTCCGCCGCCGACATGGGCGACATCGCCCAGCGCGGTCAGCACATGCAAACCACCTCCCAGTTCCTGATGAACCTGATCCCGACCTCGGTAATCGGCGCCTTCGCGGAAAACAACATTCTGCAAGTCCTGCTGTTTTCGGTGCTGTTCGGCAGCGCGCTGAACCTGGTGGGCGAAGCAGCGTCGGGTATTTCCCGGCTGATTAATGAGCTTAGCCACGTGATCTTCCGCATCATGGGCATGATCGTGCGTCTGGCGCCGATCGGCGTGTTCGGCGCCATCGCCTTCACCACCAGCAAATATGGCCTGGATTCGCTGCAGCACCTGGGCAGCCTGGTCGGTCTTTTCTACATGACCTGTGTAGCGTTCGTGGCATTGATTCTCGGCCTGGTGATGCGCCTCTCGGGCCTGAAGATGTGGCCGCTGCTCAAGTACCTGCGTGAAGAACTGCTGATCGTCATGGGCACCGCTTCTTCCGACGCCGTGCTGCCACAAATCATGCGCAAGCTTGAGCATCTGGGCATCGGCAGCTCCACGGTCGGGCTGGTGATTCCGACCGGGTACTCGTTCAACCTGGATGGTTTTTCGATCTACCTGACCCTGGCCATTGTGTTCATCGCCAATGCCACCGGCACGCCGCTGGCCATGACTGACCTGCTGACGATTCTGCTGGTGTCGCTGATCACCTCCAAAGGTGCCCACGGGATTCCCGGCTCGGCGCTGGTGATTCTCGCGGCGACACTGACGGCCATTCCGGCGATTCCAGTGGTCGGGCTAGTGCTGGTATTGGCAGTGGACTGGTTCATGGGCATCGGCCGGGCGCTGACCAACCTGATCGGCAATTGCGTCGCCACGGTGGCCATCGCCCGTTGGGAAAAGGACATCGATATCCAGCGAGCGAACAAAGTGCTTTCCGGTCAGGTGGGTTATACCTTCCAGCCCAGGAAACCGGTGGTCCCGGCGCACCAGCAGGAATTTTAAACTACGTGTGCCTGCCCAAGGTCAGGCACATTTATCACGACTTGGAGCGAACAGTGATTACCTCGTCAACCGTTGTAAATTCGGTGGTAGAAAAACTTCGGGCCGCCCTGGCCCGCGGTCAGTGGCGCTCCGGCGAAATGCTGCCGGGCCAGCGTGAACTGGCCGAGCAACTGGGCATTAGCCGCCCGAGCCTGCGCGAAGCGGTCATCGTGCTGGAAACCCTCGGGCTGGTGCGCTCCATGCCGGGCAAAGGCGTGGTGGTGCTGGAAGCCAATCTCAGCGACAGCCAAAGCCACGACAGCGCGGTGGCCGGGGCCAGCCTGGAAGACGTGCTGCAACTGCGCTACACCCTCGAACCCTTCATCGTCGGCCTGGTTGCACAATCCATCAGCAGCAAGGAAGTCGGGCAACTGCGCCTGACCCTGATGGACATGCGCGAAGCCTTGGAGGCCAACGACAGCGAAGCCGGGGTCAGCGCCTACATCGCGTTCCACGAAGAACTGTTCACCCTGACCTCGAACCCGATCTTCCAGAGCGTTGTGCAGCAGACCAGCAACGCCCTCAAGCAAAGCGCCGAGGTGCTACGCAATTCGCCAGAGCATCTGGCTGAACGCCTTGAAGAAAACGAAGCCGTGGTGCGGGCCATTCGCAGCAAAAACAGCGCCCAGGCCAGCGCCGAGATGCGTCGGCACATCCTGCGCGAAGGCCAGCGGATGGGCATCGAATTGAACATTCCGGATGACCACCTCGGCAGTTGACCCCCTCTTCGAACTGGAGACAGGCCATGAACAGCTTCGCCTCACCACAGATATTCACTGCCCTGCCCTTCTCCCGAACCGACACCGGGAAACCGCCGGCGGATGATCTCTATTCACGGATCGTCGACGCCATTCTTGAACAGCGCATCCATGCAGCCAGTCGTTTTACCGAAGACAGCATGGCGCAGATGTTCAGCGCTCGCCGCAGTGACATTCGTGGCGTGCTGACGCAGTTGTCCCATCAGCAGATCATTATCCTTCGCACTCACCATCGTCCCCGAGTCGCAGCGCCCGATGCCGAGCAGATTCGCCAGACGCTGCATGCCCGACGACTGACCGAGATCACGCTGGTTCGACTGGCCTGCCAGCAACCTCACCCGCAAGACTTGAAACGCCTGCGCGCCCTGATCGACAGCGAACGCCAATGCACAGCACGTGGTCCGGCGATTCGATTGTCTGGGGAGTTTCATCTGCAACTGGCCGAAATGGCGGGGAACGCACCGTTGGCGCATTTTCTTGGCACTCTGGTGCCGCTGACTTCGCTGGCGATTGCGCAGTTTGATGCGCAGGCAGGCGGTGATTGCGCGTGGCAGGAGCACATGGAGATTGTCGATGCAGTGGAGCGTGGGGATGCTACGGCGGCCGAGATGTTGATGACCCGGCATCTGGATCATCTTGACGAAAAACTGCTGAACGCTGGATCGGTAGTCAGCCAGAATCGTGTCGCCGGTTAGATCGCCTTCGCGAGCAAGCCCGCTCCCACATTGGTTTTGTGTCGCGCCAGATAGAGTGGGCAATACAGATCAAATGTGGGAGCGGGCTTGCTCGCGAAAGCGGCCTCAAACACGCTGAAGATACCTGAGCTTACTCAGCCGCAACCCGCGCAAACCCCTCGCGAATTTTCTCTTCCGGCAAATCATCGGCAATGAACACGATCACGCTTTCCCGCGCCTCATCGTCCGCCCACTCGGTATCCCAATCGAAGCCGTACAGTTTCAGCACTCCTTGGAACACCATGCGCCGCGGTTCGCCAAGAATGTTCAAAACACCTTTGTAGCGCAGCAATTGCTTGCCGTGGTCTTCCAGCAGTTCGTTCATGAACTCACTGAGTTTGTCGATATCCAGCGGCTTGTCGGTGCGCAGCACCAGGCTGGAAATGCGATCGATGGAGGGCGCCTTGCTCACTGGACGCAAACTCACTCCACCGCCGAGATCGGCATTGAGGTTGAAGCCGCGCACGTCCAGCAGTTCGGCCAGATCAATCTTGCCGTGGTCGACCACGCGGATTGGCGCGCGACGGTTGATGCGGGTCAGACGCTCGCTGAGGGCAGTGAAGGTCGGTTCGTCCACCAGATCCCGTTTGCTCACCAGCAAGCGGTCGGCAAAGCCGATCTGTGCCTGGGCGATGGTCTGGGTCAGGTGCAGGTCGGCGTGGGCCGCGTCCACCAGGGTGATGATGCCGTCGAGGATGTAGCGCTCACGCAGTTCTTCGTCGATGAAGAAGGTTTGCGCCACCGGGGCCGGGTCGGCCAGACCGGTGCATTCGATGACCAGACGATCGAAGGCGATTTCGCCGCTGTCCAGGCGTTCGAGCAGCAGGTACAGCGCTTTGGTCAAATCGGTGTGGATGGTGCAGCAGACGCAGCCGTTGGACAGCGTCATCACTTGCACCGGCTCGTCGCCCAACAGTTGGGTGTCGATACCAGCGTCACTGAATTCGTTTTCGATCACGGCGATTTTCAGGCCGTGCTCGGCTTTGAGCAGGTGGCGCAGCAGCGTGGTTTTGCCAGCGCCGAGGAAGCCGCTGAGAATCGTGACTGGGATGGGAGAGGACAACTGGAATCTCCTGTTTCACAAAATTAGAAATCAACACAAAAACAAATGTGGGAGCTAGCCTGCTAGCGATGGCGGACTGTCAATCAACAGTGATGTTGAATGTTCAGGCGCCATCGCTAGCAGGCTAGCTCCCACAGGGATTGCTATTAACCCGACAACCGGGTCAACAGCACTTCGGCCCACCCTTACCACCGTAACGGGCTTCCTGACGCTCGCGAAAGAACATCTCGTAGCTCATTACCGGTTTGTCCGGGTGTTTGGTTTGCATATGCTCGACGTAGTTGTCGTAGTCGGGCATGCCGACCATCAGGCGCGCGGCCTGACCGAGGTATTTACCGAGGCGACTCAGGTCATTGAACATGGTGCAATCCTCGATTACGCATCCGGCTGAGCCTGGAACGGCGATTCTTTATCCGTACGTTCTTTGCTACCCCAGGCAGCAATGCCGACCTTGAGCGCATAGAACAGGATGCTGAATACCACAAACAGGAACAGCGCAGTCAATGTTGCGTTGGTGTAGGCGTTGTAGATCACGTGCTGCATCTGCTCGATGCTTTTGGCCGGGGCCAGAATCTGCCCGTTAGCCAACGCATCGCTGTATTTCTTCGCCAGCGACAGGAAACCGATCGCCGGGTTGGCGTCGAACAGCTTGATGAAGCCTGCGGTGGTGGTGCAGATCAGCAACCACACGGCGGGCAACATGGTGACCCAGATGTAACGTTGGCGCTTCATTTTGATCAGCACCACGGTGGCCAGCATCAGCGCGATTCCGGCCAGCATCTGGTTGGAGATGCCGAACAGCGGCCACAAGGTGTTGATGCCACCCAGCGGATCGATCACGCCTTGGTACAGCAGGTAACCCCACATCGCCACGCAACCGGCCGTTGCGATCAGGTTGGCGGTCCAGGACTCGGTGCGTTTCAGCGCCGGAACGAAGGAGCCGAGCAAATCCTGCAGCATGAAACGCCCGGCACGGGTGCCGGCGTCGACCGCAGTCAGGATGAACAACGCTTCGAACAGGATCGCGAAGTGGTACCAGAACGCCATGGTGTTTTCACCGGGCAGCACACTGTGCAGGATCTGCGCGATACCGACTGCCAGGGTCGGCGCACCACCGGCACGGGCCAGAATGGTGGTTTCACCGATGTCCTTGGCCACCGCTTGCAGCGCTTCCGGGGTAATCGCAAAACCCCAGCCGCTGACCGCTTGTGCCACAGCCACCACGTCACCACCGACGACCGCCGCCGGGCTGTTCATGGCGAAGTACACGCCTGGCTCGATCACCGAAGCGGCCACCATCGCCATGATCGCCACGAAGGACTCCATCAGCATGCCGCCGTAACCGATGTAACGGGCGTTAACTTCGTTATCCAGCAACTTCGGCGTGGTGCCGGAGGAGATCAGCGCGTGGAATCCCGAGACAGCGCCACAGGCAATGGTGATGAACAGGAACGGGAACAACCCACCCTTCCACACCGGCCCGGTGCCGTCGATGAACTGGGTCAATGCCGGCATTTTCAGCTCAGGCATGGTGATCAGAATGCCGATCGCCAGCGCAACGATGGTGCCGATCTTGAGGAAAGTGGACAGGTAATCACGCGGCGCCAGGATCAGCCACACCGGCAACACTGCCGCCACGAAACCGTAGCCGATCAGCATCCAGGTGATCTGAACCCCGGTAAAGCTGAACGCCTTGGCCCACACCGGGTCAGCGGCAATCTGCCCGCCCAGCCAGATCGAACCCAGCAGCAACGCCACGCCGATCACCGAGATTTCACCGATGCGGCCCGGGCGGATGTAGCGCATGTAAATGCCCATGAACATCGCGATCGGGATGGTCGCCATCACCGTGAAAATACCCCACGGGCTTTCGGCCAGGGCCTTGACCACGATCAGCGCCAGCACCGCGAGGATGATGATCATGATCAGGAAGCAGCCAAACAGCGCGATGGTCCCGGGGATGCGGCCCATTTCCTCACGGACCATGTCGCCCAGGGAACGACCGTTGCGGCGGGTGGACATGAACAGGACCATGAAGTCCTGAACCGCACCCGCCAGCACCACCCCGGCAATCAGCCACAGCGTACCGGGCAGGTAGCCCATCTGCGCCGCCAATACCGGACCGACCAGCGGCCCTGCGCCGGCGATGGCTGCGAAGTGGTGGCCAAAAAGAATGTGTTTGTTGGTCGGCACATAGTCCAGACCGTCATTGTTGAGCACGGCAGGTGTAGCCCGACGCGGATCGAGTTGCATCACATTGTTAGCGATGAACAGGCTGTAGTAGCGGTACGCGACCAGATAAATGGCCACCGCGGCGACCACAATCCACAAGGCGTTGATCGCCTCGCCTCGGCGCAATGCCACTACACCCAGGGCGCACGCTCCCAGGATTGCCAGCAGCAGCCAGGGTAAGTGGCGTAGCAGGCTATTATTATTTTTCATTTTATGATTCCAGCCAGAGTGGACAAGAAAGACAGCCATCCGGAGTTTAGCGCTACTGACGGCAAAGGCCATACCCCGACATTGATCCAGAGCCTGTCTTTGCTGGCAGGCTTTAACCATGCGGGTCTATAGTCAGCGGACATTCAGAGGATTGCGCCATGAGTGACCACCCTGCTGATCGCCGCCGCTTCAAACGTTTTGCGTTCGATGCCCGAACCGAGCTGAGCCAAGGGGAATTCATCTGGCCGGTGAAGTTGATCGACCTGTCGCTCAAGGGGTTGCTTATCGAGAAGCCCGAGCCGTGGCTGGGTAATCCAGACTGGCATTTCCTGGTTGATATTCATCTTAACGAAGAGATCGAGATCAAGATGGATGTGATGCTGACCCACGATGACCATGGTCAACTCGGGTTTGTCTGCAAACACATCAGCCTGGAATCGATTGAACGCCTGCGGCGGTTGATCGAGTTCAACCTGGGCGATCCGCAAGAGCTTGAGCGTGAGTTGGGCGCCCTGATCGAAATCTGAAGGCCAATCCCATACCCATGTGGGAGCGAGCCTGCTCGCGAATGCGGTCTGACATTCAACATTTAAGTCGACTGACACACCGCTATCGCGAGCAGGCTCGCTCCCACAGGTTTTGTATCGATCTGAAAGTTATTCGAACAACGCGTCCAATGCCTGTTCCAGGCGCGTCACGGCAATAATCTGCAACCCCGGCGGCGCCTCTTTCGGCGCGTTGCCCTTGGGCACGATGGCGCGCTTGAAGCCGTGCTTGGCCGCCTCTTTCAAGCGTTCCTGACCACTCGGCACCGGGCGCACTTCACCCGACAAGCCGACTTCGCCGAACACCAGCAGATCATGGGGCAGCGGCCGGTTGCGCAAACTGGACATGACCGCTGCCATCAGGGCCAAGTCAGATGCTGTTTCCAGCACCTTCACCCCGCCGACCACGTTGAGGAACACGTCCTGGTCGTGAGTCGGGATGCCGCCGTGGCGGTGCAAAACCGCCAACAACATGGCCAGGCGATTCTGGTCCAGACCGAGCGTCACCCGGCGGGGGTTGGCCAGATGGCTGTCGTCCACCAACGCCTGGACTTCCACCAGCATCGGCCGGGTGCCTTCCCACGTTGCCATGACCACGCTACCCGGGACTTCTTCCTGGGCCCGGGTCAGAAAAATCGCCGAGGGGTTGGAGACTTCCTTCAGGCCTTTGTCGGTCATGCCAAACACGCCCAATTCGTTGACCGCGCCGAAACGGTTTTTCACTGCCCGCAAAAGACGCAGGCGCCCGTCGGATTCGCCTTCGAAATACAGAACAGTGTCGACCATGTGCTCCAGCACTCGGGGACCGGCCAGCGCGCCTTCTTTGGTGACATGGCCCACGAGGAAAATCGCCGTGCCGCTTTGTTTGGCGTAACGCACCAGCAATGCTGCACTTTCGCGCACCTGGGAAACGCCCCCCGGCGCCGATTGCAGTTGCTCGGTGAAAATCGTCTGGATCGAGTCGATCACCATCACCTTGGGCTTTTCCTGCCGGGCCGTGGCGATGATGGTTTCGATGCAGGTTTCGGTCATCACCCGCAGCTGATCCTGAGGCAAGCCCAAGCGCCGGGCGCGCATGGCCACTTGTTGCTGGGACTCTTCGCCGGTGACATACAGTGCCGGCATGCTCTTGGCGAGGTTGCACAAGGTTTGCAACAAAATGGTCGACTTGCCGATACCCGGATCACCACCGATCAACACCACCGAGCCATCCACCAGGCCGCCGCCCAGAACGCGATCCAGCTCGCTGGACGCCGTGGAGAAACGCGGAATCTCTTCGACGCTGACTTCGGCCAGGGTTTTGATCTGCGCCTGCTGGCCGGTCCAACCGGTGCGCCCGCTGGGGGCTGCGGCGCCACCACTCTCGACCATGGTTTCGGTCAGCGTGTTCCAGGCCCCGCATTCGCCGCACTGGCCGGCCCACTTGGGGAAGGTTGAGCCACACTCGGTGCAGCCGTACATGCGCTTGGCCTTGGCCATCTGAACTCCCGGCAAAAACCGCGATGATAGCTCAGCTCGCGCGGATCAGCGCGGCGGCGCCGTACGGATTTCACCGCTGGCCAGACGCGCGGCGCTGTTGCCCAGCGGATCTTCGGCGTTCATATCCGCCCCTTTGGCCTTGAGGGCGTCCAGCAACTCAACGCGCTTGAACAACCCGGCGTACATCGCGGCAGTCTGTCCCGCGCCGTTGCGGTGGTCGGGGTTGCACTGGGCGGCCAGCAGCGTTCTGGCAATCTGCACTTCGCCTTTGAAAATCGCGCCCATCAACGCCGTGTTACCGCGTTGATCCTGAGCGCAGGCGTCCGCCCCGGCAGCGAGCAAACGCTCCACTGCAGCGCTCTGCCCATGATAGGCGGCCAGAATCAGTGCGGTGTAACCCTTGCTGTCGCGGGTATCGAGGGAATAGCCGGCCTCGATGAAGGTATCGAGCATCGGCACATCACCGCGTCGAGCGGCATCAAAGTAGTAATCCTGTAATTGGGCTTTCAGCGCCTGAGGGCTCTTCGAGGCTTGCACGTCAGGCCCGGCGAACACACTGAGCGACCAGCACGCCAGAAACACAGAAAGATAAAAACGCATGGCGCAACTCCTTGATCAGACGGGACCTCGCATGAGGCCCCGCTTCAGGCAGATGGATCAGTCGACCAGTTTGGCCGCCAGCGCCTTGACCCGAGCCAGATCACCCTTGGCTACTTTGGCCACGCCGGTCCCGTATTCCGGGTCGGCCTTGTACAGGAAGGACAGGATGATGTGCTTGCTCTCGTCATCGGTGGTGGCCAGTGAGCCACCGAAGCTGTCGATCAAGTCCTGACGTTCCTTCTGGTTGAACGAGCGGTACAGATCGCCGGCCTGCTTGAAGTTCTGCTCACGCTGAATCTTCGCCTGCTGCGTGCTGCCCGACAGGGTCGACTGGCTGTAACGCGCGGTTGGAGGCTCTTCACGCGACACCAAACGACTTGGCTGGTAATTTACGCCGGTGCTGTTGGCGCCGATGTTCATTGCGCCATCCTGATTACCGTTGTTCACGGCGACTTTGGGTGCGTTGATCGGCAACTGCAGAGCGTTGGCCCCCAGACGATACAGTTGAGTATCGGCATACGAGAACACTCGCCCTTGCAATAAGCGATCTTCCGAAGGTTCGATACCCGGAACTAAATTGGCCGGGGCCATGGCCACTTGTTCAGTTTCCTGGAAAACATTCGCCGGATTACGGTTCAACACCATTTGTCCAACTTTTCGTTCCGGCACACCTGGCCAAATTTTGGTCGCGTCCAATGGATCGAAATCAAACTTGGACAAGTCTTGTGGATTTAGAACCTGGATGTACAAGTCCCATTTAGGAAAGTTGCCCTTGTTAATATTGGCGACCAAGTCGTTAGTCATATGACTGTAGTCTTGACCTTGAACACCCGTCACTTCTTTAGGGTCGAGATTCTTTAACCCCTGCAGACTTTTCCAATGGAATTTTACATAGTGCACATCGCCTTTGGCGTTCACTAACTTGTAGGCATGTACACCGTTACCGTCCATCTCCCGATAACTGGCCGGCGTACCGGAGTTGGAATACAACTCGGTCAAGGTGCGAGTGGCTTCTGGAACATGGGAGAAAAAGTCGAAACGACGGGAATCGTCGTCAAGGTTGGTGCGCGGGTCTGGCTTGAAGGCGTGAACCATGTCTGGGAACTTGATCGCGTCACGGATGAAGAAGGTCGGAAAATTGTTGCCGACCAGGTCCCAGTTGCCGTCTGCGGTGTAGAACTTGGTGGCGAACCCCCGCGGATCACGCAAGGTTTCCGGCGAATGGTTGCCATGGACCACAGCGGAGAAACGCACAAACACCGGCGTGCTCTGGCCGCCGGCGAACACCTTGGCCTTGGTCAGGTCACTGAGGTCGTCGGTGACGGTGAACGTGCCATGGGCGCCAGTGCCACGGGCATGCACCACGCGTTCGGGAATGCGTTCACGGTCAAAACGCTGGAGTTTCTGGATCAGTTGCACGTCTTGCAGCAGTACTGGCCCGGTCGCGCCGGCGGTTTGCGAGTTCTGGTTGTCGCCGACGGCGGCACCGTTATCGCGGGTCAAGGTCGCAGCATTGACGCAGAAGGACAGCAGGCTGGCGGTCAGAACGCCAAGGGTACGAGGGAAGGGAAAAGCCCCGAGGCCAAGGGGAGTTGTCATGGAAGTTTCCTCTGGTTTTATAAGGCGCATCCAGGTGCGCCCCACAGAGGCTAGTGACCCAAAGGCTAAAACATAAATAGAAATCCCGCACTGAGCCGATAGCGAAAACGTTCTGGAATACCCGGTCTAGAGCGGTTAGTCGCGCGCGAATGGTGGCACTTTGTAAACTAATTGCCGGAAGATGTGTCGATAAGAGCGAGCATTGTAAGGCAGTGTTTCGAGCGCCAGCCGTTTTGCTGATTTACACTGCGCTCACCAACCTCATCTGTAACAAGGAAATAACCTATGGGCGTGATAAGTGAGTTCAAGGCCTTCGCGGTCAAAGGTAATGTGGTCGACATGGCCGTGGGTATCATCATCGGCGCCGCCTTCGGCAAAATCGTTTCGTCATTTGTCGGCGACGTGGTGATGCCGCCAATCGGCTTGCTGATCGGTGGGGTGGACTTCAGTGACCTGGCCATTACGCTCAAGGCTGCCAACGGTGATGTCCCGGCGGTGATGCTGGCCTACGGTAAGTTCATCCAGAGCCTGATCGACTTCATCATCGTTGCCTTCGCGATCTTCATGGGCGTCAAGGCCATCAACCGCCTGAAACGTGAAGAGGCCGTTGCGCCCACCCTGCCGCCGGTTCCGACCAAGGAAGAAGAGCTGCTGGAAGAGATTCGCGATCTGCTCAAGGCTCAGAACAATCAGCCCTGATGACTGATTGCCCCAAGTAACGGCGCCTTCAGGGCGCCGTTTGTTTACCAGTAGTTTTCCACTGCCACCTGGCCGGGTCGTCGACTGAGACTCAGGTGCATGTCTCGTTGTTTGAGCAACTTGCGCGTGTCATCGATCATCTGTGGATTACCGCAGAGCATCACCCGCGAATGCTCGGCTGTCAGCGCTACACCGGCCGTGCGCTCTAGCTCGCCACTTTCCATGAGTGTCGTGATCCGCCCATTCAGGGCCCCCGGATGCTGCTCGCGGGTGACGGTGGCAATGAACTGCAGCTTGTGCGCGTATTCGGCCAGATAATCGCGCTGGGCGAGCCCTGCGATCAGCTCCTGATACGCCAGCTCCCGCGCTTCGCGCACGCTGTAGACCAGGATGATTCGTTCGAACTTCTCCCACACCTCGAAGTCCTGCAGGATCGACAGAAACGGCGCCAGCCCCGTGCCTGTGGATAACAACCAGAGGTCACGGCCATCGACGAAGCGATCCAGCGTCAGATAGCCAAAGGCCTGCCGGTCGACGAGCAGCGTATCGCCGACTTCCAGCCGGCTCAGTTCACTGGTGAACTCCCCTCCCGGTACGACAATGGAGAAAAACTCCAGGAACTCGTCATAGGGGGACGAGACCATGGAATAAGCCCGCCAAACCGTACTGCCGTCGGCCTTGGTCACGCCCAGCCGGGCGAATTGCCCTGCGCGAAAACGAAAGCCAGAATCCCGGGTGGTTCGCAGGGTAAACAGGTTTGGAGTCAACGGCTGGACGTCGAGCAGTGTCTGGCGTGTGAATTTCTCTGCACTGGCAGTCATTGGGTCGCTCCATTCAACAGATAACGCCAGTGTCCCGCAAAGCAGAAGGTATAAACACCGGTGATTTGTAATGGCTTTTGCCTCACCTCACCAAACAGTAGAAATACAAATATGATATGCAGTTGATTCCTGTTGATCCGTTAGTAAGCTAAGAACTGGTTTATGCAGTTGCATATTTTTTTTAAGAGCAAAAAAATCCACCACACATGTAGGAATTCTCCTACAATCGTGACGTGCCGGATATCGGATCCAATCAGCACCAACGACAGTAAGGCCGCAATGGAGCTACCCAATGAAAGTGTGGAAGGAGTCACAGTTAACGCAGCTTTCTTACGCTCAGAAAATAGAGACCGCGTACGAGATTTCTCTCAGTCTTGTTAAAAATCTTGGCTTTAATTTCTGTGCATTTTCAATAACATCCCAAGTAAGGGGGATACGCCGCCATACGATCAATCTGAATAATTATCCCACCGAATGGAACACAAAATATGAACAAGAGCACTTCAGTGAAGTCGACCCGATACTAGCCCATTGCAATCATTCCGAATTACCGATTCTTTGGCAGGAAGAAATCTTCTGCAAGACACCAACACTGCGGCAAGCACAAAAACAGCAAGGGTTGCGCTATGGCTGGTCCCAATCCGTTCATGATGAGAACGGGCTTTGCAGCATGCTGAGCCTGGCCAGAAGCCATTGTCCGATTACGACGCATGATCTGTATAAAAATCTGGGCTACGCGTTGTTCATTAGCCGTCACTTGCATGGGCTTGTGGCGAAAGAACTGCCTGCGCCCTCAAAACCAGGCACAGTGCATTTATCATCCCGGGAAATCGAGGTGTTGAAATACTCAGCCGATGGCAAGACGGCAGACGAGGTCGCGATCATCCTCAACCTCAGTCCAAGCACGGTACAGTTCCATATACGCGGCGCCATCCGAAAATTCGGCGTAAACAACAAAATTGCGGCAGTGATCAGAGCCGCGAGAGTGGGCGTCATCTGAATCTGTTTGAATCCGCTAATCCCCGCGAGTAATCCAAGCGAAAAAACCGTACCATCTGTGATCCAGTCCTGAGTGATGCCGTGTGAAATTCCACGACGTAGTCCACTCGGAATGGCTCGCCCGTTACAAGCCTCTGCGCGGCGGGCCACTCGTTGATTATCCTCCGTTGATTACCCAGAGCCCCCCGTCTCATGCCTCTGCTCGAAACCCCCTTCGCTCAACTCGATCTGATCCGCCAGCCAGAACAGCCGAACGAACCGTTGCAAGCCTTTGATGCCGCAGACGAATACCTGCTCACTCATCTGGCCGGGCAACAACCGGCAGCCGATACCCGCGTGCTGGTGCTCAACGACAGCTTCGGCGCTTTGGCCGCCAGCCTGGCGGGCATGGTTCGGGTGACCAGCAGCGGCGATTCGTTTCTGGCGTTTCAGGGGCTGGAAAAGAACCTGATACGCAATGGCCAGACGTTTGATGCAGTGCCGAAGGTGCCTGCCAGCGAAATATTCGTCGGGCCGTTTGACCGGGTATTGATCCGGGTACCGAAAACCCTGGCCCTGCTGGAAGAGCAACTGATCCGGCTACAAGGGCAACTGGCTCCTGGCGCTCAAGTGATTGCTGCCGCGATGGTGAAGCATTTGCCACGCGCTGCGGGCGATCTGCTGGAGCGCTATATCGGCCCGGTGCAAGCCTCGTTGGCCGTCAAGAAGGCTCGGCTGCTGATCGCCACGCCCCAAGACAAAGCGCCCGCGACCTCCCCCTACCCGACCCGCTATCGACTCGACGCCCCTGCGATCGAACTGCTCAATCACGCCAATGTGTTCTGCCGCGAAGGGCTGGATATCGGCACGCGGGCCTTTTTGGCGCACTTGCCGAAGAACCTCGGCGCAGCACGGGTTGCCGATCTGGGGTGTGGCAACGGCGTGCTGGCGATTACCAGTGCCCTGCAAAACCCTGAGGCGCACTACACGCTGGTGGACGAATCGTTCATGGCGGTGCAATCGGCCGCTGAAAACTGGCGCGCGGCGCTGGGCGATCGTGACGTGATCGTGCGGGCCGGCGATGGTCTGGCAGAGCAGGAACCTCAATCCCTGGACGTGGTGCTGTGCAATCCGCCGTTTCACCAACAGCAAGTAGTCGGCGATTTCCTGGCCTGGCGGATGTTCCAGCAGGCGCGTGAATCGTTGGTGGTGGGCGGCGCGCTGTACATCGTCGGCAATCGTCACCTGGGTTATCACAGCAAGCTGGCGCGGTTGTTCCGCGGCGTCGAGCAAGTCGCGGCCACACCCAAGTTCGTGATTCTCAAAGCACGCAAATAATCACGGACAAAAAAAAACCCTCCATCGCAGGAGGGTTATAAATCCGTGCCGCAAGGCAACGGGATGGGAAGTTCAGTGGGTACTCAGGCCCGCGGCATTCATGAACATCCGCATTAGCGTGGCCACGATGAACAGTGCCACGACGCTGCCGGTCCAGATCATCGCCAGCCAGCCGAGTCGCTGCCAGAGCGGCTTTTTCTCGGCAGCTTCGATTTCCTGCAAATCAGGTTTTCCAGCCTTCATCGCTTTCTCCTCTGCAACGGCGCAGGTATCAATCCTGCGCCGTAGTCGGCTAGTGGTAACCATCTTCGTGGGTGACCTTGCCGCGGAACACGTAGTAGCTCCAGAAGGTGTAGCCCAGGATGAACGGGATGATGAACAGCGTGCCCACCAGCATGAAGCCCTGGCTTTGCGGCGGTGCGGCGGCGTCCCAGATCGAGATCGACGGCGGCACGATGTTCGGCCACAGGCTGATACCCAGACCGCTGTAGCCGAGGAAGATCAGCACCAGGGTCAGCAGGAATGGCGTGTAGTGCGCATTGCGGGCCACCGCGCGAATCAGACCGTACAGGGTCACCAGCACCAGAATCGGTACCGGCAAGAACCAGAACAGATTCGGTAGAGTGAACCAACGCGCGGCGATCTCGGCATGGGCCAACGGCGTCCAGATGCTGACAATGCCAATCACCGCCAGCAACACGAAGGCCAACGGGCGCGCCAGATCATGCATCTGCTCCTGCAGCTTGCCTTCGGTCTTCATGATCAGCCACGTGCAACCGAGCAGCGCATAAGCCACCACCAACGCCGCACCGCAGAACATCGTGAACGGTGTCAGCCAGTCGAGTGAACCGCCGGCGAACTGACGGTTGACCACCGGCAGCCCATCGATGAACGCACCCAATGCCACGCCCTGGAAGAACGTTGCGGCGATCGAGCCACCGATGAAGGCCTTGTCCCAGAGGTGACGCTTGTCATCCTTGGCCTTGAAGCGGAACTCGAAGGCCACACCGCGGAAAATCAACCCGATCAGCATAAAAATCAGCGGCAGGTACAGCGCCGAGAGCACCACCGAATAGGCCAGCGGGAAAGCGCCGAACAATGCCGCGCCACCCAATACCAACCAGGTTTCGTTGCCGTCCCAGACCGGAGCGACGGTGTTCATCATGACGTCACGATCGCTTTTGCCCTTGATGAACGGGAAGAGAATGCCGATTCCCAGGTCGAAGCCGTCCATGACCACATACATCATGATGCCGAAGATGATGATCACGGCCCAGATCAGCGGAAGATCAATACCCATGATTCAAATCTCCTTGGTCAGGCTGGGGCTGTTATCAGCTTCGGTGCCATCGTCATCGGCTGCGGACAGCGGACGGGCTGGTGTGCGTTTCTGGCCAGGACCGCCTTCGTTGGTTTCCTTGCCTTCGTCGATCTTCGGCCCTTTGCGCACCAGACGCATCATGTAGCCAAGACCGGCACCGAACAGTGCGAAATACACCACAACGAACATGATCAAGGTGATGCTCATCTGCACGAAGCTATGCCCGGAGGATGCATCCGCCGTGCGCATCAGCCCATAAACCACCCACGGCTGACGGCCGATTTCAGTGGTGAACCAGCCGGCGAGGATCGCGATCAGGCCGGACGGCCCCATCCACAGCGCCAGGTACAAGAATGGACGTGAGGTATACAGCTTGTCGCGCTTGCGCAGCCACAGGCTCCACATACCGGTGAAGATCATCAGCATGCCCAGACCGACCATGATCCGGAACGACCAGAACACGATGGTCGAATTCGGCCGGTCTTCAGGCGGGAATTCCTTGAGCGCAGGGACCTGTTTGTCCAGGGTGTGGGTCAGGATCAGGCTGCCGAGGTACGGAATTTCTACCGCGAATTTGGTCTTCTCGGCTTTCATGTCCGGCCAGCCGAACAGAATCAGCGGCGTCGGTTCGTCGCCGTGGTTTTCCCAGTGGCCTTCGATCGCAGCGATTTTCGCCGGCTGATGCTTGAGGGTATTGAGGCCATGGAAGTCACCGATAACCGCCTGAATCGGGGCAACGATCAGTGCCATCCACATCGCCATCGAGAGCATGGTGCGGATGGCCGGGTTGTCCTTGCCGCGCAGCAAGTGCCAGGCCGCCGACGAGCCTACGAAGAACGCGGTCGCAACGAACGCCGCCGTGGCCATGTGCATCAGGCGGTAGGGGAACGACGGGTTGAAGATAATCGCCAGCCAGTCCACTGGAATGACCTGGCCGTTGACGATCTCGTAGCCTTGCGGGGTCTGCATCCAGCTGTTGGAGGCCAGAATCCAGAAGGTAGAAATAAGGGTGCCGATGGCCACCATGACGGTAGCGAAGAAGTGCAGCTTGCGCCCGACCTTGTTCCAGCCGAACAGCATGACGCCGAGGAAACCGGCTTCGAGGAAGAAGGCGGTGAGCACTTCATAGGTCAGCAACGGCCCGGTCACCGAACCGGCGAAGTCCGAGAAACGGCTCCAGTTGGTGCCGAACTGATAGGCCATGACCAAACCGGAAACTACGCCCATGCCGAAGTTGACGGCAAAGATCTTCGACCAGAAATGGTACAGATCGCGGTAAGTGTCGTTGTGCGTCTTCAGCCACAGGCCTTCGAGCACCGCCAGGTAACTCGCCAGGCCAATGGTGATGGCCGGGAACAGGATGTGAAACGAAATGGTGAACGCGAACTGAATCCGGGCGAGATCAAGTGCCTCCAAACCGAACATAAGTCTTCCTCTGTCAGGTAATACCGGCTGAAGGCTTGCGGCCTACACCCACTGCCCCCACGGATATGGAGTGTGGCGAATTCGAATTCGTTCTTTTTGTACCATCATCACAAACGTAGGGAGTCTGGCCATCTGGCCGCCGGATCAATTCCACGAAGGGTCTTGATCTGGATCAAGCAACGTTGAAAGAGTAGTCGCATTTTTGCCGATGGACGGTGTGGTCTTTTGCCGCGTGACAGCTTGCCTCATGGGGTTGGTCATGCATTGCAATACATTTTTAGATGGGTGAACTAACTGTGGCGAGGGGGCTTGCCCCCGTTCGGCTGCGCAGCAGTCGTAAAGGTCTGGGGCCGCTTCGCAGCCCAACGGGGGCAAGCCCCCTCGCCACAGGGATTTCGTATGCTCTGTAGATCGGTGTCTAGCTAACTAAATTTCTCAGCCCTGCAACTTCTGGTTACAGGTTGGTGATAATCTCGCCCTTCCCCTCGCCCAGACCTGCCTTCAGATGCCCAGCCAAGCGCCCCTGCTGTTACGTCATCACCGCCCGTTTATCGCGTTCTGGCTGGCTCGGGTATTTACCGCCAGCGGTTTTCAGATGTTGACCGTGGCCATTGGCTGGAATCTGTATCAACTGACGGGCAATGTGCTCGATCTGGGCCTGGTGGGGCTGGTGGAATTTGCCCCTCGAGTGTTGTTCATGCTGCACACCGGGCATGTCGCGGACCGCTATGACCGGCGCAAGGTCGCGGCGATCTGTCAGTTCTTGCAAGCGCTGATCGCCCTGTCACTGGCCATCGGCAGCGCGACCGACCAGGTCACCCGGGAGATGATCTTCATCCTTGCGTTCCTGCTCGGCGCCGCCCGGTCTTTCGAAATGCCGACGACTCAGGCCTTGCTGCCGAGCATCGTGCCCAGCGCGTTATTCCCCCGCGCCGTTGCCGCTGCGCAGTCTGCGCAACAATCGGCCACCATCGTCGCCCCGGCCCTCGGCGGCTTGCTCTACGCCTTCGGCAGCGTCTGGGTGTATGGCCCGACAGTGATCCTTTACCTCATCGCCTGTGCGTTGATGCTCAACCTTCCGGCCCGGCAGACACCGCTGAACAAGGGCAAGGCCACCCTGGATTCGCTGCTGGCGGGTATCCGCTTCATTCGCAGTCGCCCGGACATTCTCGGGGCGATTTCCCTGGATCTGTTTGCCGTCCTGCTGGGCGGCGCGACCGCGTTGCTGCCGGTGTTCGCCAAAGACATTCTGCTGACTGGCCCGTGGGGGCTGGGCCTGCTGCGTTCGGCCCCTGCAGTCGGTGCGCTGCTGATGTCGCTGTTTCTGGCGCGATTTGCCGTAGAGCGAAACGTCGGGCGGGTGATGTTCACGGCCGTGGGTGTATTCGGCGTGGCGACCATCGCTTTCGGCCTGTCGACTTCGTTCTGGTTCTCTCTCGCCGTGCTGGTGGTATTGGGCGCAGCGGACATGATCAGCATGGTGATCCGCGCCTCATTCGTGCAACTGGAAACCCCGGACGAGATGCGCGGCCGGGTCAGCGCTGTGAATGGCTTGTTCATCGGCGCTTCGAATCAGCTCGGCGAGTTCGAATCAGGCCTGACGGCCCACTGGTTCGGTACCGTGCCGGCAGTGGTTATGGGTGGCATCGGCACGCTGATGGTGACCGGGGCCTGGATCAAACTGTTCCCGACCCTGGCCAACCGCGACCGAATGCATGTGCCTGTGGAAGAAGTCAGGGCCTGATGTAGCTCAGGATACGGAAGTCCCCTACCTGCTTCCAAAAGACTGGAAATCAGCACAAAGCATAAATTCTCCGACCAAGTGCAATACATAGATAGTGCTTCAAGTGTAATGTATCGCCTTACACTTCGAGCATGATCAAATCCTTTCAGCACAAAGGCCTTCGTGGCTTCTACGAAACCGGTTCGACTCGTGGGATTCGAGCAGATCATGCGAAACGTCTGGCTCGCATGCTGCAGTTCATGGATCGCGCAGTGGCCCCCGACGACCTCGACCTTCCGGGATGGCGATTACATCCGCTCAAGGGCGATCTGATCGAATATTGGTCACTCAGCATTTCGGGGAACTGGCGGGTTATTTTTCGTTTTATTGGTTCGGATATCGAACTGGTCGACTATCTGGATTACCACTGACAGGAGGCAGGACCATGCCCATGCACAACCCGCCACACCCTGGCGAAACACTCTTGATGGATGTATTGCCCGAGCTTGGTGTCAGCGTCACCGAACTGGCCAGGCACCTTGGATTCGCCCGCCCGCATCTTTCGCGAGTGCTGCACGGCCATGCGCCCATCAGTCCGGACCTGGCGGTACGTCTGGAGCGGGCTGGAATCGGTAAGGCCCGGATGTGGTTAGGGGGCCAGATCGACTACGATCTCTGGCAAGCGGAGCAGCGTGAGCAACCCTTCATCGAACCGATTGCTATCCACGCCTGACATTCACTAGACCACCAACTCCCCCGCCACCGTCGACCGCGTGGCTTTGCCGCAGAGTTGCTCCACCAGCGTCAGCGCAAACTCCAACGCGGCGCCTGAACCCTGAGCAGTGATGCAGTTGCCATCGACCACCACCGGTTGATCGATGAAGTTGCAACCCGACAGTTGATTGCTGACCGTGGGCAGGCAAGTCATGCGCCGCTGGCGCAAAACGCCAAAGGTTTGCAGCGCCAGTGCCGGAGATTCGGCAATACCGGCGAACAGGCGCCCGGCGGCGGCCTGGTCCTTGATCAATTGTTGCAAGGGTTGGTGGGCCGCCAAATGCTGCGCCCCTACGGCACCGCCAGGCAGCACGATAAGGTCGAAGGGTTGGGCGAGTAAATCCACCAACATCGCATCGGCGGTCAAGCGCGTGCCGCGAGCGCAGGTGAGCATGCGCCGCGCCTCGATGCTGGCCACCACCACTTCAACCTTGGCGCGGCGCAGCACATCGATCAGGGTCACGGTTTGCAGATCGTCGATGCCCTCGGCGAGGGTAATCAGGGCTCTAAAGGTCATGGGCGCGGTCCACAGGATAATCTTTAAAGCGTAGTCAGCTTTCCTGACCCTTGTTCGAGGCCAGCCGTTACTTGATGTAAAGCTGCGTCGACATCGTGTTGCCGGGAGCATTGATCGAGGTGTTGCTGAACGTGAAGGTGCCGTCCTGCTTGCCTGCCAGGTTGAAGATGTACAGATAGCCGACGGTTTTTTTCCCGGCGGAGCACTCGGTCAGGTTGCCGGTATCAAAAGCACAGACAGGGGTGCGGGTGCCGTCCACCTCGAAACCGTCCAGTGCGACATGGGCTGCACGGCCGTAGCCGACCTCCAGCACATACACCTTGATGTTTGGCCCTTTGTGGTCGCAACGGGTTTGCGCCTGGCCGTCCGCAATACTTTCAAATCCACAGGATGGCGATTCGACCTTGAGCACCTTCACCTGGCTCAACGGTTGAGCCATGGCTGCAGAGGCTGTTTGCGCTCCGATGAAACAGCTGAGCAGCAATCCAAATGCCGCAATCACACGCTTATTAATGCAATACATATCTACCCCCCTCCCTCCCCCAAAAAAACAGCGCGCAGTATGGCGCAGTTCCCTTTTGTGCAAAACATCGACGACGATCGCAGCCATAAGCAGCCATAGCCCCACGCTGCTGGTATGATGCGCGGCTTTTTCCGACCCACAGAAAATACCCAGGCGCCTGCAGCGGCCTGTGCTTTGCTGTTGAGGTCGATACATTCACGGCGCCGGGCGCGCCACGGGGAGCAGACATGCTGGAAAGGCTGTTTCAACTCAAGGCACACAACACCAACGTGCGGACCGAGATTCTGGCGGGCGTTACGACTTTTTTGGCCATGGCCTACATTCTGTTCGTCAACCCGAGCATCCTCGGCGAGACCGGCATGGACAAAGGTGCGGTGTTTGTCGCCACCTGTCTGGCAGCCGCCATCGGCTCGGCGACCATGGGCCTGATCGCCAACTACCCGATCGCCCTCGCGCCGGGCATGGGCCTGAATGCCTTCTTCACCTACACCGTGGTCCTGCACATGGGCCACACCTGGCAAGTGGCGTTGGGCGCGGTGTTCATCTCGGCGGTGATGTTTTTCCTGCTGTCGATCTTCCGCATCCGTGAATGGATCATCAACAGCATCCCGCTGGCGCTACGCTCGGCGATTGCCGCCGGTATCGGCCTGTTCCTGGCCCTGATCGCCCTGCACAACGCCGGCATCGTGGTCAGCAACCCGGCGACCATGGTCGGCCTCGGCGACTTGAAGCAACCGGCACCGATTCTCGCGACCCTTGGTTTTGCCCTGATCGTTGCCCTCGAAGCCCTGAAAGTGCGCGGTGCTGTGCTGATCGGCATTCTGTCGGTGACCATTGTCTCCATCCTGTTGGGCTTCACCCCGTTCGGTGGCGTGATGTCGATGCCGCCGTCGCTGGCGCCGACCTTCCTGCAACTGGACATCAAAGGTGCTCTGGACATCGGTCTGGTCAGCGTGATCTTCGCCTTCCTGTTCGTCGACCTGTTCGACAACTCCGGCACCCTGATCGGCGTCGCCAAGCGCGCCGGCCTGATGGGCAAGGACGGCCACATGCCGAAAATGGGCCGCGCCCTGATCGCCGACAGCACCGCGGCCATGGCCGGTTCCTTGCTGGGTACGTCGACCACCACCAGTTACATCGAATCCGCAGCCGGCGTGAGTGCCGGTGGCCGCACCGGCCTGACCGCCATCGTGGTCGCTATTCTGTTCCTGCTGGCGCTGTTCTTCTCGCCATTGGCGGCCAGCGTTCCAGCCTTCGCCACCGCACCTGCGTTGCTGTTCGTCGCCGTACTGATGACATCCGGCCTGGCGGAAATAGACTGGGACGACATCACCGTCGCCGCACCGGTCGTGGTCACCGCCCTGGCCATGCCATTCACTTATTCCATCGCCAACGGCATCGCCTTCGGTTTCATCTCCTGGACAGCCATCAAGTTGCTGTCCGGTCGCGGCCGTGAGTTGAATTCGGCGCTGGTGATTCTGTCGATTCTGTTCGTGATCAAGTTGGGTTGGTTCAACGCATGACTTTTGATTCCCAGGCCTACGCCGTTCAGCTCGAAGAAAAGGTCACGCGCCTGCGTGATCTGCTGGCTCCGTTCGATGCACCCGAACCTGCGGTGTTCGATTCGCCGCTGAAAAACTTTCGCCTGCGTGCCGAGTTCCGCCTGTGGCGCGAAGCCGGTGAGCGCCACTACGCAATGTTTTCCCAGGAAGACAAACGCACGCCGATCCTGATCGAAGAATTCCCGATCGCAAGCCTGCGCATCAACCAGTTGATGCCGCAACTCAAGGCGGCGTGGCAAGCGAGTGCGGCCCTGAGCCACAAGTTGTTTCAGGTGGAGTTCCTCACCACCCTGGCTGGCGATGCGATGATTACTCTGTGCTATCACCGCCCGCTGGACGAGCACTGGCACGCAGCGGCGTCGAAACTGGCAGCCGACCTGAATGTCAGCATCATCGGTCGCTCGAAAGGCAAACGCGAAGTGATCGGTCACGATTACGTGGTCGAGAAACTCGAAGTAGGCGGCCGCACCTTCAGCTATCGCCAGCCGGAAGGCGCGTTCACCCAACCCAACGGCACGGTGAACCAGAAGATGCTCAACTGGGCGTATGACGCCCTCGGCGATCGCTCCGACGATTTGCTGGAGCTGTATTGCGGTAACGGCAACTTCACCCTGCCGCTTGCGACCCGCGTGCGCAAAGTGCTGGCCACCGAAATCAGCAAGACCTCGGTCAATGCAGCGCTCAGCAACCTGAGCGAAAACGCAGTGGATAACGTCACGCTGGTGCGTTTGTCTGCCGAAGAACTGACCGAAGCACTGAACGAAGTTCGTCCGTTCCGCCGCCTGCACGGCATCGACCTCAAGAGCTACGAATTCGGTAGCGTGTTCGTCGACCCGCCCCGCGCCGGCATGGACCCGGACACTTGCGAACTGACCCGACGCTTCGACAATATCCTCTACATTTCCTGCAACCCGGAAACCCTCGCGGCAAACATCGCCCAACTGCACGACACCCACCGCATTACCCAATGCGCGATGTTCGACCAGTTTCCGTGGACCCATCACATGGAATCCGGGGTGTTGTTGACCCGTCGTTGATCGCAGCCTCCATATACAAATCAGCCGTCCACTGGACGGCTTTTTTGTGGGCGATCAAAGCGCCGCATCGCCTGGCCGGTGCTGAACTCGGCACTGGCAGGTGAAACACCCTGTATTTATGTGCCCTCATTTGATAAACATAGCCTTCAAACACTTCATTTGATTCCCGGTGTAATCAATCATGCAGCGACATTTCGACGATCTTCAATTAGGCAGCATCGAACTGTTTTGCCTGGCCGCCGAAGCCGGCAGCTTTACCGCAGCAGCTCTAGTGGCGGGTGTGACGCCGGCCGCGGTCAGTCGCTCGGTGTCGCGCATGGAAGAACGCTTGGGCGTGCGGCTGTTTGCGCGTACCACCCGCAGCGTCAAGCTGACCGACAGTGGCCGGCGTTACTTCGAGGAATGTCGCGAGGCTCTCGCACAACTGGTCGAGGCCCAGCGCGAGGTGATGGGGCAGCAGCAAGAACCTTCTGGCACTTTGCGCATCAGCATTCCCACGACCTATGCCCATCATCGAATCCTGCCCTTGCTGCCTGCGTTTCGGACGCGCTTTCCCGCCGTGAAAGTCGAGGCACACATCAGCAATCGCAACATCGATTTCGTCGGCGAAGGCTATGACATGGCAATCCGTGTGCGGGCCATTCCCGACTCCGGGCTGATTGCACGGCCGTTGGAGGACGCCGCGCTGGTGATGATTGCCAGCCCTGATTACCTGAAGCGCGCCGGCACCCCGCAGACCCTGGATGACTTGGCTCAGCACGAATGCATCCAGTACGAACTGCCCAGCAGTGGACGGCGGATTGCCTGGCTGTTCAACGACAACGATATGTCGCTGGAGATTCTTGCCGAGGGCAACTACTGCTGTTCCGATGACGTATTGGGCGGCGTGACGCTGGCAAAAAGCGGTGCCGGAATCTTTCAAACCTATCGCTTCATCGTCGAAAAGGAACTGGCGGACGGTTCGCTGGTGGAAGTGCTCAAGCCCTATGGCGGACGCTCCCGCCCTTTCACTCTGCTGTATCCGCAAAGCCGCCATGTGCCGTTGCGGCTAAGAGCGTTTATCGATTTTCTGGTTGAGCATCTGCCTCGCTGAAAAGATCGCACCTGCAGGAGCTGCCGAAGGCTGCGATCTTTTTGCGCATGTCCGATCACCGCCCAAATAATCCAGGTCCGACGTCCTCTTCAATTGACCTTATTAACCAGTTAGTACAATTTCTCCTCACAGGCTGAAACCCTCGGCCAATGCCAAAAATAATATGTGGAGAGACCCGATGTCCCCTATCGTTCTGGTGCTCAACGGCCCGAACCTGAACCTGCTGGGCACCCGTGAACCGGCGACTTACGGCCACGAAACCCTGGCGGACATTTCAGCGCTGTGCGGTCGCGCTGCCGAAGAGTTCGGCCTGACAGTGGAGTTTCGCCAGACCAACCATGAAGGCGAACTGCTCGACTGGATTCACGCCGCCCGTGGCCGCTGCGCCGGGATCGTCATCAACCCGGCCGCCTGGACTCACACCTCGGTCGCCATTCGTGACGCCCTGGTCGCCAGCGAACTGCCGGTGATCGAAGTGCATCTGTCCAACGTCCATGCCCGTGAACCCTTCCGGCATCACTCCTTTGTTTCGTCCATCGCCACTGCGGTCATGTGCGGTTTCGGCAGCCACGGCTATCGTTTGGCGCTGGAGCATTTCAGCCATCGTTTGGAAGGTTAAGCGTCATGACACAGAACACCGTGGTATTGGCCGGGCTGATCGGTGCCGGCATCCAGGCTTCCCGCACTCCCGCGCTGCACGAGCATGAAGGTGACGCTCAGGGTTTGCGTTACCTGTATCGGTTGATCGATCTGGATCAATTGAAGCTCGACAGCAGTGCCCTGCCCGACCTGCTGATGGCCGCCGAACGGATGAATTTCACCGGGCTGAACATCACCTTCCCGTGCAAGCAGACGATCATTCCGTTGCTGGACGAATTGTCGCCGGAAGCCCGCGGTATTGGCGCGGTGAACACGGTGGTACTGAAGGACGGTAAACGCATCGGCCACAACACCGATTGCCTGGGTTTTGCCGAAGGCTTTCGCCGTGGCTTGCAGGGCGTTGCTCTTGAGCGCGTCGTACAAATGGGCGCTGGTGGCGCAGGCGCGGCAGTGGCCCACGCGCTATTGAGCGAAGGCGTACAGCTGCTGAGCATTTTCGATGTGGATCAAAGTCGCGCTCAGTCGTTGGCGAACAACCTCAATCAGCATTTTGGTTTTGGTCGCGCCGTGGCTGGTCATGACTTGCCAGGCACGTTGGGTCAGGCAGACGGCTTGGTGAATACCACGCCGATGGGCATGAAAAAACTGCCGGGCATGCCAGTACCGGTAGAGCTGCTTCGGGCGCAGTTGTGGGTTGCGGAGATCGTCTACTTCCCGCTGGAAACCGAACTGCTGCGCAACGCTCGCGCGCTGGGTTGCCGAACTCTGGATGGCGGCAACATGGCGGTGTTTCAGGCGGTGAAGGCGTTTGAACTGTTCAGCGGCGTGGTGCCGGATGCTCAGCGGATGCTGGCGCATTTTCAGAGCATGAATGGTTGAGGAAATTGAGGGCTGCTTCGCAGCCCAACGGGGCGATGCGGCGTTCCGACAAGCCCCCTCGCCACAGCTCAGGCCTGCAGATATCGCAAAACCGACTCGCAAATCATCTCCCGATGACGCTGCTTGATGCTTTCGTCCGGCAAGTCGATCTGAAAGATCTCACCAAAGGTATGACGATTCGATACGCGATAGAAGCAAAACGAGCTGATCAGCAGATGCACATCCAATGGATCGAGGTCGGTGCGGAATACACCTTCTTCGCAGCCGCGACGCAAAATCTCGCCCAGTGAATCGAGGATGGTGTTGTTCATCGCCTTGATCGCATCGGAGCGCTTCACATACTCGGCGTTGTGAATGTTCTCGATGCTGACGATACGCACGAAATCGACGTTGCGATCATGATGATCGAAGGTGAACTCCACCAACCGTCGAATCGCTTCCACCGGCGCCAGTTCGGCCAGGTGCAGACGGTTCTCGGTGCTGCGGATATCCCCGTAGAGTTTCTCCAGCACCTCGACGTAGAGCTGTTCCTTACTGCCAAAGTAGTAATAGATCATGCGTTTTGAGGTGTGGATGCGTTCGGCAATTGCATCGACGCGCGCACCGGAAAGCCCCTGCTGAACGAACTCGACAATGGCCTCTTGAAGAATGTTCTCGCGGGTCTTTTCCGGGTTGTTCTTGCGACTCTTGCGAGGCTCGGCAATTGGCGTTTCGGGCGCTACGGAGAGTTCTGTAATTATTGTCATTGCGGGCTCACGGCCATCACTGCACAAGCTGGCGATTATGGGCTGCCGCGCACAGTGAAGGAAGCCGCGAGGCAGCAGTTATGTATCCGTGTTTACGATTTTCCTACAACTTTGCCTGACGTACGCCACCACTTCGCGATTTAGCCATCGCCGCCAGTCGCACCGCGACGTTGGCCGCGCCGTAACCCGCGTAGCCATTTTTGCGCTGGATGATTTCAAAGAAGAAACGCCCTTCGAACGGCTCGGTGTACACATGAAACAGCTCGCCGCCCTGAGCATCGCGGTCGTAAAGCACGTTGAAATAGGCCAGTTCGCTGAGGAACTCATCGTCGAAATCGAACCGCGCGGCGAGGTCATCGTAGTAGTTGAGCGGGATATCCAGCAGCGGTACGCCCGCCTCCTTGGCGCGGCTGACTTCGGCAAAGATGTCGTCGCAATCGAAAGCGATGTGATGCACGCCGGAACCGCGATAACTCGACAGCGCGTGTGAGATGGCGGTGTTGCGGTTCTCGGAAATGTTCAGCGGCAGGCGGATCGAACTGCAACGGCTGCGCAATGCGCGGCTCTTCACCAAACCATACGGATCAGGCAGCACCACTTCATCGTCGGCTTCGAAATCCAGCAGGCTTTTATAGAACAGCACCCAACTGTCGAGGCTGTCGGCGGGCAGCGCCATCGCCATGTGATCGATACGCCTGAGGCCACCGCTGGCCACGGCCGTCGGTTGCAGGTTGAAGTCGGTGCCGTAGACGTCAGCGTTCTGGTCCACCAGGTAAATCAGACTGCCGTCCGGCGCTCGCACCGCTGCCAGTTCCAGCTCATTGGGGCCAACGAGGCCGCGATAGGGCTGGCCTTTGTAAGCCACAGCACGGGCCAGCGCACTGGCGCTGTCCTTGACCCGCACGGCGGTGGCGCACAGCGACGGACCATGGGACTCGAAAAAACTGTGAGCGAAAGAATAAGGCTCGGAGTTGAGGATCAGGTTGATATCGCCCTGACGCAACAGGCTGACACTCTTGGAACGGTGCTGCCCGGCCTTGACGAAACCCAGCCGCTCCAGCCAATGGGTCAGCTTGGCGCCGAGGCTTTCGTCCACGGCGAACTCAAGAAACTCGATGCCGTTGTATTCGCTGGCGCTTGGGGTGTCGAACAGAATGTCGCGATTGGCCGCTGGCGTATATTCCTGCTCCAGACGCTGCCGGGTTTTCTCTTCCAGGTACAGCAACGAACGCAAACCGTCGGCGGCGTTGGCCCGTGGCGGTGCGGCACGGAAGCCGTCGTTGAAGATCTCCAGCGACAGCGGGCCGGTGTAGCCACTTTTGATGATCGGCGCGAGAAAGCCCGGCAGATCGAATTCGCCCTGGCCCGGGAAGCAACGGAAATGTCGGCTCCACTCCAGCACGTCCATGGCCAGGATCGGCGCGTCGGCCATTTGCACGAAGAAGATTTTGTCACCGGGAATCTCGGCGATGGCGCTCGGATCGCCCTTGAGCGACAACGTATGAAAACTGTCCAGCAATACGCCGAGGCTCGGATGATCGGCCTGGCGCACGATCTTCCACACCTGCTGATACGTGTTCACGTGTCGGCCCCACGCCAGCGCTTCGTAGCCGATCCGCAAACCACGAGCGCCGGCCCGTTCGGCGAGCAGGCGCAAGTCATCGACCAGGATCTGCTCATCACCGATGGAGTCGGCCGAGGCGTTGCTGCACACCAGCACCAGGTCGGTGCCCAGTTCCTGCATCAAATCGAACTTGCGCTCGGCCCGTTCCAGATTGCGCGGCAGGCGATCGCGGCGGCAACCTTCGAAATCCCGAAAGGGTTGAAACAGCGTGATGGCGATCCCGAGATCGGCGCACATCTGCCTGATTTCCCGAGGGCTGCCGTCGTAGTAGAGAAGGTCGTTTTCGAAAATTTCCACCCCGTCAAAACCGGCGGCGGCGATGGCTTCAAGTTTTTCCGGCAGGGTACCGCTCAAGGAAACGGTGGCAATGGAACGCTGCATGTGTCGACTCCCGGTGGTGGGGACATTCTTGTTGGGTAAATTATTGGCTTGACGAATCCACACAGCAATTCAAAGTGTACTACCCAGTTAGTTTTGCGGGCGATTATCGAACACAATGGCGGTTGGCGAATTGACGATTTTTCGTCCACTGCGCAACATCGACTACACATTGAGTCCGGTCACGACCCATGGACTCGGTTACCAAAGACCCTGAACACCACATAAAAATTTCAAAAAACGGGTACACGCTCATGCGCTCATTCAACGCCTTGTTTGCTTGCTCCACCGCCCTCGCACCTCGCCTGGCATCCATCCGAAGCTTGCGCCCCCTCGGCCGAACCGTGCCGCTCGCTGAATAAAACGTTGTCGTCACCTGACGAGAACACCTCAGCCGATCAATCTCACCCGCGCCCGTCGCCATCGATTGATCACGCGCCCTTGAAGTCCCGACAAGCCTCGCTTGTCAGTCATTGAACGGATGGCATACATGTTTCCTTCTCAAAGCTCTCGCGTGGCTTCGGCCCAAAGCGTCGCCACTGGCGGCATCGGCGACAAAATCCGCGGCGCCATGGCCGTCGGCAAAACCCGTTGGGGAATGCTGGCACTGGTATTTTTCGCCACCACCCTGAACTACATCGACCGCGCCGCCCTGGGCGTGATGCAACCGATCCTGGCCAAGGAAATGAGCTGGACGGCGATGGACTACGCCAACATCAACTTCTGGTTTCAGGTCGGCTACGCCATCGGCTTTGTGCTGCAGGGCCGGTTGATCGACCGGGTCGGCGTGAAACGCGTGTTCTTCTGCGCGGTGCTGCTCTGGAGCCTGGCCACCGGTGCTCACGGGCTGGCCACTTCGGCGGTGGGCTTTATGGTCTGCCGGTTCATTCTCGGCCTGACTGAGGCGGCGAATTACCCGGCCTGCGTGAAAACCACCCGGTTGTGGTTCCCCGCTGGCGAGCGCGCCGTGGCCACCGGCATCTTCAACGCCGGGACCAACGTCGGTGCGATGTTCACGCCGATGCTGCTGCCGCTGATCCTCCACGCCTGGGGCTGGCAAGCCGCGTTTCTGTGCATGGCGGCACTGGGCGGCATCTGGTTGCTGTTCTGGGGTCTGAAGTACTTCAACCCGGAAGATCATCCGAGCGTCAAGCAATCGGAACTGGACTACATCCAGAAGGAAGTCGAGCCGGAACAATCCCGCGTACCGTTCTCGCGAATCCTGCGCATGCGTGGCACCTGGGCCTTCGCCCTCGCCTACTCGATCACCGCGCCGGTGTTCTGGTTCTACCTGTACTGGCTGCCGCCGTTCCTCAATCAGCAATACAACCTGGGGATCAACGTGACCCAGATGGGTATCCCGCTGATCATCATCTACCTCACGGCTGACTTCGGCAGTGTCGGCGGCGGGATTCTGTCCTCGTTCCTGATCGGTCGCGGGATCAACCCGATCAAGGCGCGATTGATGTCCATGTTCCTGTTCGCCTGCTGCATTATCGGCGTGGTCATGGCCGCCGGCTCAAGCAACCTGTGGCTCGCGGTGTTCGCCATCTCCCTGGCCATCGGTGCGCACCAGGCCTGGACCGCGAATATCTGGAGCCTGGTAATGGACTACACGCCCAAGCACATGATGAGCACGGTTTTCGGCTTCGGCGGGATGTGCGCGGCAATCGGCGGGATGTTCATGACCCAGTTGGTCGGCCACATTCTGACGGTCACCAACAACAACTACACCGTACTGTTCACCATAATTCCGGCGATGTACTTCATCGCGCTGACCTGGATGTACTTCATGGCACCGCGCAAAATCCCTACCGTCACCGCGTAAACTCCCTTCCCCCGGCAGGCCTGATTCCAGGCCTGCCGCCCTCCTCTTGTCGACGCCGTTGTTGCCACGCCGCTGCCAACCCGCTGCAGCAAATCACCACGATCCCGATCACCGTAGTCAGGGTCGGCGTGTGGGAAAACAGCCACCAGCCCAGCAAACCTGCAAAGACAATCTGGCAATAGCCGAACGGCGCCAACAACGCGGGCGCGGCGTGACGGAAAGCCTGGGTCAGAAACAGATGCGCCGTCATTCCACACGCCCCCAGCGCCACCATCAAAAACCCATGCCCCACGCTTGGGACTTGCCAAAAGAACGGCACCAGCGCACTCATCACCAACGTATTGCAGAGCCCGGCGAAAAAATTGCTGGTGGTCGGACTATCGATTTCACTGAGCTTGCGGGTGAGCAATTGATAGAAGCAGAAAAACAGCGCTGAGCAGAACGGCAGCAACACCGCAGGCGTGAACAGTTCGCCGCCGGGATGGACGATGATCAACACCCCGATGAACCCGCAAATCACCGCCAGCCATTGCCCGCGCGTCACCTGTTCACCGAGCAGTGGCACCGACAATGCCGTCACCAATACCGGTGCAAGAAAATTCACAGCCGTGGCTTCGGCCAACGGGATGAACAACAGCGCACCGGTAAACAGCAGGCTGGTTCCCAATAAGCACAACGCCCGCATCAACTGCAGCAACGGCCGTTTGGTGCGCAGGACGCGCAACCCGGATTGCGGGAGAAAAATCCCGGCCATCAACAAGGTGTGAATCACGTAGCGAGCCCAGACCACCATAAAGACCGGATAAAACCCGCAGAGGTACTTCGACAAGGCGTCATGGCTGGAAAACAGAAAGGTGGCGACCACCACCAGCAGGATGCCTTTGAAAGGATGATTGACGCCGCAGAGCGGGGTGCTGATAGACGACGTCAAGGCGAGGTTCTCTTCTGGCGGGATAATTCCAATAATTTAGAACCCGGTTCCAGATTCTTATAGTCACACCGACTGAAAGTGTGCGAACAGCGCACGGTTTTTTATCGACTTCCGGATCGATGGGGCAAGCGCTATCAGCTAAAGAGCTCCGACGCCTGACTCGCTGCCGAAAGCTCTTGGGCAAACGCCAACAACGTCGGTGCCAATTCATGCAGTCGCGCTCCCGGCATCCGCGCGCTCGGTCCGGCAATGCTGAGCACGCCGATCACTCGCCCCTGCAATGGATGACGGATAACCGCAGCAATCGCCGACGTGCCTACCGCCGAACTTTCCTCGACCCAGGCATAGCCCTGCTCCCGCGCCAGGCGCAGCCGCTCCAGCAGTTCGATGTTGGAGCGTGGCGCATTGGGCCCCAGGCCCTCGGGCTTCTCGATTGCCTGGCGCTCAACCAGCGACAACGCTTCGGCATCGCTCATGCAGGCCAGCCACGCATGCCCGGAAGCGGTATAGAACAGCGGCGCATCGCGCCCCATGTCCGGGTCGTAACGCAGGCCGGAACGGGCTCCCTGGGATTTGGCGATCCAGGTCTGGCGCTCGCCTTCGATCACCCCCAGACGCACCAGCTCGCCGGTCTCCCGGGCCAGCCTATCCAGCACTGGCTGGACAATGTCCGCACCACTGCCGGACAAGTATCGAAAGCCCATGGCGACCAGTTTGGTCGATAAGTGATAACGCAGGTTTTGCGGATTCTGCCGCACATACCCCAGACGAATCAGCTCGGCGAGCAGACGGTGGGTCGCGCTCTTGGGAATGTCCAGTTGCTCGGCCAGGGTCTGCATCGGCAAACCTTGAGGTTCACCGGTAAGGCTTTCCAGCACGCTGAAAACACGTTCGATCTGACTGCCTGCCATGGGGGATTCCAAAACGAAATTTGACTGATTCTAAAAGACAACTCGAAGGAAGCAAAATCTGGAACCTGTCCGGCAGCAGTCTTGACCGAACCTGCAGTACCCGTCCGTCCATGAAACCGCTAATGTCGTCACTTAGGAGAACCCCTGACGCCAAGGGCTGTCAGACGACCGGACTGGCGCCATACCTACTCACCGGCAACACTCATCACCATGCGCCTTCATCAGGTAAAAAAGAGGATCCCCCATGCTTTGGAAAAAAGGCCGACGCAGCGACAACGTGGTCGATGCCCGTGGCGATGATGTCGGTGGTGGGGGCGGTGGAATGCGCTTCGGTGGAGGCAAGGGCCTGAGCCTGACGGCAATCCTGTTGATCGTCGGGATTGGCTGGATCACCGGCCAGGACCCGCTGCAGATCCTCGGCCAACTGACCGGACAAATGAGCGAACAGTCAGCCCCGGCCCCCACCCAAACCCGCAAGGCGCCACCGGCCAATGATGAAGGGGCCGAATTCGTGCGCTCGATCCTCGGCGATACCGAAGACACCTGGCGCCAGATTTTCCAGCAGGCCGATCGGCAATATAAAGACCCGACCCTGGTGCTGTTCAGCAACCGCGTCAACTCGGCCTGCGGCCTGGCGACTTCAGCAACCGGTCCCTTCTATTGCCCGGCTGACCAGAAGGTCTACTTGGACATGAGTTTCTTTCAGGAGATGTCCCAGCGCTTTTCCGCCGCTGGCGACTTCGCCCAGGCCTACGTAATCGCTCACGAAATCGGACACCACGTGCAGACCCTGCTCGGCGTTTCAGCGAAAATCCAGACCGCTCGCCAACAGGGCCGGCAGATGGAAGGCGACAATGGTTTGCTGGTGCGTCAGGAACTGCAGGCCGATTGTCTGGCCGGCGTCTGGGCCAACAATGCGCAAAAACGTCTGAACTGGCTGGAACCCGGTGACATCGAAGAAGCCTTGAACGCCGCCAACGCCATCGGCGACGATCGCTTGCAACAGCAAGGTCAGGGCCGCGTGGTGCCGGATTCCTTCACCCACGGCACTTCGGCCCAGCGAGTGCGCTGGTTCAAGGCCGGATTCGCACAGGGCCAGGTCAGCCAGTGCGACACCTTTGCCGCGAAGAATCTGTGATGCGTAAGTGGCTGCTGGTTCTGTTAATCACCTGCGCAAGCACCCAGGCTGCCGAGCAAGGGGTCAAGGCGATCAGTTCCGGGCGCTTGCTGTTGAGCGCCGGGGAAATCGCGGTGAGCATGGGCCCGACACCGGAAAAAATCGAACGTGTGGTGATCATCGTCCATGGTCGATTACGCGATGCTGAAACCTATCGCCAAAGCGCCGAACGCGCTACCGAGCAGGCCGGGCAAAGCGCGAACACCTTGGTACTCGCCCCGCAGTTTCTCAACGAAACCGACGTCGCGAGCCATGCGGTACCTGACAGCGTTTTACGCTGGCAAGGCAATGACTGGATGGCCGGCGGTTTATCCACCGCGCCGTTTACGCTGAGCGCCTATGCGGCGCTCGACGAAATCATCGCTCGCTTGGGTGATCGGCGACAGTTTCCGGACGTGAAGCAAATCGTCATCGCCGGTCACTCCGGCGGCGCTCAGGTGGTTCAGCGTTATGCCTTGCTGGGTCACCCTCAGCCAGCCCTCGACGCGGAGGGCGTGAAAGTGCGCTATGTGATCGCCAATCCTTCGTCGTATGCCTACTTCAATGAGCAACGGCCAGTGGCGTTCAGTCACGCGGGGTGTCCGAATTTCAATCGCTGGAAGTACGGGCTGGCCGATCTTCCCGCCTATGCCGATGGGCAAACACCTGCGCAACTTGAAGAAAACTATGTCAAACGTGACATCGTTTACTTACTCGGGCAGCAGGACGTCGACCCGAATCATCCGGCGCTGGATAAAAGTTGCGAGGCCAAAGCCCAGGGTGCTTCTCGATTGATTCGTGGGCGCAACTATTTCAATTATCTGAAACGGCGCCATCCGCAAGGGTTGAGTCAGCAGCTCATTGAAGTGCCTGGGGTCGGGCACAATGGGGATGGGATGTTTACCTCGCCTGAGGGGCAGAAGGTGTTGTTCGGACAGTGAGTTTTGCGGTGTCTGATCTGACGCCATCGCGAGCAGGCTCGCTCCCACAGTGGATCTGCGTCGGATGCAAATCAAAATGTGGGAGCGAGCCTGCTCGCGATGGGGCCTTCAAGCCAACAACATTTCTCGTAACACCACGCAATCGGCAGCATGCCAATCAGCCAATTCCGGCCAAGGATTATCCGGCAGATTCACCAACACCGTCCGCGTTCCCGCCGCCCGGCCGCAATCCAGATCGAAGCGGTAATCACCAACCATCACCATTTCGCTCGCCGGCACCTTCCAGGCTTCGGCCAGTTTCAGCAACCCACCAGGATGCGGCTTGGGCGGTGCTTCATCGCGGCCCAGTACATCCTCTTCCGCAAAGCAGTCGGCCAGGCCGATAGCCTCTAGCGTGACATGCGCCAGCTCACGAGCATTGCGCGTGAGAATGCCCAGGCGATAACCGCGCCCGGCCAACTCACGCACCAGTTCCACCGCGCCCGGCGCCGGTTTCGAACCCAACGCCAGATCCCGCTCGTGCTCCAGCAGCCACGCGTGTTTGGCCGCTGCTTCATCGGCCGGCAGCGCAGCGAGGTGGGTCAGGATGTCGTGTTCGGCGGGAATCGCCAACGCCACGCGAATCGCCGCGAAGTCATGCACCGCCACCGTCAGGGTGCCGTCCATGTCGAACACCCAGTGCCGCACCTCAGCCAGGCTCATGCCCAATCCTTGCGATGACGAATCAAGCCTTCCTGAGTGACCGAAGCTACCAGTTGCCCGGCACGGTTGAACACGCTGCCCCGGGAGAATCCGCGCGAGTTGCCGGCCCACGGGCTGTCCATGGCGTACAGCAACCAGTCATCGGCGCGCAGGTCGGCATGGAACCACAAGGCGTGATCGAGGCTGGCGACCTGCATGTCTTTCTGCCAGACCGATTTGCCGTGGGGCAGCATCGAGGTGGTCAGCAGACCGAAGTCCGACGCGTAGGCCAGCAGGTATTTGTGCAGCGCCGGGGTGTCAGCCAACGCACCGTCGGCGCGGAACCAGACGTATTTGACAGGATCGGCAGGCTGCGGGTTGTAGGGGTCTTTTTCGGTCACCGGCCGGACTTCGATCGGTTTCGGGCACAGCAGTTTTTCGCGCATGTGTTCAGGGATCAGGTGCGCGCGCTGTTGGGTGAGTTCCAGCTCCGACGGCAAGTTTTCCGGGCCGACCACTTGCGGCATCTCAGTCTGGTGCTGGAAGCCTTCTTCGTCGTACTGGAACGAGGCACTGCAGGTGAAAATCGGATTGCCCTTCTGGATCGCCGTCACCCGGCGTGTGCTGAAACTGCCGCCATCGCGCACCCGATCGACCTGATACACCACCGGCAATTTGGCATCGCCCGGGCGCAGAAAATAACCGTGCATCGAATGCACATGGCGCGCCGGCTCGACTGTCTGACTGGCCGCCGACAGGGACTGGCCGAGTACCTGACCGCCGAACAACTGACGAAACCCCAGGTCCTGGCTGCGGCCACGGAACAGGTTTTCTTCAATCGGTTCCAGGGTCAGCAGGTCTACCAGATCTTCCAACACTTGGCTCATTCAGACTCTCCTCACACAACGCAATGCCGCGCAGTCTTGGCTGCGGCGGTCGATTCAGTTTATGGCCCGCTTCAACATGAGGGCCATTGTAAACGTCCGCGCCTGCTTATCCATGCAAGGTTTGCAGCCATTGCTCACGGGTGATGCGGTACAGCACGTGCGGGCGCAGCGGATGATCGGCTGCAAGCCGCGGGTGCTCGAAGTCATCGGCGGGGGCATGGTGCATGCCGATCGCTTGCATGACTTTCTCGGATGGCAGATTGGTCTTGGTGGTGAATGCCACGACCTCTTGCAGCGCCAACCGATCAAACCCGCAGCGCAGAGCGGTCCACGCCGCTTCACCGGCATAGCCCAGGCCCCAATGCTCGCGCGCCAGACGCCAGCCGATTTCGATGGCCGGCGTAAATGGCGCATCGAAGCCGACCACACCCAGCCCGGTAAACCCGATGAACGCCCCGGTGTCCTTGCGCTCCAGTGCCCAGAGGCCGAAACCATGCTCGGCAAAATGCCCGCGAATCCGCCCGATCAACGAGGCACTTTCCAGTCGACTCAAGGGTGCCGGAAAATAACGCATCACTTGTGGATCGGCGCACATCGCCGCAAACGCCGGCAAATCCTCATCACGCCACTGCCGTAACAACAGTCGTGCGCTTTCGAGTTCCAGTATCGGCTCCATCGTGCCTCCTCCCCCGTTTCCATGCCGCAAGTCTACATCGCTGGTAGGATCGTTCACTCATTCCTACATGCCTTCCTGTATAAATCCGCCATGCCCCTGCCACTGATCTACCACGAAGACTACAGCCCCGAGTTCCCGGCGGATCACCGCTTCCCCATGGACAAGTTTCGCCTGCTGCGCGATCACCTGGTGGACAGTGGGCTGACCCGCGACACTGATTTGCTGCGCCCGGACCTCTGCCCGCCAGAGATTCTCGCCCTCGCCCATGACCCTGCGTATATCGAACGCTACATGGGCGGCGAATTGTCCCGCGAAGATCAACGACGCCTCGGCTTGCCCTGGAGCGAAGCACTGGCCCGGCGCACGGTGCGAGCGGTCGGCGGTTCGCTGCTGGCGGCCGAACAGGCACTGGAACATGGTTTGGCTTGTCACTTGGCCGGCGGCACTCACCACGCGCATTACGATCATCCCGCCGGGTTATGCGATTATGCTGACAAAATATGTAAACAAACCCAATTAGAAGAGAGGAAATAGCACCCTCAGAGAGTCAAGGTTTCGAAAAGCGGAAATAAACGCTCGAAACGCGCCGAGATGTTTACAAAAATGCACCACACCAAGCATTCAGGCAGTTGAATTTATGTTGATACCGCTGGCGGATGGGGTGGGCTTACTAGTCTTTTGCAAGACCCATCGCATCGGATTGGACCTGCATGCTTTGTTACAAAGATCGGCCATATCCAAAGCTTACTGAATCGCGTCACATCACTAGTCGTAATAGGCGATTGAACGATACGATTATTGGGATGGTGCCACCTAAAAATGCACGCCAGCGCCATTGGTTTCCAAGCCGGTAAAGGATGGCCAACAAGGAGAGAATATGAATCAGGCTTGGCCCTTCGTCGGCGCCCGCTGGTGGAAGTTCGATTTCCACACCCACACCCCGGCATCAAAGGATACGAATGCTTGGCAAGCCGCGATTGGGACTCCCGATGAATTGACGCCGCAGAAATGGCTACTCAAGTACATGGCTGCAGGAATCGATTGTGTGGCAGTCACTGATCACAATAGTGGCGAGTGGGTTGACCGACTCAAGGCCGCATACGCCGAAATGAAGCGTCAGGCCGATGCTGATAACGCGCCTGATGGTTTTCGCGAACTCCACGTATTCCCTGGTGTAGAGATCTCCGTTCAGGGCGGCTTCCATCTGCTGGCCATCTTCGATCCGTCTGCTTCCAGCCAAACTATCAGTGATTTGCTCGCAAAAGTGGATTATGCGGGTACCCGTGGCGACAGTGATGGCGTAACACGCGAGGGTGCAGCCAAGGTGATCGAACGTGTTATCGCAGAAGGTGGGATAGCGATTCCTGCCCATGTGGAAGGTGACAAAGGGCTGCTGCAAGTCGAGTCGGGTACACGCAAATGTCTGCTGGATACCAATACCGTCAAGCAGGTTCTACAGGAGCCGGGCATCCTAGCGTTGGAATGGACAGCGGGAAGCACCTCGTATCCCATAGTGCTAGAAGAACTGAAGCTTCGCTTTGCCAGTGTGGTTGGAAGTGACTGCCATAGCTTCAAAGGCTCAGCGGTTCCTGGCTCGCGCTTTACTTGGATCAAGATGGCCAAACCTACTGTCGAAGGACTGCGCCTGGCGCTACTGGACGGGCAGGAGGTTTCGGTTCGCCGTAACGACCAAAGCAATGGATTCGCACCCTTTAATACGCCCGAGCATTTCATAGAATCTATTGAGATTCGTAATGCTCGGTATATGGGGCGCGGCAAAGCGGGCGCCTGCTTGCCACTCAACCCCTATTTCAATGCACTAATCGGTGGTCGGGGTACAGGAAAATCCACCATCGTGCATGCCCTTCGCTTGGCATACCGAAGGGAAAAGGAACTGTCTCTGGCATCGGAGGCCGGACAGACCTTTAACAAATTCAACGCTGTCGCCAAGACCAAAAATGATAATGGCGGTTTACTTGACGATACGGTTGTACATGTAAAGATTCATCGGAGCGGTTCGCCGTATCGCCTCACGTGGCGCAAAGACGATCACGAGATCAGGGTGGAAGAATGGAATGTACTTACTTGCGATTTCACTCCCTCGGACAGTCAGGTTGTTAATGAGCAGCGGTTCCCGGTAAGACTCTTTAGTCAGGGACAAATCGCTGCGCTAGCTGGGGACAGTCAGCAAGCTTTGCTAAAGGTCATCGATGATGCTGCTGACATCCGTCTGCAGCGAACAGGACTTGATGAAGCAAAAAGCGCGTTTCTCGCGTCTCGAGCACGGATGCGAGAACTGGAGGGAAGGCTATCTAGCCTTGAATCTGTGACGCTCGCATTGCACGACCTACAGCGAAAGCTTGACCGCTTCGAAGGTGCTGACCACACGGTGGTATTGAAAAATTACCAGCGAACCAACCAACAAAGCCGCGAGCTTGAGCGCCATTTTGAAGCGGTAACTGAGCTTGCCGCTCAATTAAAAACCGTCGCGGCTAGCTTACAGCCTGAACATTTAGATACACAGCTCTTTGATGCCAATAATGACAGCCCAGCGCTAGCGTTTCTGCAGACGCTAAAAGACGTCATCGACAAAACGAGGCAGGACGTTTTGGACTCCGCCTCAAATTTAGCAACCCTTGGGCAATCCATTAAGGGGGATCTAGAATCCTCGGATTGGTTTACTCGAGTCGCGATTGCCAAAGAAGCCTACGATCAGCTTAAGGCGAATCTGCAGCAGCAGGGAGTCAAAGATCCCAGCGAATATGGACGCTTGGTTCAAGAAAAACAGCGGCTCGAAACCGAGCTGAGGAATTTGGACACTCTCAAGACGCTACACGCTGAGCTACGTAAAACAGCGATGTCACAACTGGAGGAAGTTCAGTCGGCGCGCCGAGCAATCAGTGCTCAACGCAGCGCGTTTCTGCATGCCACACTTCACGACAATCCCTACGTGCGAATCGAGCTCACACCTTATGGCCGGGATTCGCAGGGAATCGAACGATCGCTTCGCGAAGCGCTTGGTGTTCCAGACGGTAAGTATGCAGAAGACATTTACCAGGAGCAGGAAGGTTCGTCTGCGAAGGGTCTCATAGCGGATCTGATGGTCGTGGCCGAGCTTCTCGGCGATACGCCAAGCTTGGAAGAATCGTTGAAGACTTTGAAGGCACGATTGACGCAGGCATGTCGTGGCAAGGCTGAATTTGGAGGGTGGTTCAATAAGTTTTTGAAAGCTGAAACTGATCGAAGACCCGAGTATATGGATCACTTGCTATGCTGGTTCCCTGAGGACGGTCTGCAGGTGGAATACAGTCGGAAAGGTAACGGTCGGGATTTCCAGTCCATTGGACAAGCTTCTGCGGGACAGCGCGCGGCAGCAATGCTGGCCTTTTTGCTGGCACATGGCGGTGAGCCGTTAGTGCTCGACCAGCCCGAGGACGACCTCGATAATCATCTTATCTACGGACTGGTAGTCCAGCAGATTCGCTCTAACAAGCAGCGCCGCCAGCTAATTATCGTGACTCACAATCCTAACATCGTGGTAAACGGAGATGCCGAACTTATCCATGTCCTGGACTTTAACCATCAGTGCCATGTGAAGCAGACAGGTTCTCTGCAGGAACAGGACATGCGCCAAGAGGTATGCCAGGTGATGGAGGGCGGCGCAGAGGCATTTGAGCGACGCTATCAGCGCCTAGGTGGTGAGGTTTGATCAGCGCGTGATTTAGTGAAGCTCGACGAACAACTCTGAAAACGGGTCGGATGATTAACAGAGAATAACTGCGCCAGAAGCTCCGTTTTCCTTCGAACCGTTTTCTGCTTTGGACAACGAGCTGAGTTGCGAAAAAATAACGTCTCCGTGGGCTGGCTGATAAATGCGATGCTTATACGGATAGTTAATTCCGGTATCCAGAAAAATTAAGGTAGTCAAGTGGAGGCTTGGCTTACAACCTCAAATCCATTCATTTCGGCGTATTGATGCCACCGAAGCCGATAAATTCTTTCATTTAGTAGCGCGACATCGTCCCGATGGTGTTCGCTCCCCTCATCAAGGCCTATCCCAAAAGAAACTCCACCAATATCGGTTAAAACATACCGATTGTGTAATTTCTCCCCATTTGCGAGCTCTCTAATTGACTTGAATGTAACATTACACCGAGTTACCAACACTGGTTCTTCAGCGATCAGTTTTGCCTTCAAGAATGCAGGAGTTGCCATGTTTGCCTTATCACCACTAAAAAGCACTTCCAGTGTTGGCGCAGGACCCGGCCTTCTTGCCAAGGCGGTGTTAAGAAAATGAATCAAAGGCTGCCACTTTGTAGGCTGCGTATTGAAATAAGGATCCACAAAAACAATCGTCGTTGCTAATCGAAGAATGTTTGCAACCGCTGCTGCCATATCAGAAGCAACTCTCTTTACTAGCAACTGATTTGGGTAAGTGATTTCGCCATCGAACAGCTGCTCTAATCTCAGTGTAGGTAAAGTTCCATGATTCAATGCGCTCACCACGTGATCAAATGCGACGCGTACATTTTCACTTTCAACACTTTTCAACCAATCACTGCCGTCATACTCAGACTCCCTTTTCACCCTCGGTGTCTCGCTTAAAAATCGCACAAGCTCTTCAAGTCTTTGTTTCTCCGATTCATGCGCTCCATCAGGCTGAAGCCTAAATACCTGCTTTCGGATATTTTTTAATTTTGGGTAATCACTGATGACCTGAGGAGCCCCTAGAGAAAAGAGCTCCAAGAATTGACGGTAATTTCGACGGGATAGAGCAACTTCATTGAGTAAACAAGGTTCAACCACAAATTCGTATAGCATTACATTAGCTCCCTACGACGCTCACCAAAAAAGCCCTTAGGCCAGCGTTGTATAAATTCACCGTCCTCATCAATCTCAATCCGGCGAACAACGACCTCCCCATCCGGAGCTTCCAGATAGATAACAGCGATATCCGATGGCTTTACTTCTTGCAAACTGTTTCTAAGTTCTTTATCAGTAGTCTCGCGAATACGTCGTAGTATCCTGAGCATCAAGTGCTCGCTATGTGTCTCAATCAAAAAAGTTGGCCTGCGGCCAGGATCAACTTCCAACTGTGTGAAGAGATCACCAACTTCAACCTGAAAAGCTGGGTGAATGTGAAGCTCGGGTTGTTCAATCGCAACTAAGCCATCGGTGACGTAGTGAGCAGCCGTGACAACGGGAATTATTTGTGAAATACCGCAACCAACTTGATTGGGCGCTAGGGTGATACATTTTTTTTGATCGTACAACACCGCAGCTTCAGAGAATTTCATATCATCAAAATCCGAATCCGGCTTGCCTGATTTTATTGAGTTATTCAACTGCTCCTTCATCTGATCAAGATCATGGCTCTTGTCGGACTTCACCTCTACATAGGTTTTTTTGACTACAGATGCCAACGCATATCCACTATCAAAACCATTTTTTCCGGATAACCAGCGATTTACAGGCTCATTAAGCTCAGCGTTACAACGATGTAGCAAATCCCATGCTGCGGTTCCGTCGATCCAACTTGACTGCACAGGATGAGGGTTTGGAACAAATGAGCTTCCAGGAATAGTTCTAAGAGGACCAATACAGACGCTTTTACGAAGCATCTCTAGCACTTTGTCCAAAGGTGATACAAATATTTGTGTTAAAACACGATGACAAACTAACTTATTAAGATACTCGTCCCCTTCGCGCGTATTTTCAACAGAACGAAGAGGCTCCACGATGTTCGTTTCAAGTATGTGGCCATGTGGCGGTATGGCACCATAAAAAGTCTTGACCGATATGGCCTTACATTCGTGCTCGATATTCTCGATATTTACCGAGCCTTCGACAAAGGGAGTGTTTGTGTCTATTTCGAAGTGAAAAGCCGAGTGCCAACCGCTAGCTTCTTCAAGGTAATCACCATTTGCCTTCTGCTCTTCAGACAGCTGACTAGGATGCACGGACGTCCCGTCTTCAAAGCTCCTAATGACCCAATCTTCATGATTGGAAGGAAAAAGTAGTGGGTGGGTGAAGTTCAATGCGGTAATCGCTGCTTGTTTGAGCCCTTTATCCGCCTCTATTTGCCCCGCAAAAATGCCATTCAATGCCACTGTATAACGCTTCACATAAGCTTTATTCATTAAGAATGACCAAGCCACTTCAAGCTCAATAGCGAATGTTTCCGTGTCATCCGCAACATTTGGCATGTCCAACTTATCGAGGTAGCCAGGAACCCAATCAGCAAAGGTTTCGTATTCTTTACCTATTGTATTGCCAACCTCGCATTCAAGTTTTAGTGTTATGCTTTTTTTGAGATCTTTACCATTGACCAAAGACGCAAACCCACCAATATCACGCTCCCCCAAAGCGTCAATTCTAACTGGATCGCAGTGGCCCTTCTCCAAAATTTGCTGGATATAAAAAATGGCCATCAACACACTACTTTTGCCAACACTGTTTGGTCCAAACAACAGAGTTATTGGCGAAAAATCGATAACCTGCTCAGATCCAAAAGAACGAAAGTTAGAAAGTGATAACTTCTTAATACGCATATGTAACTTACACCCCTCTATGAAAACTCACTTAACTTCGTAATTCCCGACAACACCATTACTTATAGAACGATATAAAAACAACTCCCTCGCCCTCTTTGCATTCGAAGCGCCACGGATGTAAGGCTGCAAGATTGGTAGCAGAGACCGAAAATTTTCTTGCAAAGTAGACTGCCGAACGAGACGAGCCTCCGCTGCATCAGCGTGCCTTTGCAAATCTGATTGCAGTTGACGATGAATGCGCTGACAAAGTGGTGAATCATCGGAATTAAGAGAAGATTCGAATATACGATGACATCCATGTAGATGATAACTCATGCTTTATAGTTGGCCAGCAAAAGCTCGTTGATTAAGGGACGCGAACAAGCGCTGGAACTCCACAAGTTGGTTCCTAGCTGTCTTAGTCGAATTCCTACTCTTTGAAACAATTTCAAAATATTTATTTTGCACAACCATAGGAGGGATCCGCAGCTCTATAGATTTCACATCCTGCTGGTTAATACTTGACTGATTTACGGCATCTTTGCATGAAGTAAGAATTTGGCCTTTTACGTATGGCGTGCAGAGCTGGTCAACTACAAAGCTTGGTATTGCTATTCTTTCATCCACCTTGAAATTCATCATATTTGATTCAAATACTGTCGGCTCATTTAGGCCCTCAATCAAGGCGCACTTACCTAAGTATTCTCTGCTGTTGACTCGATTAATAACTATGGATTTGTCGCACAATGCATATTTTTCCACTTCGCCACTTGACAACCTAACCCTCTTTAGATTGTTTTGATCTTCAAGTACTCCGTTGTAAAATCCGTCAATTCGGAGGATTCTCGTACCCTCACCATATTCACTCGAATGTTTATAGAGTCCGTTGGAGGGGCCGCTAGTTATCAAGTCACCTAGGCAAAATGTATCCCACCCTTTCGGATTACTCACCGGATCGCCGAATATTTTTAGAAATACACTTCGGAGGAATTGGTCGGCTAGATCGATGGTTTGCTGACGCCTGTAACGTAGGTCGTCGGCTTTATCCAAGATAGCTACGATGCGCTGTTGTTCGGCAAGGCTCGGAATGGGGATTTCGTGTTCCCAAAGTACATTCATGGATACCCGTGGCATCTTAGCACCTGCTACCTGCGCGCTGACCCAACTTACAAACTTGTCTGACCGAAGGTAATATGCTAAATATTTACGATCCAAGCGATCAGGATCAGGAATCATCGGCACTAACTCTGTAGTTGCGATCCCTTGTTTCTCGGGCACAACGACTTTGTTCAAATACGGTCTAAGCTTCGAGTACAAAACATGTCGTTCATCAAACCATTGTGTTGAGTTTCCGGCTTCGCTAACAGGAGCTATTATCTCATCGAGGATTCGACCTGTTTGAGGCTCAATCTGATCCAGATTTAAGTGCCATACCAGTTCAGAATCGTCTGTGACCTTCTTTTTTAGAGACCTCGCAGGTGCAACATCAGCTAGTTTTGCGGTGGAAAATTTCAAAGCATCCCCTCCAACTCTTCCATATCCTGCTGAATAACGCTTTCTAACGCCTTCAGCTTAGTTAGGATCACCTTGGGTGTATCGTACTCTTCGGCCACATGTATCTGCTCCCTGTAACGGTTAAGAGACAGGTCGTATTTGTTCTCAGCAATTTCGCTCCTGCTGATCCAGAATTGCTGGGAGGTGCGATCGTTCTGGACGCTCACTGCTAGTGACTTGTCACGGGTTTTAAAACTATTAATTAGATCAGGTAAATTATCTATGTTGATGCGCTGGCGCTTGTCATCCAAAGAAAATCCATCGGCCTGTACATCGTAGAACCAGACATGATCTGTCTCGCCACCTTTAGTGAAAATTAGAATGGCTGTGGAAACTCCAGCATAAGGTTTAAATACGCCGCTGGGTAAGCTAATTACCGCTTCAAGTTGATTATCTTCGATCAGGTGCTTGCGCAACTGCTGGTGCGCGTTGCTAGAGCCGAATAGTACGCCGTCGGGGATGATAGTGGCGCTGCGTCCACCAACTTTGAGCATACGCAAGATAAGAGCGACAAATAGCAGCTCGGTTTTTTTTGTTTTGACCACCCGAAGGAGTGCCGGATCGACATCCTCTTCATCAAGACTACCTTTGAATGGCGGGTTGGCGAGAATAACGTCGAAGCTCTCTTTAGCTGCTCTAGGGAAGCGCTCGACAAAACGCTGGCTAAGAGTGTCCTGGTAATGGATGTCAGGTTCGGCAACACCGTGCATCACGAGGTTCATAGCGGCGATGCGCAGCATGGTGGCGTCAAAATCGAAGCCGTGGAACATGTCGCTATCGACATGCTTACGGTGCTCATGCAGCAGGTCACCGCTGTAGATTTTTTGCTCTACCAATTCACCCTTATCATTGATTATCGTTTCGGTGATCAAGCTTTCAGGGGAGCTGTATTTTTGCAGCAGGTATTCATAACTGCTCGCGAGGAAGCCAGCAGTACCGCAGGCCGGATCCGCGATTCTGTCAGTGGCGACAGGATCGAGCATCTCCACCATAGCGCGGATGATATGGCGCGGAGTACGAAACTGACCGTTAATACCTGCGGTAGTGAGCTTCGAAAGCAGATACTCGTATAAATCGCCCTTCACATCCGAGCTATCCAGGGGGAGTTCGCTGATCATGTTGACCGCTTTCACAAGCAGGGTAGGCTTTTGAATCATAAGCTGGGCATCTTTCATAAACTCAGCAAAAAGGGTGCCCTCGCCAGCCAGATCCTTAAAGTGGGGAAATACTTCGTCCTTGACTAGTTTGTACATTTGCTCTGCGGGCAAATGACGGAAGCGCTCCCAACGCATTTCCTGTTCCAAGTTTTTGAAGCGACGGTTAAAAGGTCTGCCTGTACGTTCGGTACGTTTTTCGTCGCGGCGCTCGTTCATATCCAGCATGCGCGCGTACATCAGGAAGGTGATCTGTTCGATTACAGTCAGCGGGTTGGCGATGCCGCCCGTCCAAAACTCTTCCCAGAGCTTGTCTATTTTACTTTTCAGTTCGCCGGTGATCATCGAGGGGTCTCTTAGCTACAGATAATTAATCAGGTGCGCACGGTGCGCTGTGTTGCACTGCGGCGGTGGCCTATCGCTATGCCGAAGCGCTCCACCAGTGCCACGAGCGCATTGGCATGACGCGGCTCGGTAAATATGCCGTCAAGTCCCTCGGTATGGATCGTAGTAAAGGGCTGGTCATACAGCTGCTCGATTCGGATGGTACCGAATTTACAAAGATGGATCTTCAGCAGAGCGATAAAGCGCTGCTGGCGGGCGTTGAGGCTGACATGATTGGCTTGCACGAACTCAGTAAAAGCATTTTCGATGGCGTGGACGTTCAACCCAATTAAAGTACGCAGTAATTGGTCGAGGGGAGCGCTAGAGTCGGGAAAAAACTCTTTCAGCGTTTCCAAATCCAACATGGGGTTCTGCACGTGTACAAGGGCATTGAGCTGGGCGAGTTCAGCCTCAGTCACAGGCTCACCATTGCGGATTTTGACCAGTACCGGATCAGTATCGAATAGAGGTGACAAGGTAGCCTCTACCTGCTGGCGGAAGATCTGGTAGTCAACAGTGACGATACGCGTCTGGCGGTCTGAGGTTTGGAGCTCAGCTGTGTCTTCCTTGATGTCCAATACAGGCAATTCACTGGAGATAGGACGGCTTCCGCTTTTATCGCGCAGGTGGATAATACCTCGGAGAGCCAGACGCTGCTGCTCCAGTTCCTGGAAACTCACATCCTGCCAAAAAGCATCTTTCTGGATCGACTTGATCGCCTCTGCTTTGGCCCGCACGGGGTTGAGGTGCATAGAAAGCTGTCTGACTTTGTCTAATACGGGATGTTTTGCGACATCAATCTGTGAGGGGCTTGTCAGGTTAATCAGTTGTAATTCAGTAAGCTGTTGATCCCAGTGCAAGGCTTCACTCTGACCTTTAATGTTGCGCCACTGCATCAGCGGGGAGATTTCGTTGCGTAACAGGCTACGGGTATCAGGGGTGAATTGCTGAAGCTTTTTGGTATCCCCCAGCTGCGCCTTTAGCTGCCACTTGTCCCGTACAGCAATGCAGCGGTCGTCGAGGGCGTCGATATCCTCTTTAATAAGGGTGATCGTGTGATGGAAAAGATCCATCTCCGCGCGCTTCAAGGCGTTTTCCGCTAGATCGAGTCGGGTGTCAAACAGCTTCTCACACAGGGATTTACTCGGGCGGCCCTCGTCATCGGCCGGATCCATTTCGAAATAATCGAAGTTACCCCAGTGGTCGAAGATCAGGAAATGGCTCTTATGCAGGCCGGGGCCATATAGATTTTCACATAGACGGGTGCCGCGTCCCACCATTTGCCAAAACTTCACCTTGGATTTGATTGGTTTGGCGAATACAAGATTCACGACCGCTGGGACGTCGATGCCGGTGTCTAGCATGTCCACCGAGATTGCAACAGTGACCTCATCGGTGGGTTTTTCGCCAGATCCCTTAAAATCGTCAATTAGCTCTTCGGCACGCTCGTACTTGGAATGAATCACACGGCAAAAATTACCACCGTATTGGGGATACATCTCGCTGAAAAGAGTGGCAAGTAATTCGGCGTGCTGGATACTACGGGCGAAGACAATGGTCTTGCCTGGCAGTTGACCGTCGATGTCGCGCAATCCGCGCTCCATCAGATTCCGCAGGATGGAGCGATTGGTGTCCTTGTTAAACACTGCTTTATCAATGTCAGGGGCGCTGAAATCAAGTTCGTTCGGATCGAGGCCTTGATCCTCTAGCTCAGCGAGCTGCTCGTCGTTGAGTGCGGTACCCTTGATTCCTTCACGTAGGAACTGGGTGGTATGGGTCACCACGCGAAACGGCGCGAGATTGCCATCTTCCACAGCTTGCTCCAATGGATAACTCGCAGTCGGCATTTTGTAGTCACAGCCGAAAAGGCGGCAGGTGGAACGACTGACCATTTCTACAGGAGTGGCTGTTAGACCAACCTGGCGGGCATCGAAGTATTTGAACAGGTCGCCGTAGACGTTATAGACCGAACGGTGAGATTCATCAGCTATGATGAGATCGAAGTATCCAACATCGAATTTCTCATAAATACCCATCATCCCGGGATAAGTGGCGATGTAAATACGGGCGTTATGCTGATCCTGCTTCTTACTGCGACCAACCACGTAGAGAGGTTCTTTGACGAATTCGCTGTAAGCATTCTTGGCCTGCTTCCGCAACTCTTTACGATCGCACAGGAACAGCACCCGCTTTGCCCAGCCGGCATCAAGAAGGCGTTTTGTGAGTGCAATCGACACGCGAGTCTTACCTGTGCCTGTGGCCTGAACCACAAGCGCCTTGCGATGACCTTCGCTGAAACGCTCACTGATACGAGTGATTGCCTCCATCTGGTAAAGACGACCGGCGATGGCGGTGTCGATAGGGGTGTTATTGAGGTCCTTACGTTGACGGCGCTGATTAATCAAATATTGCAAGCTGTCTTTACTGTAGTAGCCATAGAGCTTGCGTGGCACGGTGTCGAGCACATCGTCCCAAATCCAGACGTCATAACCGTTTGTGTAAAAGATAACCGGACGCTGGTTATGCTTCTTTTCCAGCGAGTCAGCATAACGTTTGCCTTGCTGGCGTCCCTTCTCCGCATTTTCACGGGCGCGCTTGGCCTCTACCACCGCTAGCGGCTTGCCGTCGTCATCCCACAGAACATAATCGCAGTAGCCTAGACCGCTGGCCGTATCTTGGCCATCCAGCTCGTGTTCGACTGTAACTTGTTCGGTATCTACACCATTGGCACCTACATCCCAACCCGCGAGACGCAGTTCGCTATCTATCAGGCGACGGCGGGTTTCGGCTTCCTTAAAATCAAGGGTGTTAGTCGCTTTGATACTGCCGGAAGTGAAAGCCTGAACCTTGGTTTTATCGAACGCTACCTTGAGTTTGGCAGCCTGTTGCAGCGCTTCCTGCTCTGATTGCTGAGCGGTTACCAGTTCCTTCAAGGCACTTTCGAGCTGAATATTTTGTGCGACGATCTGTTCCTGCAGTGCTTTGTTCTTTTTGTTGAACCCTGCCTTTGCGGCGCCTGACGCAGTCGGAATCTGAGGGGGCTGAAAATCAGGGCATTGGTCGCGAACGCCTGCACCTTGGGCGATGAATAGCCAACAGGCTAGGTGATACGCTTCCTGAACTAGCCATACCGAGGTATTCGCTGAAACGCTCCCTTCATGCGCGGCCTTGTTGCCATGAATCCGAATCGCATGGAGCTTATCGAGAATTACCTTTGGCACAACTGCGGTAAAGCTACTGTTGGTAAGTCGATCCATAAAAGTTGCGTTGGGCTCAGCGGGCAACCTCAGATCGATGTAGATGAAGCCAACCAGTTTCTCTACAAAGCAGCGCAGCTTTACTAGCGAGCTCTGGGGATCGAGGTACGCGTAAGTCTCAGCGAAGCCGCCAAGATCCGACAAAGCAGGCCAATTTGTTCTGAGATGTTCAAAGTTTATGGACTTCATGCCTTTCTGCCCGTGGTGACTTCCTGATGGTTAATTTATTGTGCCAGCTTTTGGCTTACCAATGCCTCAAGTCTCTGTGATGCCGAGCTGCTTGATCCAATTACCCAACGTTCAGAGTCTAGCCAGATCTTTAGCTTTGGCCTTTTAATGAGTTTAGCTCCAAGGTTGCGGCTTCGAGCTCGGAAAAGTAGTCTCTTCTAGCTATGTCACTCTGAGATTTACGCCATTCTCGAAAGCTGCTTGTCATGTCAATGATTTCTTCTTCTAATTTATCGAGAAAGTATTGGGTGCTGCGTTTAGGCCAAGTAGGGGGTCTGCGGTATAGTTGAGCTTCCAATAAGGCCAAAGGTGAATCAGGGGGTGACAATACCGAAGCTGTATCAATTTCTGGGACAACTATAGCGTCTGTTGTATAAATCACCTGACTGTCCAAAAGGGTTGAGGCGAGATTGCGCGGGCTCAACGATTCGAATCGGACTCTAGAGCGTAAGCGATATGGCCAATTCCCCGGGGAGTCAGATACCTTAATGGAGCCTTCATTTTCTATAGAGAAGCTAACGCCTCTTACTCGTCCCTCAGTGAAAGTCTCACCTGAGCATCGGAAGTTATATAGTGGCGTGTGATCGCCGCGCTCATACGACTGAACCGCTAATCCAGGAAGAATCTCTAGGTAGCCAACGACCCAGCCTTTCGGATTCCAGCCTAGTGTAAGAAATATAGACTCGACAGAATGAACGACCCCTTCTACGTCAGATTTGGTTTCTACAATAGTGCAGCGGGCTCGAGCACTGGAGTGGCTTATCGTAAATAAATAGACTGAAGGCCAGTATGAAGTTGATGGCGAACAGGATGTGTCCTGCTCCCAAACACCCGAATTAAACAGACTTTCACCGAAGGACGCGGACACGCTGTAGGCTTCACGGAAGTATTGCTTGAGCTGATGGCGCTCAACGATGACAGCTAGCTTCGCTTTGAGCAATTCCCATACGGCTTGAGCGGGTGAGAACGCACTTTCATCAATTTCGTCTTCAGCGCTGAAATAGTTAGAGCCTTCCGTGAGCTTTAGAATGGCATCGTGTCGAGCCATATTCATCAGGTTTGCAGCAGCTAGTGCAAGCTTAAGATATGGGGCTGGGCTCGCACATAACCTCGTTTTAGCTGCCCGCTTGCTTTTACCATCCGACAAAATGCAGTAAGCATTCAGGCTGTTAGCAGGGGCCTCAGGGAAGTGGGGCACTCCTGAAGCGACAACAATTTCACTCTTCTTTATGCCGCTGCTTTTTGCCGATGTCAGCAGAGTGCCCAAATTGCGAGCAAAGGTCTGCCTTTCGGTTTCAGGCATATGCTTCCTATAGCTACCGATCTTCTTCTCGATCGTGGTCGCGAGATACACGTCGCTCTTCGGCGGTAATTCAGCGTTGGAGGTCATGTATCCGCATCCCTAGGAAAAGTTAAAACCGACGCGCGAAAGGTTGTTGCGCACGTATGTACCGCGCTCTGCTCGCACGTGCCCTGGAGGTCTTCAAGGTCATGGGGGTTTGAAGTCGCAGCCAAACCTCCCCGTGCTCATCCCGCTCAAATCCCGTGATCCGCCACACGCAGCCGAAATCGGCGCCTTTCAAATGGACCAGCATACCGACTGTCAGTGCGTGTAGGGGAATCGGGGTTCCTTCGTTCAATCGTCTGCGCATCTTCATCTCCTGTGCAGTTGACGTTGCAGGAGGAATTCTGGACGCGCGGAGAAAAACTATCTCTAAGCAAAGATTAGATTCTATTAAAAATTTACATAGTTTTTTTAGCCACAATTACGTAAGTTTTTTGGCGGTAGTTCCATAGGTTTCGGTAGCCCGTGCCAGGTGCCCGCCGGCAGCTTAGGCAGCCACGGGGGATGCCGCGACAGGTGTTAACTCAGGCGAAGCGATGGCCACCATGGACCGACTTGCCCGGGAGATGCCGGGGTATAGGCTACGTATGGATAGGCTTGTCGTATAAGGAAAAGCTCTCCAGTGGCCATCCTTCGCATCATTTCACTGGTGATCGCCAGCGCTGCAGGGGCTGCCAGCCAACGCGCGATTGTCATCTGCCGAGCGGCCGCATTTGGCCGATATCTGCCTATCGCAGGATTGATTATTTTTACGCGTCATCGCTAGGGTTTCCGGCTGTGACCGGGAATGCAGCGGTAAACGTCCGGCTGCAATCATGAGCTTGATCCCATCGGCGCGGACAGCTGGAGAATCGTGCTTGATCAAGCAGTTTGGCAATTTTTATGGCTCAAGACGATATTTTGCTGATAGCAGAGCACAACAGCATGATGGCGCGAATGACCAAGTCCGGGTTTATCACGAAGGCACGATTTGTCCCACCAGTTGAAGCCTTGCAAGAACGCCAGAGAGCAGTTTGCAGAGAACCCAGTCTAGGTTTTTATCAACGGGCAGGGCAGTGACTCTCCACGACCGGGTGGCCAGTGCCATCAAGGAAGCATAGGCACAAGCTTGGTCAGTCCATAACCAAGCAATACGCCGATGCATATCAGGTCGATGACCAATGCTAGGGGGTAAAACAACACCTCGCGCCAAGGCCCGTAGGGATACTTCAGTTGCTCGATGGACCTGGCTAGTAGTTCCTCGTTGAACCTGGCTTGTATGACGCGTTGTTGCTCATAGAACAGTTTGATCTGCTCTTTATGCTGTTCAAGCTCGGATTTCGTCATGATCCTGCTCCTTAGGGGACGGAGGCATGTAGCGTTTAAACCCCTGTGGGCTTTTTCGACAGATGACATCTCCACCTATGCCACTGCGACTGCCCATCAGTGACCCACCACGCGGCAAACCGCCTCAAGGGTGCGATCGTCTCTTTCTCTGACGATGCCGAGAGAGAAGCGTCCTTTTTTCTGCTTCTGTTCGTCTGCTATGACCAGTAGAGCAAAGGCACGCTTAATCGCTTCGGCTTTGGTAATACCATTGCGCGCTGCAATGTCGTTGAGGGCATCGTCGATCTCTTCTGACAGGATAAGAGAGAGCCTGGGCATGGCATTACTCCTTAGCAACGGGTCGGATGTTGTACCGCAATTTGCAGTGTGCACCTTAAAACCGAGGTCAGGTGGGGTGGCGGACGATTCGCTTCGCCAAGACCTGCGGGTTGTTGGCTTGAGTGTTCAGTGGATCAGGCTGGCACATACTGTCCGCTTCTGGCCGTTTTTTTTGCCCTTCACGCACTGAGGAAGGCAGCCAACTGCCTAAGCAGATGCAGATGCAGATGCAGATGCAGATGCGGATGCGGAAGTGATCCGCCACGGCTAAGTGTGTTCCGGGACACACTTAAACGGCAGCGCATAATGGAGTTTCGTTAAATGTCCCCTCACAAAAAAACACTCGGTGGACTTTTTTGCGCCTGCTGGACACCAGCCCTCAGGAGGCTGGCCTACCATTGCCATAGTGAATGGTTTTACGCGCACTTAGCCCTTGTCGTTCATTGCCAAAGGACTGCTTTTGAATGTCCGTGACCTACCTGCCGCTGGAGGCCTGGAACAAACACTGGAAACTTGACGGCGTACTGTTGCGCTGTCGATTGTGTGGGAGCGCCCAGGGCCTCACGGACGCCGGTGCTTTTAGTCATGCGCTCGGCTGTAAAGCGCGGAGCTTGAAAGCCCAATACCCTAGTCGGGAACTGGCTTCCATCCTGCACCAGAAAATCCAATCAGGGTTGTTTTGATGCGCGCAGGGATTCAAGACGGGCGTGATAGGACGGGTAGCTGAAAGTTTGAAAGGAAATGCGATAAGTGAGGATAGGGATAGCGAGGAAGACCAAAGCTTGGGTGAAAAGGTAAAAGCAGGCGAGCCGCTGATGGAACAAGCGGTGCAAGCATTACGCCGATACCATGAAGCGCAAGAGACTGGGCCTGCCGAAGAAGTGAAGAAGCTGCGCCTCGAAGCGGAAACATTCATGACGGCGGTGTCGGTGTATCAGCTTCGGGTGTCCCGCTCAAAGCGGATTGCATAGTCGTATATGGTCACTCCAAAGGATGATCAGGGCCATGGCACCGCCGATGACCACGAACATCCCTGCAACGATGGTCACCGGGCACCAGAACAATTCCCAGGCCGTGAGCTTGCTGGGTTCGGCAGTTGTACCGCTGGATTCAGTCGCCGACAAGCTGGTTCCGGCACCGACAAGCCGCATGGTCTCGGCCCTCACCCTGACAATGTCAGCGTGAATCTTTTCGAGTTCCGCCTGGGTCAGCATGGTGTCCACCTCCGGGGTAAGCAGCGATCATAGCTTGCGTGGTGGTGCAGTTGTGTTCCTTCGCGTAAGCCTCGATTCTGCGCCATTTTCTGGCCTTTCTCGATGGTTTTACCCGCTTCGCGTGTTCCCTTGTCCAGCACTCGCGCTTCGGTTTTCCGGTTCGGTTTTCTGTTCCTTGAGCCCTTCACGGCGTAACGGCTGTTTCTCAGTGCAGCCGCGTTCGGGTTGTTCTTCGGCTGGCGAAGCCAGCCGATAGGACGTCCGTGTCGATTGACCTGTTAGCGGGCAATCGGCAGTTCCCGCGCCTTGGCCTTGGCGGTCCGCCGGAGTTCCGAGAGCTTCGGATGGAATGCATGCCGCCTATTCTGATCAAGGTTGAGCGGGAGGGAAAGTGTGGAAATCATGTGTTCCTCCAACAACCAGGGCGCTGGGTGCGGGCACCAGGCGACGAAGGCGTTTTCTTCAAGCCACTCCGACAGTTTCATCTCACCCGAACTGAATGTCATTCGGAATCCGCTCCCAACGCGGCGCAACTCGATTCCGAGTTCTTCAGCAAGAAGGCAGCCAAGAGTGAGTCGGAGAGTGGAGCCCTCCGCGTTGCCGCGGAAGTGGTATCGAACGCGATGAAGCAAGCTTTGCTTGGACGGGGGTTTGCCGTTGGCAGGAGGAAGGCGAGGAGAAATGCCGGTGTAGAGGAGCGTGAGGTCCTGGTAGGTGTGGCACCCGCTCGTCGGAACTCCAGGCGGAATGCAACGGAAATACCAGGCATAGGCACCAGGCTCCCTTGGCACGGGGCAAGGGCGGGTGAGCACTTCAGAGCGAGTCCATAAGCGACTCGGGTTCAGCAGTGAGGTAGCTTCTTGCACGCCGCTTGACTCCCTAACGCCCACTGAATGGAGGGGTTAGGCGTCAGCGTGCTCGGACGAGCACCTCACCGTTCCCTGTCTAGCTAGCTTAGACGTGGTTGCAGCAAACGCGATTTTGCCCGTAGGGAAGCACTAAAAAGATTACGGCAAGCCCTACTGCCTTTTAGATTCGAAAGCAGCATCGGCAAGGCTGTCCATTTGCCAGCGCTGGGTCTAACGTCCGCTCATGGCCGATTGCTGCCCATCCTGAAAGACTGCAATCGGCCGATTCTGTTGAAAAAGTCGGCCATGGATTCCACGGCCGAAAAGTACGCGCTTGAGATTGAGATCTTTACTTTGAACAGAGGAATCCGGGCTCAGATTTCGCGTAGCTGCGAGCAAAAAAGGCGTTTTCAGCAGTCAGTACGCGGGCAGTCTGGAAGGACCGACTTTTTCAACACAATCGGCCAGAAGCGGTCATTGCACCACAATGGTATCGTCCACTTCTTTTCTAAGACTCCTGAGAAATCATGAATAGAGCTAAGTCCTCAATCTGGGCCGTTGCTCCCGCATTAGGCATCCCTGAATCACCAGCTCTTCTGGTTGAATCGGGCAACCTTTGGCTCGCTTACTTCCAGGCTTTGAACGAAAGCCTTGCGGTTGTGCGTTTTACCGGGCTCATTGATCATCGTCTTATGCCTATAGGGGACGAGGGGTTAGGACGCCACCCCTATGTGCTGGCGGGCCTTCAGCCTTACTCGTTCAACGAACTTATTGGCTCAGAAGAAACCGTCAGCCGCCCATATTCAAGTGCTAGACATTGGGTCGTTACGTTTAAAGACGAGACTCTTGATGTGATTGCACGAACTGGCGAGGTTATAGCCTCGGGATTAACCCTGGCATCACCACTTGAGGCCTTGCTCTCGCTTCAAATCCCACGAGCTACAAACAGTTTTCTCAACGACTGACGTCTGCTTGGGGTTGGTTTCAGCCAGGCATGGTAGGCGGAAATCGGCCAAATGCGGTCGTTCAGCGTCTACGAAATTAGGGGCGATTCACACCTTGCGTGGTAGTAGTATTGTGCAGGCTCGCCCCCCATTGCATACAACGGGATCGCGCACCTGGCCGGCCAGTTGGCCAACAATCATGATGGCGACATTCGGATGCAAACTGCCGGAACCCTGGCAAGAATTGATGTACTGCTGGCCGAGACAGGCATCGACAAATCCAGGATTCTGCCAGTGACCATTTACCTCAAAGACATCGACGCCGACTTCGCCGGCCTCAACGAGGTGTGGGAAGCCTGGGTGACAGGAGGACAAGGACCAGCTCGGGCCTGTGTCGAAGCTGCGATGTTCAAACCCAGTCTGCTGGTGGAAATGTCCGTGATAGCTGTCAGGGCTGACGCATGTCGGTCACTGCATAACCCCAAGGCACCCTGCACGGGCGCGCTCTCTCTCGTACCAACGTTTAAGTACCGGGCATACGTCTTGCGTGAGTAGCTCGCTGCGGGCTTTCCAGCGCAGAACGGCAGGCGATTGGCGCCCCCCCCTAGATGGTTGAGCCCGCCACCATAATCAGAGGCTGGTGGGCTCTCGCGGGCAATTTGGTGATTGCGCCAAGAACTGACCTGTTGCATTCGGGTTTGAAATCCAAGTTCAACCCCACCGCTAATACACTTGATCGCGAAACGCTCTAAGCCTTTTTAAATCATAGGATAGATTCCTACATAGGCAGAATTAAGCGGGCTACTCATTAGCACTCATCAGAAGCGGGGGCTGCTATGACCACCGGTGACATGGATATACCGGAAATCCCGGGAGACTTCCCAAGTATTCTGGAGGAAGCTTCCCGCATCGTACTCATCATCAGGCTCGATGATTTTAAGAAAAGCGGCGACGGGAATATCCTCAAGAACTGGGAGCAAAGTTGGACCGATGAACTTAAGACGGCTCAGCCGGGCCACGAGTTCTTTGGTATGAAAGTCGTTCACGTCGACAACACAGCGGATACTGCAACCCTACAATTGCGCCTAACCGATTATCCCGTTCCGCATATGCCCGGGCTTAAGATTGGTGAAGCAAGCGTCGACCTGGTCGTGGCCCGATGGGTCAATCTCACAACGGACACTAAGCCTCCGATTCAGGTGCTGAAAGTCGATGGCTTTTCGCTAGATATTGAGCTCAGCAAGACGAAGAATCAGACGATCCGGTTGGGCTACGCGCAGGATGACAACGTCGCCAACCAATCCCGAATCGTATTGGTTAGCATCAAGTGGGACGCACCTAAATTTAGCCTGTTCGGTCTTCTCGGAAAGACAAACCAGGGCGGGCTTCTGATCGACGTCCAAGGTGAATCGCCAGTCGCGATCCCGCTTGGAGCGACAGGAGTAGGACTGAAAGGGATCGGCCTTCTCTATGGAGAGCATTTTGCCCCGGCACTCGACGGCGCCGTGGCGGGCAATGCGATGGAGCACCTGGCGAAGGCCGACGCAGGAAGTTACGCCGATTGGGCTGAGAATCCCAAAGATCTCCACACATGGCTCGCCGTGCCGGAGGACATCCGTGTCTACGGCATATCCGCTCTCCTTGTGGACATGGCGAGTGGAGGCAAACTCGTACAGATGAAGCAGTACGGGCTCGCAAATGTGAGTTATGGGCCAACCATCATTTTTCGCGGCGAAACGTGGGTTCTCGATAACTTCGACGCCGGCGAAACTGTCGGTGTCATTGATCTTCGGTCGCAATCCATTTTCGGGCGAGCTACACAGCGGTTTGAGATCCCTTGGATCGGGGACGCACTTAAACTCCAGGGTAGCCTTGAAATCAGTGCATCACTCCTCAACCAAAAACGGACCTATGTTGCTATTGGCGGGTACGATATGTACGGCTGCAGCGTAAAGGTGCTCGACATCCTGAAGCTGGCCGGCGGCGTCCGCATCGTTCCGAGTCAAGGCATCGCCGTACGAGCTACAGGTCCGATCCGAGCGGAATTGGGGGTTAGCGGCTTCAACGGCGGCTACCAACTGTGGTTCGATATTGAAGGTGGCGTAGGGTGGAGCCCCATCACTCTTGAAGCAAAGTTGACGATTGGCGGCAGCCTATGGTTAGAGGCGCTTGGACATAGGCTTGGCCTTGGCGCCTGGCTGATCACCGAACTCTATCTCAAAAAGCCGTTCATCTTCAAAATGGGCGTCGATTTCGTGATCAGCTATTGGTTCGCGACCATCCATATTCTGGTGGATATCTGGAATTTTGAGGAGATGGAACCGGCTATACCAGTGCCCACGCTAAAAAGCGCAATTGATGGTCCGCTCGCGATAATGCATCCGCCGAGCGGCTATGTTGGGCAGCTCGATCCAGCTGCGCCCAAGGTCTGGCCGGACACGATGTTCGTGCTTGACTTCCTGCGACGCGCTGGCGAAAGCGATATAGTGGTCAATCCGGCCGACAGTCATGTGGTCGACGCTGGGATCGACGTGTACCACCGGTTCACGACCCTGATGATCGAACGCAAGGATCCATCAGGGGATTTCTCCGAAGAGACCAACGTACGCGCCAGCTGGCTACTCAATGCCGTCGACGGGGCAACGGTTCCTTCCAGCCGGCTCGCAATTCCCTGCAATGATCCGCTCGGCTGGCTACAGCGCTTTGATTATGCGCAACCCAGCACCAGCCGGCGGCAGGAGACTTTCCGACTTCAGACCTTTGGCATGGGACCGACCAGGCCCTATCTAGCACAGCCTGGAGGGCAGGCGATCGCCCGCTTCGAGGATGTGACGGTCTCGGCTACGGCAACCTTCTGGCTTGTACCCGTTCCATGGGCGGACGGCTACCAGCGCGCGCTGAACCTGCGCCAGTTTGCAGTCGAATTCTCGACCCCGCTTGCAGATGGCAGCGGCCGCGCTCTGCTCGCAGTAGAAAAGTGCGAACTCCGCTTCCTTTCACCCCTGGACCGAGCACCTTATGTGGGCATCAGAAATGGCACCGACCAAGCCCCCACGTTGCTCCGTCCGGTGAGCAACGATCAGGGCGAATGGTCCATAACAATCGAGCGCACCGCCCCCGAAGCCCAGCTGCCACTCCTCGTTAACAGCGAATGGCCAAACCTGATCTCCGCGATTGGCTATTGCGCCAGTGAAAATATCGCTACACACATTCCCGCTACCCAAGTGCTGGCGCCTGGGCATTATCGGCTCAGCGTAGCCGGCGTGAGTAAGGCGAGCTTCCGCGGACACGACGCGCGTGACCAGAGTCCATGGGCTGTAGTGCGGGAGTTCGATGTCGTTCCGCCGCCGCTTCGGCCCTATCTGCGTTATGCCACATTCGGCGATGAGCGGATCTTCGGACTCGACGTGGGCGGATGGAATCCAAATCCCGCCGGTCACGGCTTCGGCCATTATCCTGATCATTTCCGCCAGGTCCGCGCGTCGGTCGGCTACCTGCATATGATCTACCCCGACCTTTTCGTCCGCACCGACGACAATGCGTCCATTGAAAAGGTACATGTGGATAGTTGCAAACAGGAAACGCCTGCCGGAAGTAAGACCAGCGGCGAGTGGCGTGTTGAAACCGGGCAGCTGAGCGTCTTTGAGGATGAGTTGACCTTGCAGATTCGCCCCGATCAACTCAAAGGAATTCACGACATCAAGATTAAGCGGTCTCAGGATGCTGATGCAAATGACGTAGTCGACCAATGGACCTACCGCGTATCAGGCTACCGCTCTCCGTCGGCGCATCTCTCAACCGCGTCCTCTCTCGTACGCGCAATTGGACCTTTCGGCAGCCGACGCCTGCCGGCTACAACAGCGCCCGACCCCGCCGGGCTTGACGTCGATGCAGTCCGCCCTGCGCAGATCGGCGTAGGCTGGACCCTACCCAAATCGATCGCGTCTTTAGTGGGCGTCGAAAGCAGTCAGGCCGGTCTATCTTTCCTGCGCCTGCTCGAATGGTGCCGGGTCTTCACAGGCACTTGCTATCCCTTGGCCGAGGGCCCGTTTGCCCGCCCCACTCCTTCCGACCTCTGCATCTTGATGGACCAGGCCACTGCACCAGTCGCGCTACTAATACGCACTTCCGAGCCGTGCGACTGGCGGCGTATCGAGGTAACCGCGGTCACAGCCTATACCGGCGGTACAGCAGCCCGTCGCTTTACACTCAAGATCCTCCCTTCACCTGACGGCTGCCAATGCGCGTTGTTGTTTCTTGCTGAAGGCGTGCCCGTCCGTATCCCCAAAGGAGAATTGTTGCTGCGCATCCGTTTCCGGCTCGAATGTGATCCGCTACCACGCCTGACACTAGCCGCCGATTTTAAAAAGACCTTCGAGGAGGTCGTCACGGTACTTGATCAACAAGTCGGCAAAATCTGGTGGGAGAAGTAGAAATGACCACGCATCTTCTTTGCAACGAGCCGGATCCTGCACGTTGTGCTCCCGCGTTTCGACTCCAGGCGTCATCTTGGATCGATTCCACAAACTTCGGGTTGCGGACGGTCCTCGCCGATCCCCCTGCCGGCATACGACTCCGTTGGAGCTGCCCGTTTATGGCGGCACCGCCAGCCGAGCGCCTCGGCAAACCAGTAGCGTTCGTGGTCGAGCGCGCTGGCCCGTTATCGCGTGAAGCGATGTTAGAGTTCGATCCAAGGGTTGGCCACCGCTCACGCAGCCCCACTCCTTCGAGGCTGTGGCAGCAACTAGAACCTATCGACGAAAGGACATTTCGGGTGCGCGGACCGAATTGTATTGGGGTCAGCGCGGTCTCCTTCGCCCTGCCGCTCGGTGGGACCACCACCACCGTGACCCTGATTGACGTCAATGGAGTAGCGCAAATCGTTGCAGACGTCAGTCCAGGCGAAGATTTCCACTTCGATTGGGCCGACGTGAAAATCGTGTCTTTCTCGACAGACACTCGTGTACCGGAGGTGCTCGGCCTCAACCTTAGCGGCATCAATATCGATTTGAGCTACGAGTTCAAGCCGATCGCCGAGATCGCGGCTGCTATTTGGCCACGCTTGACACTCGACGAGGCTGCCGAGCGGGTGACTAATGCTGCGGGCCTGCCTTTCCTCTCGCTGGAGCACGGGGTGTGGGACGAGCTCCGCGCACTCGGGAGCAGCGTCGAGCAGGCAATCGACGCAGAAGCCGAGGCCCCCAGTGCGATCACGGGGCTGGCGCTAATCGCGGCCACCCAGTTCGAGGCGGCTGCGTTAATGGGGTGGGGTTTTGTCGACGGTGACCATGCGTTAATGCCCAGTCTCGACACAATCTGGGGGCCGTTGCTAACAGCGCCGAGCGACGAGATTTACGTCTATCGCGTGCAAGCCCGGTTGCAGCCCGCGGTCGGCGACGCCGTAGTTGCCTACAGTAGCTGGGCGTTCGCACTCACCTCGCTCGCCCCAACGCTGATCAAGCCCCGCTGCACAGTCGCGTCGTTGCCGGTATCGCGCGCCGAACTCACCAATGCGGTGCGCCCTGGTCCGGCGCCTGATAAACCTGAGGTATATGCTCTGCCCGCTTTGGGAGTGACATGCACAGGGCAGTGGATACTGGCGTCAGATCCCTATATGGTCGACTGCGTCGTAACCCGCCCTCTCGCCGAGGACAGCGCGATCACCGGCCAGCCATACGTCCCAGCCGGCAGCTTCTTGAGCGGGCCCAACAGGTCGCCGCGGACCCTGCGCGGCAACAGCTTGATTGAGCAACGCGAGCATCGCTTCGACATTCCCTACTTCGACAGCGACGTCTGCTGCGAAGCTGAGGCTTGGGACTTCTGGGACCGGCGCCTGGCTGGCGGATCGGCCAAGATGATCCAACCGCTCATTGACTATACCGGGACTGCGTTGCCGCTCCACACCGCCCAGTGCCTTGCGCCGGACATGCCCTCCGGGGCTGTGGTCAACCTCGCCCTCGACCAGACGCTCGGCTGGGTCGCGGATCCACTTGCCGTCTACTCCGGCGCCACGATTGCCCTTTTCATGCGCAACCCGAGCCTCACACCAGCCGAAGACGACGTGGAGTTGGGGCCTCCCAGCCCAACGTCAGAAGGACAATGGTCGGCCGATATTCGCAGCCCCCTCGCGCAAGAAGAGTTGGAACGATACCTCGGCGGCACGCTCGCGACTGGTGCGTTCACCGCACGGGTCCTATCGATGGGCAACGTGCAAGGTGGTCTGACCCGCTGCACGTTTGAGGTGACGACGAGCTGCGCAGGCGCCAACCTCTACCGCTGTCCGGCTGGCTGGCTGGCTGCGCAGCTCCTGGAAGATCCAAATTCCGAGCGACTCTGGACTCAACTGGTCGAGACGATCCCAGTTCTGCCAACAGGCACCCCTGAGCGCTACACAATCACGACCGCTCTCCCGAACCTCATAGCGTCGACAACACTGTACTTCGCCACGCAGCTGAAGTTTACATTCGAAGGTAAGGGTTACCACAGCAAGCTGACAACGCCTCTCCCGGCACCCTACATCCATCACGCGCCGCCAGCTCCGCCAGACTGCCTGGGCACCCAGCAACTCGCCACCGACTATTATGGGCGCGTGCTGGTGCGCATCGAAGCGGATGTCTGCCATCCGTTTGAACCCCGCTACCATATGCGGGTGACGGTTGCGGCCGATTGCACAGAAGCGCCGCCGGCCCCTGATGCAGTAATAGAGGAACCCGCGCCAGCCACCCCTGGTAAGGCTGACCCGGTCCTTCAGAAGTTTCAGAAGGATAAATCGGAAGGCATCTTCGGCGCACAGTCACCTTACGAGGGTGCCATCTTGTTCGATGCATTTAGCCGGCTTGGCTCATTTGCTGAGGACGATCGCTACATGGTCGGCGTTTGCAACGTTCGAACAGCGGACAGCTGCGAATCACCACCATCGTTACACATCAATATTCTGCAAAGGATTGATGATTCTGAAGACCCCTTCCCTCGGTAACCGCCTGATGATTGCTGGCCCAAACCTCCGTGGCTAAAATTGAGCGATGCTGTGCCCTCTCGGAGCCGACGGACACTCTCATTCTAGCGAATACACTTCCGCGACCCAATACCACTGAGGCTCGCTAGCCTGGCCAGGTGTTGGCGCTGGTGCGATTCTGACCCAGGCTACCGGAATTCATTGCCCCACCCGACTACTCAAAAAATGATGACCTTACGGGCGATTTCGGAGACAGCATGTGGGTCAGTCAAAATCAGCAACCTGAGTCAAAATCGCACCAGCGCCAACACTGAATTACCCCAGCGTAGTAAATGTCCGCTTTTGGCCGTTTTCAGCCGCTTACGAAAGGCAGAAACCGCTAAGCAGCGGCCAGCGAGCCGCTGCTATGCTGAGTCGAATCCCGTCAGCACGGCTCAACGGGCATGGTTCGTATGCTTTTTTGAAGGACGTGCTCACGTGTCTGCCGACGCAGCAGGCAAATGACATTGCCGAGCTGCTGCCGCATAACATGAATGGACGCCTGATTAACATACGTAGGGTAGGTAGACGTTTACAGACAGTACAACCCAAGGACTATCTCAGGACTACCTGGCATGGGCGATTCTTTCTGGAGCAGGTTCGGCGTCGAACTGATATTGATGACGTTCACCGTATTTTTTTGTTATGCGATGTACCACATGCATGTGACCTATCAGCGCCGCAACAAAAAACAAATCGACGAAGCGTTTCGCAAAGCCATGGCGCAGCACGGTATTGAAAATGTGGAAATCCGACAGGATCACACAACGTTAGGGGTTCGTAGCGAAGTCGGGAAAATGCTGTTCGATGTCCACAGGATTCTTCACTGCCCGCCGGATCGCTGGTTTGTCTATATCCATGTCGAGGACACAAATCCAGTGCTTATGCCGATTTCAGAGCAGCGAGCAATGGCTTCCCTCAACAGCCAGGGGGAAATTGAATAGGCTGATGAGGACGTTGGCTCCCTGTTCAGGAGGTGCCGAAAGTACACCTTGGCGAGCGGCTGCTTTGGATTGCAGCCCTTCGTGACGGGCAGAAATCGGCCGTCCTGCTACCCTCTTTACCTAGTCGGGCCTGCTGTCACCCCTGTCGCGTTACCCTTTGATAGATCTCGCGCTTACTGCGACAAGGAACGCGACATGGCATGTCCACCGAATGAGAGAGTGTCAGGATATCGCCATGAAAGTTCGATGCCCTAGCTGTGATTATATCGCAGACAAGCTTCCGCCAAGCCTTAGGTGTCCTAAATGCGACGATTTTTCCCACAACTGGCTGATTTATGATTGGGAAAGCTTTGCTTCAATGAAGCGTCGACATATTAGATATAACCTGTTCATTATTGGCATAGTTCTAATTAATTTACTTGTGGCGATCACCTTGAAATCAACAAATGCGTTTCAATGGTTGTTCAGCTTGTTATTTATTCCAGCCATTATCAGTTTGTTTTATTGTCGAAAGCAGCTTGAAAGTGAATCGGAGTATGAGGGACATAGAGGCAAGGCTTTACTTTTCTGGCTTTTCTATTTCGGGGGTATCTAAAGCGGCTAACAAGTCGTCAGTGCGATTGCATTCTATCTGGCCGGTGTTGGGCGTGCTCGCCCTGACCACTCTATAGTTCGCGCAATAGGGCCAGTCGCTCATGAACCGTGGCAGGTGCCTGCCAGCAGTGAATGGCCGTAAAGGGTCGTTTTCAGCCGGTCGTGACAGGCGGAAATCGGCCAAAAGCAGCCAGTTGCGATCGGCTGCAAACGGTCAGCGACTTGCTGCTTGGCCATGGCAGAGTTCAATTACGTGTTGGCGACCTCCGGCCCAGCAAGTTAGAAAACTCAAATAAAATCCACACCCAAAACGTCAAAGAGAGCAGAAAATACGCAACGCTCCCACCAGTTATCAATAATCGATTTCCCGACATCGTCTTAAGCACATGATATGAGTAACGTAGATCACTACTTGGCAACACTTGAAACAGCGGGACCAACAAAAGCAGTAGCATGAACCCAACGCTCAAAACCCTTACAAGATAGCTTTTACTCTCAATAGGTTGTAAAGCATGCATGTGAAGACGAGTCAATGACATCACAATAGCAGCAACCCATGACAAAATAATCGCCATAGAAAAACTAACCATTATTACCAATGGATACCTTGAGCCTTCACTAATGCTCCCAATATCCTTGTAACAAACCAAAATCATCTGCTGGACCAGCAACCACCCCCCCTCAGCCGTATCGGGCACAAGGGCGCTGACCATTACCAGTAAAAGGAGAAGCAACACAATCACCAGTTTTGCCTGCCCTATGCTAAAAACTGGAAAAAAAATACTTGTCCTGCTGCGTCCATAGCCGTCATCGGACATAACCTAACCTCAGTTGATACCTGTGTATTTTGATCGAGATATGCTAATGCGAGTTTAGACCAGAAAATGCCGGTAAATTAGAAACGCTTAGATCAAAATACTATCGCGCATGTCGGGACGAAGACCTGCCGCTCGCCAAATTGTAGAGCTAATGGATTGCACTATTGCACGTATCGAGAGTTGGCATCGAAAATAAGCGAGCAAACTTACAAGAGCGACTCTACGAATGACCGCTTCGGGTCCAGGCTGTGTGAAAACGTTTTAGAGCAGGTTTGACAGTCAGAACCGGAACAAAAAACGCGCGCCTATGCAAATTTCAGGTCTGCTGATTAACCAAACGCCAGCAGATTTTACGTAGCAACCCAGACTTCAAAACGGCGCATGCGTTTTCACACAGCCTGGGTCGTTTTCAGCCGGTCGCGATAGGCAGGAATCGGCCAGAAGCAGTCATTCAGCGCGCTTACAAGAGGAAGGACGATTCAGTTTCCCAGTCAGCAGACCTTGCTGCGATACCAGACAGCAGTACGCTCATTATCAGCTTGGGATTTTCGAATTTCGAACTGCCGTGATTCGTGCAGGGCGTGCCTCCAGCTGCTGCAACCGTAGCGCTTGGGCGTCTGCTCTGGATAGGCACTACCAATCCAGCGGATGGCTGCTTCCAGTCGAGTCCAGCTACCTTGGGCAAGCTTGGTTTCTGCTTCACGTAAACAGCGGCATATCCCACTGCTAGGCCAATTGACTGAACCATCCACCCGGATACCGTCGATGAGCACATCTGAAAATGCTTGGCTCTGCATAAACGAAGCCATTTCAGCTCGTGCCTCATCCATGGATTTGGCCCAACATTGCAGATTTAGGTAATGCCGATTGATGGTTTCGTAGCTTTCCTCCAGAAAACCATCCGCTGCCTGGCAGCCTGATTCAGACCAGAGATCAAAACGCTCAAGGAAGTGGTGAACCAGTTCATTGCGCAGGTCGACCAGCTCTTTGAGGGCGACCTTCGTTGCCTCATAGCGCTCGGCTGGCATTTCCAGCTGGTATCGATAGCTGAACCAAATCTGGTCATCAGTATCGGTTTCCGTCTGTGATTCTTCCTCATCTGGGGGCGGCTGCATCAGAAAGCTTTCGGTCAGCATCCCTACCAACGTGCCCATGGTCTTTTTCTGGGCACATGCAATCTTCTGCTCACTGATGGTATGCAGCCGATCCGCAGGACCGTTCAGCTCGCCATGCGCGACTATGACTTTCAGCTGCCGTTCGTATTGTTGCAAACGCAACAGGCAGCGCCCGAGCTTGCGCTGCACTATACGTTGAAGATCAGGTACATCATCCGAGGGGATGGTGGTGTTTTCATCCACGAATAACGACTCAGGCATAAGTGGGTAGGGCTGGAGCGATTCACTGCAATACGCTTGCCCTGCGAGGAGGGCTTGCAGCGCGTAAATCGGGCGCTTTTCAAGCTCAGTGTAGGTTGAACCAATCCGTTCGGAGTTTTTCAACAGAATCGGTCGACAGCTGCCGCTAGCGAGTGACGGCTTTGAGTTGTGGATTCAACCGGCCGATAGTAGCCGGTGACAGCTTCACCAGTTGACCATACTCCAATCATTGCAGGTTCCATTTGGGGGCACTATCGCTGCTATGCTTGGGCTTTCTCGAAAGGAATCGACATGCCAAGCGATTATTCACTGTCGGATGTACTGGAAAGGCTTTTCGAGAACCAGCAGGCCCTGGAGGCGGCCATTATGGAGTTGACCCTGCTGATTGAGGAGCAAGGGGCACAGGAAGTGGGAGGAAATGTCCGTGGTGCACTGTGGACCATGGGTGAAAACGCCGGCCATATCAAACAAGGCCTGGCTCGATTGAAGAAATTGGACATCGGTTAACCGACTGCACACCAAGGGCCCGTCGATCCAACCCCCAGATTTCTAGCCTCTAGCCCACGTTGTCGGCGTGCCAGCTGATCTCCGGAATCTTATACTGAATCTGAGCAACTGATGTCTGACCTGGGCTGAGTAGGGCAAAACATTCCGGAGTGGGGGCGGCTAACAAGGGTTCTGACTCACTCTGGGCCAAAAGCGGACGATCACGAACGGAAGTGCTTAGGCCATAACCGGCCATAGACACACTGCCGACGACTTCGTAACCTTGGAGGTAGGTCTTGTCGCTTTTTCTCTTTTGCCCAGATCGTGTTTCTAGCGCGCGACTCAATTGGCTCAAGGAGGCGCCAGGAAAAGAAACTTTATGCGATACAAGTGTCGAAAACTTTATCCGACATGTATCGCCTGCTTTGAAACATACCTTCTTGGAGCTAATGTGGCACCACTTGAACAGTTAAAGATAATAAACAACATCATTGATGATATTAATTCTATTCTTTCGCGCCATAGCATTAGCAAAACGATAACGCTTTCGGACGTCACGATAACCGACAGAACCGTATCTGACCTCGTAAAGCCAAATGGAGTGCTCTCAGAGGCAATTATCAACCATCTTTGGCCTAGTATCTCTTCCGAAGTTGTCTATCACTACACGTCCACAAAGTCCGCGGAAGCCATCTTGAATTCAGGGACTTTTCGCCTTACCAATATCGAAAAAAGGCATAGCGAAGGCGAGATAGATACATTCTGCAAAACTCACAACCTTACAGGCTATCTAGAGCTTACCGATAATGGCATCCCTAGATACAGAAGCCTGTTGATGTCAAATACGTATTATGCATCATTCACTGGCTCCGACCTAACTGAGGAGCGCGAGGAATACTTCTGGAGAACGTTCGCTTCTTGCGAGGGCGTCAGACTCAAGCTTGAAGTAACTGCGTCCAACCCAAATTTTCGCAAGATCAGATACGAAGCCAAGGCCGGAATACCCATTCCTCTGATTTCTGATCTAACCAATACCATCCGGAAAAAATACGAACGAGAGTTTATCCTCAAAGGGATATCAAGGCTCTGCTCGTTCTATTTGTCTGGCGAAAATTATGGGATTGAAAATGAGTATCGGGCACTTTATCGAACGTGGGATGGGTTCGGCCCTCAACCGATAGGCTGCGGCCCCAACAGTTACCTTGAGCTGCCGCTAAACTCCATGAGCGAGAGTGGATATCGGATTGACGTGTTGGAAGTCCAATCACGCGTGAAGCCCAGTATGCCTAACTCATTCTTGTTTACCCAAAGGAAGCCATAATAATTCATTCACCCGTATGCATCGCAAAGAAGTTAACCATGGCTTGCAACGAAACCAAAATGCGCTGTATTGATGAGAGGTTTCGTTCAAATAGTTGGGCGATCTGCTGGAGAGAATCGCCTATCGGCGAATCGGCAGATCCCACGGCGCGACAAGCATTTGCTTTGGTTTGCATTGGGCTCATCAACTGCCGTTTTTAGGTTCAATGGTTGTCCGAGAAGAGGATAGCGTCCCTCAAGCAGGCTGCAACCATCGCAAGGTCAGGCTCGATCCAGTCAAAGTCCGGGGCAGGAACCAATCGCTTGGGTACGCCACGATCCGCAAGATGGCGGATGAGGTCCTGCGAATCTCGAACGACGACCGGGTTGTTGTGCGCCTCAATGAAGAGGGCCAAGGGTATCCGGACAGTTTTGTCGTCCGCGATGTCCTGGGGCAGTTTCGCAATGTATTGCGTCATCAACGAATCGGTCAGGGGTATTGCCCCCAACAAGTCGTCGTCGGTATCAGAGACCAGCGCGACATACCCTTTACGAAGTTGGCTCGACAAATCCTCTGTCCGGCCGCTGAACGTAATGCAGGTCCTTTTGGAAGCCCTTTCGACAGTGGTGGCAAGGTCGTTCCATTTACGGGCAACCGTGGCCCTCGGATCGACTAACTTGATGCCGACGAATTCCACCATGGACAAATCGAGATTCCAGTCCAACTCTTCGGGTCTTCGCGTTTTCCGCTCACGCAAGTGTGAAGAAAACTCTTCCTTAGTCCATCCGGTGACTTCGCGAATGTGTGCTTCGACTTCTTCAGCAAATCCAATGTTACCGGTGAGTCCCCAGTGCGTTCCGAGGTGACATAACTTGCATAGACACATGATGCGGGAGAGCTTCTGCGTCTTGGTACTCGCATCGAACGACCAACGTTCATGCGCTTCAGGCCGTCGCTCCGATGAACAAATCTCGCATTTCCCGTCCACCCGGTCCCTCACGTACTGACTGATCGCCTTCCAATGCGCTTGCGACATCGAGGTCCGGAGGTTCTTGAACCAAGCGCTCGGAGGAAGCGTGTCTACATAAAAAACGTTGCCGCCGAACGACCGATCCTCGCCGGGCAGGCAGTCGCCGTACTTCGTCAGGTCAAGTGTTTGAGCTTTCATAGTCGGGGTAATCATCCCTTCGATTTGTAAGCACTAAGTTCGGCCGTCACCCTTGAACGAGGTGCTGGTGACATCGATCGTTGAGCCGTTGGACGCTGAAGGACTCCATCTGGTCGAGTGTAGTCGCTCGCTTCGCGCCGTGTTCGACCCATTGCTGTCGGTGGCGACAGACAGCAATTGGCCGATTCTTGCCTGACATGAGAGCAGAAAACGGCCAACCCATGTCTTATCCACTCACGTGGCCGAAACGATGTACTTCGGGAGGATGGTCCATGCGTGTGTATGACTCTGCACCTTGGAGACATGATGGATTGTTCTAAAAAGGTGCTGCTGGCCCTGGCGATGCCGGAACTTCATCATCGGGGGCGCTGTGGGTGTTGGTGTGCGTGCGGGGTTCCCATAATCGTCATAAGCCTTGAGCTAGGCTGATGTGGTCACTACTGAATTTGCCAATCACCCTCAAGAAGCTCATGCATGGAAGACATTCCAAACGCCTCAGCCACCACTGCTGATTCGTCGGAGGACACCATTACTCGGGAGTCTCTCTACGAACAGGCTTGGTCTACACCCATGACCAAAATAGCTGAGCGGTATGGCGTTTCCTCCAGTTACCTAGCACGCATTTTTACCAACCTTAATATACCCCGCCCTCCGGTGGGATATTGGGCCCAAGTGGCTGTGGGGAAGCGTAAAACGCCGCCGGTACTCCCTGATGCCCAACCAGGTGCGCTCGTTGCCTGGAGCAGGAATGGAGTGCCCGAGCAAATCTCCCGATCTCTTCCAAAAGCCCCTGTAAAGAGCCGCGGTAAGCTGGCTGATCGTTTTGCACTACTTCCTCGTCGGCATCCGCTATTGATAGACATCGAGGAGCATTTTAAGAAAGCCCACGAAACAGATGAAGGTTACCTTCGTCCATCGAAACGCTCCATGGCAGACCTGATAGTAAGCCGCTCTGGAGTAAGCCATGCCGTCGACTTTGCTAATCAGTTGTACTTGGCGCTGATGAAGAAAAGTCTCGCGGTCGCGCTATCAGATCCTACGACTCACATGGGACGTGAGTCCGTGGACCATCGGGAGAAAGCATCAAATAGATACGTCCACCCTGCCCTTTGGCAGCCACAGCGTCCAACGGTGACTTACGTCGGGACGGTAGTATTTGGTCTGTCCATCTATGAGATCAGCGAATACGTTCACGTGAAGCGGCCAGACAAGAAATACATCCGAATGACGTCGCTGCCGGTGAGTAAGCGACATTCCGATTTTCCAGATGGATGGATGATGAGCGCCGATATGCCAAGCGGCAGACTCTGCTTGCAGGTGTACTCCCCGTACTACGGTGTGGAGTGGGTTCAGCGCTGGATTGAAGACAAGCCTGGTGATTTGGTCGGCAAAATCCCGAGCATCATAAAGGCGCTGATCGCCGAGGCTCCGATGCTGGCTGCCAAGGTTGAGATCCAACGAGTGCGGAACGAGCAGGAACGACAGCGGCACAAGTTAGAGATGGAAGAGTGGAGACGTAAGGAAGAGGAAAAGCGCCGGCTCAAGGCGATCCAGGACAGCCGCGATCGACTCGAATCGGTTATTCAGACCTGGGCAAAAGTGAACAGCATTCGGGTTTTCTTCGACGACATCGCCCAAAAAGCGGAGCTTCTCGAATCAGGAGAGCGGCAAGCTGTATTAGATCGCTTAGCCCAAGCGAAGGATCTGATCGGTGATTTCGACGCGCTCAAGCATTTTGAGGGTTGGGATCCACCAGAACTCTAGGAGTTTCCATCACTGGTTGGTACGCGGGAGTTTTGTGCCGTTCGCGCGTGAAAAATCTTTCGAGATCCTTCCGTGTTGATCGACGACTTTTCGACTCGAAAATCCCTCATCAATAAAGCACACCAGAGAAATGGGTTCTACGCTCCACCTCCGAAGCCCCGGCACCCCAGAGTCAGGGCAAATCAGGAGAAAGCGAAGTGCATGGACTGACCCAGATCAACATTCAGAATTTTCGGGCGTGTAAAAACGTCTCTTTATCCCTAGGCAGCTTTACCCCTCTGGTGGGGCAAAATAACGTTGGCAAATCCACGGTGCTAGACGCAATCCGAATTGTCCTGGCGCCGAAAGCCTTCGCTAAAAATGATGCTTCTGACCCGGCGTTGCCAATAGTCCTCAGCGCCTGTATTTCTGGAATTACTCCGGAATTGATCGCGTTAATTCCAGAGCCAAGACACCGCCTAGCTATTGAACCCTATTGCGTTAATGGAGAGCTATGGATCCGCACCACCGGCACAGGCACCTCCAAGCCGGTTCAGGAGGTTTGGCAACCTGATGAGAAGGACGCCAATGGCATTCCTACAACCTGGCGCGCGTACCCGACAGGACTGCCGTCAGTTGTTTCTGCTCTGCTTCCTGAAGCTCTTCATATCCAAGCCATGGACGATGTGCCGGAGGATTTAGGAAAAGGAAAAGCTGGCAGCACTATTCGCGGGCTGCTCGATGAAATCATGACGCCAATCCTCACAGCACATGTCGAAGTCACGCAAGCCTTGGAAGCAGTTCGACGCATATTGACGGTTGATGGCGATCAGAGATCTCCTGTATTGGCAGGCTTTGACAATAGCGCTACCGCTGCCCTTGGAGAGTTCTTCCCAGGATTGCGCTTGGATTTAGATGTCCCCTCAATCGATGTAAAAGAATTCTTTAAATCGGGAGACCTACACGTTACCGACGAGGCGTCCGGTGACCGTCGACGATTTGATCAGGTGGGAAGTGGCGCACAACGAGCGATTCAGATGGCGCTCATTCGGTTACTGGCGGATTTGCGCCAAGCCACCGCCCAGGGAATTTCTAGGCGGATGCTGCTGATTGATGAGCCGGAACTTTTCTTACACCCACAAGGAGTCCGCAAGCTTCGAGAAGCGCTTAAACAACTTTCGGTGGCGGGCTTTCAGGTTGTGTTCACTACCCACTCTCCCCTAATGCTCAGCAGGGATAACGCTCCAGATACAGTCATCGTTCGTAGGCATCCCGTTGATGGCTCTGTCGTCCGCGCACAGTTACGCGAAGCTGTTGCTGCTGCAATGGAGGAAGCTCAGGCTCAATCGCGAACTCTTTTCGAGTTAGGCAACATTGCTGACATCTACTTCGCAGAGAAGGTAATTCTTTGTGAAGGTAAAACCGATCAGCGTCTGCTGCCGTTGGTGTACGAAAGGCTTTATGGATCGAGGCCAGAACTTGATCGCATCTGCTTTGTGGCGCTAGGCAGCTGCTCCAGCATCCCTAAAGGCGTTTCGGTGCTCTCAGCTATGGGTGTCACCTGTGGAGTAATTGCAGACTTGGATTTTGCTTTCACACACGCCAGGAGTGGTGCCGAGTCTTGGTTATCAAGAGACGGTGAGGATATGGCCAAAGTAAGAGACGTGTTGGCCAGAATTGGAGCAGAGCAAGGTGTGCCGCTGGGTGGGAACGGTCTGCCCGTCAATGCTGGTGGATTGAGAGCGGCGGATACCTGGGCGCTTTTCGCACAGGACGCGGATGGCCTCAAATTAGCGGAAGCAGTTCACCAAGAGCTTCTGGCCCGAACTACGTGGGTATGGCCTATCGGCTGTATCGAGGATGTATTCGGTATTCACGAAAAAGGCGAAGAAGCCATTCTTGAACAAGAGGATTTTCTACGTGGCGCTGATGGTGCATCAACTGAGGCAAGGGCGCCGTTGCTGAAGGCCTGCTTGGAATGGTTGAGAGCAATTTGATCGGCTAATGAGTAGATTTAAGGAGGCCACGTATCAGTGGCCTTACTAATAGAAGCATGCGCCCCCTGCTCGACCTGACCAATCATTTGCGTCAGATTTGACTAGCATGATTCGCGTACATGACGGGGCAGAAAACGACCCAGGCTGTGTGAAAACGTATGCCCCGTTTTGAAGTCTGCGTTGCTACGTAAAATCTGCCAGCGTTTGGTTAATCAGCAGGTCGTAAATTTACGTAGGAACGCGATTTTCGTTGCAGTCCTGACTGTCAAACCTGCTCCAAAAAAGTTTTCACACAGCCTGGACCCAAAGCTGACGGTGGCGACAGGCCGAATCCGACCAGTAACTGCCGGTAGGAGGAACGATGGTCAATCAGTAGCTATGCTTGGTTTGTTACCGAAATTGATCGAGTGGATTGGGCTTTTCGTCAACGGTGCATAACTCCCTTCAATGGTCACCAGGCCGTCTCAATGCCCGGACCATTCAGGGATGGCGAAAGAGATGGTGGGTATCCATCAAGCCCGTGAAGGCATTATCGCCCCACTTGATGTCTATTTAGAGTTGTGGTCAGAGGAGATATTTATGAAAAGGGAACGATCATCTACCTTCTACGCGCTACTCCATGATCTTGAGTACAAGATTGGCAACGAATGCTATAACGGAAATATACAAAACTACGGGCCTGGAGGTGAGTGGGAGGGCGAGGGAAGGGAGTTTCGATATCCAATGAGATTTATCAATAAAGACGGTGAAATTGAAAAATACAAAGGGCGTCTGCCCTATACAAAAAACTCTAACGGAGAACTGGCATACTGTGTCTTGGGGGAGGGACGATACTCGTCAGCACATTACGCTTTCGGCGCCAACGAACTACATATCCTTCGTGGCATCAGAAAGGCGCTAGAGAGCTTGGAAAGTCGCTTCAATCTTGACTTCGACGAACTGCTAATCGCAGAGAAGGCTAGAGCACAAAATGAGACGGGAAAAACAGGAGAATGATGCGTACGTAAAGATGCAGCCTAAACACGCCGCGTCTGCTCCACTCACCGGGCGCAGAGTTTCCGACCATGGCTTCATTTAAGACAGCCTGTGCTGCATGAGCCGCTTTAACTCGAACCTCCAGGCTGTTATTTAGGAGATGACCATGGTAACTCTCAATAAAATGATCACACCACCTCCCGCAAACTCCCGTGATATGCGTGCTTATATGCAGGCCATCCTGGAAGTTACCGGTCTGATGGCTGGTGAGTGCTTCGATATATCTCGCTTTATGGGTAATTACCGCACCCATCTTAAGGAGGGACGATTAGAGATGCATAGCGACGGCCAGTACTCTATAAGTAACGAGGGGCGACAGTATTTCGCCAGCCGTCTTACAAACGACCCCGCAGTAAAAGGGCAAGCTGTCAGTCGTGGAGAAGTTATCTCAATGGTGCGCCATATTACTGCGGCGAGTGCGGCGTCTGGCTGGCAGCAGTTTGAAGTTTCCTAGGTTGACGTGGCCAAATCTAACTTCAGGTTGGCAAATGTCTGATTTGGATCGGTTGCAGTCTTTCGTGACAAGTAGCAATCGGCCAAAAAGAGCCAGTCGCATGTGTCCGGATCGGTGAGTAAACTTGATCGTCTCGTTCACGGTTTATCTGTCGAGCTTCCGCCGTCGTTGAAAAAATCGTCCACTGCGACCATGCCGAAATTGTCAGTTAATTTGTTCTTGTCGTCTTCACTGAACATCGTTTGGGTACGTCTTTCCTGCTTAAGGCTGGCAACTGCCTGGAAAAAGCAGCGTTCACACAGATGTATCTCATAGCGCTCACCATCGTGGGCGGAGCCGTATCCCCAGTGGGCCTGCAAGATGGCGTATTGGAGGCTATGACCCTCGACGCGAGTGCTTTCGAGGCAGACATCGCACAGGATGTCGCTGACGATCTCAACTTCTTTCTTTTCTTTGATCTTCATCATCACCTCCCGTAGCCCTAAACAAACCCACCTAGGGAAGCATAGTAGATGCTGCACAACGACAAAACACTGCCCATGGGAAGCCGCATGCGCCGCCTTCTTTCCGGCTTAGTCCCCTTGCAGTCTCGGACCGTTGACTTATGGCTTAGCCAGCCGCGATCGGCCAAAAACAGCCAATCGGACTCGTTTAGGAAATCAGGGACGATTCAGAGCGAATAAACGCCTTCAACGCTTTATCATTGTCCTGGTGCCCTCATGGAGATCAATGGCACGTCTGGTGTTGTTTTCGAGGCTGGAAGTTGAGGAGGCCTGAAGGGCCCCCTCAACGAGGCGTCAGCTCAGGCAGAGAGAAAAATTAACATCGTGCCCGGGATTAGTAGACCACTACACTCACAAGCGTGACTGGACTGATCCTTGAGTTCTTGGTCGAAAGCGGATGCGAAATACAAAACTTCACTCAGCTCCACGACACTTTTCGGCAACAGATGATCTCTGGCGAGGCCGTTCTTGCAGGAGATAAAAACTCAGTTACAGGAAGTGGCTCATGTTTAAGATCAACCCTACCCAAAACCGTATTGCACCGCTGGAAATAAAACGCTTTGGGGAGCTGGGCTTCACTGAGCGCAGGCATTTGCAAGAGTGGCTGGAAAACTGCCCACAGGCACTGGCCCAGGGCGATGGTGAGGAACTACTGATCATTCAAAAGGAGTTTGACGGCTTCGATGATACCCGCGAACGCCTCGACCTTTTAGCCCTTGATAAGGAGGGAAACCTAGTCATTATCGAGAACAAGCTGGACGACTCTGGGCGTGACGTTATTTGGCAGGCGCTAAAATATGCCAGCTACTGCGCCAATCTGAGTAAGGCTCAGGTGATTGACATATACCAACGCTACTTAAATCAGAAAGCACGTGAGTTCGGCCGGCCAGCGGCCAGTGCTGCTGACAACCTGATCGAGTTTCTGGAGATCGACGGACTGGAAGCTGCACAGATCAACCGGATAAAGACACAGCGGTTGATCCTTGTCGCCGCTCGTTATCGCAAAGAAATTACTAATACGGTGCTGTGGCTCAGTCAGTTTGGAATCGCCTGCCAGTGTTTCAAAGTGACGCCCTATCAGTCTGGTGACGAACTGTTCCTCAATTGTGAGCAGATTATCCCCACGCCTGAATCTTCCGATTTTATGATCGGAATGGTGGCCAAGGAGGATGAGGAAAAAAGCGTCGACAGCGAACAGAAACATCGTCACACCCTGCGGCAGGACTTCTGGGAGCAAGCGCTGGAAGCCTTCAGTCAGAGTAATTGCTCTGTGTACAACAACATCAGCCCAACGAAGGATCACTGGCTCAGCGCCGGTTCAGGTCTGAGCGGTATGCCATATCAGCTTATCTTCGGTAAGAACGAAATACGGGTCAATCTTAGCCTACAAAACAGTCAGGCCGCTGCTAACAGCTTTGTGTTCGAGCGCTTGGAAGCACAGAGAGATGGGATTGAAGCGGCGTTTGGACATAATCTTGTTTGGTTGCCGATGCCCAACAAAAAAGCCTGTCGTATCCAGTACGCCAAAGACGTTGATGGGTACGACAAATCGAACTGGCCGGAGATGATCCAGTGGATGATTCAGCACATGACTCGACTGGAGCAGGCAATGCGCGAACCGCTGAAGATGATTAACAAGCAGCTGAAGCAGAAGAGCTTATCTGCTGATGACATGCTGGAAAGTGCGGCAGACTGAGTCGCTCCTGATTTCGTAGCGCTTTTGCGCCGACTCCTGTCTGTCACCTCCGGCAGGAACCGGCCAAAAGCAGTCATTGGCACACCTGGTCAAAGTGAAACAAGACTCGTGCGTGTACTCCGCGAAAAAAGAAGGCAACATTCACTTCCCCCTCTTACCCAACTCTTGAGCAATGGAGCTTCGCGTCAGTATGGAAATTCAAGAGATCAGACAACGCTTGGCCAGGCCGGCCACAAAATTCGTCGCTGGCGGATTTCGACCTACCAAAGAGACTGAGGAAAGCTGGCTTGGAAAAGTAATTCTTTTCCGGCCAGATGAAGTCATACCAAGAAACAAAGCCGGAGATGAGCTGCATCCGTATGCACAGTTTCACCTACCAAGCCTGCCATTTAACAGCCCGGTTCTTAAAGGGGTTCGTACACTTACACTGTTCGTTTCTGATCCCTTTCCAGAGCAGTTCGAGCCGATGGGTAACAACTGGCTTATCAGAGAGTATGGGGCTGACGATGTGCTTATCCGTAAGGAGCTGTCGGTAGCGGGCTCGTACATCAAGCCCTTTCCCTTGAAGGCTGAATTGGTGGCAGAGGACTTTCCTCTATGGGATGGAGGCGGAATACCGGCGAACATTGAAGCCGAAATACTCAGGCTTGAGCGGACAGGTGAGATACAGAGCTATTACGATCTTATGACTCACACATACGAACACAAGATCGGTGGATACCCCTCATTCTGCCAGTCTGGCGTTGACCCGGGTGATGATTTTGAGTTCGTGTTCCAGATATCGTCAGACCCAAAAATAAACTTGAATGTGGTGGACGGCGGAAGCCTGATGTTCTGGAAAAATAACACCACTGGCACATGGGCTATTTACTATGACTTCTACTAATCGTCATGATTAAGCGCCCAAGATTAATTGAGATCCATCCACTTCGTAGTCGGCTCACACACCGGCTTCGACAGCAGGTCTCTAAGAGGTCTGCTCTGCCCCCAAATGCGACCGTACCCTTTGCACCATCTTCTCCGACTGACTGCAATGGGTCCAGGTTGTGCGAAAACGCATGGAACGTTTTGTAGCCTGCGTTGCTACATTAAATCTATCGGCTGTTCACGCTAGTAGCGTGGTCTCAAACCAAT